>NZ_JBWJVM010000083.1:0-37045 GCF_056428985.1 Streptomyces sp. CA189 | reverse complement strand
GCCCTTGACGGACCGTCCCACCACGGAAGGACGCTCGACTGCCGGGACGCCGCCCGGCACTCCACGCAGCCACCGACCGGCCCGCAGCACCCGCCGCCCCCCGACCCCGTCCGGAAACAATTCTGCAATCTCTTGCGCAAGGTCTTGCAGCGGTTCCGCCTGGCACCTACGGTCGCTGCAATCCCCAACTCGGCCGTGACCGGTCCCCACCCGGTCCGTGCCTCTCCGCCAGGAGGAACACCGCATGTCAACCCGTGCTCGCGCCGTCAGAGCCGCCGCCGCGCTGCTCTCCGTATCCGCCGTCACCGCCGTGGCCGCCTTGGCCGTCGTCGGGGGGCCCGCTCCCGAGGCGCGCGCCGCCGCCCCTGGTGAGAAGGACGTCACCGCCGTCATGTTCGAGTGGCGGTTCGATGCCGTGGGCAAGGCCTGCGGGGAGAGCCTCGGGCCCGCCGGGTACGGCTACGTCCAGGTGTCGCCCCCGCAGGAGCACATCCAGGGGGCCCAGTGGTGGACCTCGTACCAGCCCGTCAGCTACAAGATCGCCGGGCGGCTGGGTGACCGTACCGCCTTCAAGGCCATGGTCGACGCCTGTCACGCCGCCGGTGTGAAGGTCGTCGCCGACTCCGTCATCAACCACATGGCGGCGGGAGACGGGACCGGGACGGGCGGGAGTTCGTACACGAAGTACAACTACCCGGGCATCTACTCCGGCGGCGACATGGACGACTGCCGGTCCTCGATATCGAACTACAACGATCGCGGGAACGTCCAGAACTG
This sequence comes from Streptomyces sp. CA189, assembly GCF_056428985.1. Taxonomy (NCBI): domain Bacteria; kingdom Bacillati; phylum Actinomycetota; class Actinomycetes; order Kitasatosporales; family Streptomycetaceae; genus Streptomyces; species Streptomyces sp. CA189. The sequence continues at coordinate 36,268 of NZ_JBWJVM010000083.1, read as the reverse complement.
CGAGCTCGTGCAGCTCGCCGACCTGGACACGAGTGAGGACTACGTGCGCGGCCGCATCGCCGGCTACCTCAACGACCTGCTCACCCTCGGCGTCGACGGCTTCCGGATCGACGCCGCCAAGCACATGCCCGCCGCCGACCTCGCCAACATCAAGTCGCGGATGTCGAACCCGAACGCTTACTGGAAGCTGGAGGCGATCCACGGGGCGGGCGAGGCGGTCTCGCCGAGCGAGTACCTCGGGAGCGGGGACGTGCAGGAGTTCCGCTACGCGCGGGACCTCAAGCGGGTCTTCCAGGGCGAGAACCTCGCCTACCTGAAGAACTTCGGGGAGGCGTGGGGGCACATGCCCTCCGGCCAGTCCGCCGTCTTCGTCGACAACCACGACACCGAGCGCGGCGGCGACACCCTCAGCTACAAGGACGGGTCCGCCTACACCCTCGCCAGCGTCTTCATGCTCGCGTGGCCCTACGGCTCGCCCGACGTACACTCCGGCTACGAGTGGACCGACCGCGATGCCGGCCCGCCCAACGGCGGTGCGGTGAGCGCCTGTTACGCCGACGGCTGGAAGTGCCAGCACGCCTGGCGGGAGATCTCCTCCATGGTCGGCTTCCGCAACTCCGCGCGCGGCCAGGCCGTCACCGACTGGTGGGACAACGGTGGAGATCAAGTCGCCTTCGGCCGCGGAACCAAGGCGTACGTGGCGATCAACCACGAGGGTTCGGCGCTGACCCGGACGTTCCAGACCTCCCTCGCGGGCGGCGACTACTGCGACGTGCAGAGCGGCCGCACGGTGACCGTCGACTCCGCCGGGCGGTTCACCGCCACCCTCGGGGCCGGGACGGCCGTCGCCCTGCACGTGGGCGCCCGCGGGTGCGGCGCCACCTCCACCCCGAGCCCGACCGCTAGTCCCACCCCCACCCCGACTCCCACCGCCACCGCCGGTGCTTCCTTCGCCGTCAACGCCACCACCGTCGTCGGCCAGAACATCTACGTCACCGGTGACCGCGCCGAGCTCGGCAGCTGGAACACCGGCGCCGCGCTCAAGCTCGACCCGGCCGCCTACCCCGTCTGGAAGCTCGACGTCACGCTCCCGCCCGGCACGGTCTTCGCGTACAAGTACGTCCGCAAGGACGCCGCCGGGAACGTCACCTGGGAGAGCGGAGCCAACCGCTCCGCCACCGTCCCCGCCAACGGCAAGGTCACGCTGACCGACACCTGGCGCAACTGACCCTCCCGCCCCACCCCGTCCCGCACCCGAGGAGATCCGCCTTGATACGCCCCGCCCTCGCCGGCGCCGCGGGAGTGCTCGCCGCCACCCTGGCCGTGACGCTCCTGCCCGCCCTGCCCGCCGCCGCGGCGGCCGCCGCCAAGGCGCCACCGGCCCCGCCCTCGGACGCCAAGCTGGCCGCCGAGTCCGCGCGGCACGACCTGACCAGGGAGCAGTTCTACTTCGTGCTCCCGGACCGGTTCGCGAACGGCGACCCGCGCAACGACCGGGGCGGGCTGACCGGTTCCCGGCTGGAGACCGGCCTGGACCCGACGGACAAGGGCTTCTACCAGGGCGGGGACCTCAAGGGGATCACCGACCGGCTGGACTACATCAAGGGGCTCGGCACCACGGCCATCTGGATGGCGCCGATCTTCAAGAACCAGCCGGTGCAGGGGGCGGGCAAGGACGCCTCGGCCGGCTACCACGGGTACTGGATCACCGACTTCACCCAGGTCGACCCGCACTTCGGGACCAACGCCGATCTGGAGCGGCTGATCGACAAGGCGCACGGGAAGGGGATGAAGGTCTTCTTCGACGTCATCACCAACCACACCGCCGACGTCGTCGACTACCGGGAGGCGTCCTACGGGTACCTGTCCAAGGGCGCCTTCCCGTACCTGACCAAGGACGGGGAGCCGTTCCAGGACGCGGACTACGCCGGGGGGAAGGGCAAGTTCCCCAAGACCGACACCGACTCCTTCCCCCGCACCCCCTTCGTCCCCGCGGCGAAGAAGAACCTGAAGGTCCCGGCCTGGCTCAACGACCCGACGATGTACCACAACCGGGGCGACTCCACCTTCGCCGGCGAATCCTCCGACCAGGGTGACTTCTTCGGCCTCGACGACCTGTGGACCGAGCGTCCCGAGGTGGTGGAGGGGATGGAGAAGATCTACGAGAAGTGGGTCGAGGAGTTCGACGTGGACGGCTTCCGCGTCGACACCGTCAAGCACGTCGACACCGGCTTCTGGACCCAGTGGGCCACCGCCCTCGACGCGTACGCCGCCCGGCAGGGCCGCAAGGACTTCTTCATGTTCGGCGAGGTCTACTCCGCCGACACCGCGATCACCTCCCCGTACGTGACCCGGGGCCGGCTGGACGCCACCCTCGACTTCCCGCTCCAGGAGGCGATCCGCTCGTACGCCGCCCAGGGCGCGGAGGCCGGCCGGCTGGCCTCCGTCTTCGGCGACGACTACCGGTACACCACCGACAAGGCGAACGCCTACGAGCAGGTCACCTTCCTCGGCAACCACGACATGGGCCGCTTCGGGACCTTCCTGAAGCAGGACCGGCCGGGGGCGGGGGAGCAGGAGCTGCTGGACCGGTACCGGCTGGCCAACGAGCTGATGTTCCTGTCCCGGGGCAATCCGGTGATCTACTCCGGCGACGAGCAGGGGTTCACCGGCGCGGGCGGCGACAAGGACGCCCGCCAGCCCCTCTTCGCCTCCCGGGCGGCCGACTACCTGGACGACGACCAGCTCGGAACGGTGCGCACACACGCGAGCGATGCTTACGATCCGGAGCACCCGCTCTACAAGCAGATCAGTGCTCTCGCGAAGCTGACCAAGGACCACCCGGCCCTTCGGGACGGCGTCCAGAGTGAACGTTTCTCCGACGGTTCGGCCTACGCCTTCGCCCGCACCGACACCCGCACGCGCACCGAGTACCTGGTCGCGGCCAACAACGCCGCCGAGCCCCGCACCATCGAGCTCGACGCCCCGGCCGGCGCGCAGTACCGCACCCTCTACGGAGGCACCGCGCTGCTCCGCTCCTCGGCCGCCGGCAAGCTCACCGTCCCCGTCCCGGCCCTCGGCTCCGCCGTCCTCCAGGCGATCGCCCCGGCCGCCAAGCCCACCGTCAAGCCCGCCCTCACCCTCAAGGCCCCGGCCCCCGGCGCCACCGGCACCGTCGAGCTCTCGGCCGAGGTCTCGGGCGACCCCCTGAGCCGCGTCGTCTTCGCCGCCCAGACCGGCACCGGCACGTGGCAGGTCCTCGGCTCCGCCGACCACGCCCCGTACAAGGTCACTCAGTTCATCGGCGCCGACACGGCCGCCGGCACCCCGCTGCGCTACAAGGCCGTGGTCGTCGACTCCGCCGGTCGCACCGCGAACGCCCTCGCCGCCTCCGCCGCCGGCCAGACCCCGCCCGCCGAAGTCCCCACCGCCACCCAGCGCGACTACGCGATCGTCCACTACAACCGCCCCGACGGCGACTACACGAACTGGCGCCTCTACGCCTGGGGCGACATCGCCGAGGGCGAAGCCACCCCCTGGCCCGCCGGCCACGACTTCACCGGCCGCGACGCCTACGGCGCCTTCGCCCACGTCAAGCTGAAGCCCGGGGCGAGCAGCGTCGGCTACCTCGTCATCGACAAGGACGGCACCAAGGACGTCGCCGCCGACCGCACCATCGACGTGACGAAGACCGGCGAGATCTGGCTGGAGCAGGGCAAGGAGCCCGCCCGCACCGACCGCCCCGCCTACCCGCCGCAGGACCAGTCGAAGGCCGTCCTGCACTACCAGCGCCCGGACGGCGCCTACGAGGGCTGGGGCCTGCACGTCTGGACCGGAGCGGCGACGCCCACCGACTGGTCCAAGCCGATCCTGCCCACCCGCACCGACTCCTACGGCGCCGTGTACGAGGTCCCCCTCGCCGCCGGAGCCGCCAGCCTCAGCTACATCCTCCACAAGGGCGACGAGAAGGACCTCCCCTCCGACCAGTCCCTCGACCTGAAGAGCAACGGGCACGAGGTGTGGATGCTGGGCGGCAAGGAGAAGTACCTCCTCCCGCAGCCCGCCGGCAGCGCCGCCGCCCTGGACCTCACCAAGGCCCAGGCCGTCTGGATCGACCGCGACACCGTCGCCTGGAACGCCCCTCCCGCCGCCGCCTCCCTCCAGCTCCTCGCCTCCCGCGAAGGCGCCGTCAAGGCGGAGAACGGCACCCTGACCGGCCGGGCCCAGTGGCTGCGCCTGGCCAAGACCGAGCTGACCGCCGTCCAGAAGCAGAAGTACCCGCACCTGGCCGCGTACGCCGCCTTCACGATCGACCCGCGCGACCGGGACCGCGTCCGCGAAGCCCTGCGCGGCCAGCTCGTGGCCAGTGCCCGCGCCGCCAACGGCGCCGTCCTCGCCGCCACCGGGGTCCAGCTCGCCGGGGTCCTCGACGACCTCTACACGACGACGACCGCCCTCGGCCCCGTCTTCAAGGACGGCCGCCCCACCCTCTCCGTCTGGGCCCCGACCGCCCAGCAGGTGACCCTCGAACTGGACGGCGGCCGCACCGTCGCCATGCGCCGCGACGACGCCACCGGCGTCTGGTCGGTGCGCGGCGAACGCGACTGGACCGGCAAGCGCTACCGCTACGCCGTCACCGTCTGGGCCCCGAGCACCGGCCAGGTGGTCCGCAACCTGGTCACCGACCCGTACTCCACCGCCCTGACCACGGACTCCGCGTACAGCCTGGCCGTGGACCTCACCGATCCGAAGCTCGCCCCGCCCGGCTGGCGCGAGCTGAAGAAGCCCGCGCCCGTCCCCTTCACCTCCGCCCAGATCCAGGAGCTGCACATCCGCGACTTCTCGGTCGCCGACGGCACCAGCGCCCACCCCGGCCGCTACCTGGCCTTCACGGAGACCGCCTCGGCGGGCATGCGCCACCTGCGCGACCTGGCCGCCGCCGGCACCTCGTACGTCCACCTCCTGCCCGCCTTCGACATCGGCACCATCCCCGAGAAGCCCGAGGACCGCACCGAGCCCGCCTGCGACCTGAAGGTCTACGCCCCCGACTCCGAGGAGCAGCAGGCCTGTGTGTCCGCGGCGGCCGCGAAGGACGCGTACAACTGGGGCTACGACCCGCTGCACTACACGGTCCCCGAGGGCTCGTACGCGAGCGACCCGAACGGCACGGCCCGCACGGTGGAGTTCCGCCGCATGGTGCAGTCCCTGAACGGCGCGGGCCTGCGCACGGTCATGGACGTGGTCTACAACCACACCGTGGCCGCCGGACAGTCCGACAAGTCGGTGCTCGACCGCATCGTCCCCGGCTACTACCAGCGGCTGCTGGCCGACGGCTCCGTCGCCACCTCCACCTGCTGCGCCAACACCGCCCCCGAGAACGCCATGATGGGCCGCCTCGTCGTGGACTCGGTGGTCACCTGGGCCAAGCAGTACAAGGTCGACGGCTTCCGCTTCGACCTCATGGGCCACCACCCGAAGGCCAACATCCTGGCCGTGCGCGCCGCCCTCGACGCGCTGACGACCCAGAAGGACGGGGTCGACGGGAAGAAGATCGTCCTCTACGGGGAGGGCTGGAACTTCGGCGAGGTCGCCGACGACGCCCGCTTCGTGCAGGCCACGCAGCAGAACATGGCCGGCACCGGCATCGCCACCTTCTCCGACCGCGCCCGCGACGCGGTCCGCGGCGGCGGCCCCTTCGACGAGGACCCGCGCGTCCAGGGCTTCGCCTCCGGCCTGTTCACCGCCCCCAACGCCGCCCCGGCGAACGGCACTCCGGAGCAGCAGCGCGTCCGGCTCCTCCACGACCAGGACCTGATCAAGGTCGGGCTGACCGGCAACCTCGCCGCGTACTCCTTCACGGACTCCACCGGCCGCGCGGTCAAGGGCTCCGAGGTGGACTACAACGGAGCCCCGGCCGGGTACGCGGCGGCCCCCGGCGACGCGCTCGCGTACGTCGACGCCCACGACAACGAGACGCTCTTCGACGCCCTGGCGTTCAAGCTCCCGGAGGGCACCTCCACGGCCGACCGGTCCCGCGCCCAGGTCCTGGCCATGTCCGTGGCCGCCCTCTCCCAGGGCCCGGCCCTCTCCCAGGCGGGCACGGACCTGCTCCGCTCCAAGTCCCTGGACCGCAACTCCTACGACAGCGGGGACTGGTTCAACGCCATCCTGTGGGACTGCAAGGACGGCAACGGCTTCGGCCGCGGCCTGCCCCCGGCGGCCGACAACCGCGCGAAGTGGCCCTACGCGAAGCCCCTGCTGGCAGCGCCCGCACCCGGCTGCGCGGAGATCGGCGGCGCCTCGTCCGCGTACCGGGACCTGCTGGAGATCCGTACGACGGAACCGGCCTTCGCCCTCACCACCGCCGAGGCGGTCCAGGCGAAGCTGGCCTTCCCCCTCTCGGGGCCCCAGGAGACCCCGGGCGTGATCACGATGGCCCTGGGCGACCTGGTGGTGGTCTTCAACGCCACCCCCACCGCCCTGACCCAGCGGGTCCCGGCCCTCGCGGGCACGCCCTACGCGCTGCACCCGCTCCAGGCCTCGGGCACGGACCCGGTGGTCCGGCAGGCGGCGTACGACCCGGCGCAGGGGGAGTTCGCCGTCCCGGCCCGCACGGCGGCGGTCTTCAAGCGGGGGTGACGGCGCGGGGGCCGGTCAGGCCGAGTTGACCAGAGTGAGCTGGTCCAGCCGCTTCTCCAGCAGGATCACCCCGTAGACCCGACCGTTCTTGTCCTCCTTGTGGGGGAACTCCCCGACCACCCGGTAGCCCGCTTCCCGGTAGTACGCGAGCAGCCGGGGGTTGGTGGAGACGCAGTCCAGCCGCGCCCGTTCGCGGCCGGTCCTGGCGATGCGCCGCTCGAAGTGTTCGAGCAGCCGCCGGCCGGCCCCGGCGGGCGCGGCCTCGCGTTCGACCATGAGCCGGTGCACGTAGCCGGCCACGGGAGGCTGGATGCCCCAGGCCTCCTCGTCGGACCACCACAGCTCGTAGGCCCCGACGGCGTGCCCGTTGCCGTCCGAGGCGATCCACACCTCGCCCTCGCGCATGACCGACCGGAAGTGCGCGGCGTCCTTCTCTCCGGGCTTCCACTGCTCGATCCCGTGCGCGGCCATCCAGCGGGCGGCCTGGTCGTACAGGGCCACCAGCGTGCCGGCGTCCTTCTCCTCGGCCTGCCGGAACACGATCCCGTCGTCAATGATCACGCGGGCATTATTGCGCGCTATTCGATCAAGGACGGTCGATCAACGCGGACCGGGCACCGTGGGACTGGATCCCGTGGGGCCGGGTCCCGTGGGGCCGGGTCCCGTGGGGCCGGGTCCCGTGGGGACGAGGGCCACCAGCCGCCCCACCAGTTCCCCGAACGGCCCGTCGGCCGGCTCGTCCACGAGGATCCGTACGAGGATCCCCGCCATCTCCGCGTCGTAGGCGGCGCTCACCGCGGCCAGCGCCGCGAAATCGTGCACGAGCTGCAACTCCAGCTCGGCGCGGGGGATCCGCCGGCCGTCCAGCCAGATCAGCGCCGTCGACTCGGCCAGCGACACCCACGAGCGCACCACGAGCTCCAGCCGGGCGGGCGGAGCCTGCAGGTCGACGCCCAGGTGCGAGAGGATCTGCTCGTACGCCGCCTGCCGCACCTCGTCGATCATCGCGTTGGCCCGGCTGCTGCCGACCGCCGGACCGCCCCGCATCAGCGCCGAGAACCCGGGCCCGTGCTCGTCGACGAAGGCGAAGAACCGCCCCATGACCCGGAGCAACCGCGCCCCGAGCGGCCCCTCCCGGGGCTCCACGAACCGCAGCGCGAGCTCGTCGGCCGCCCGCCGCAGCGCCGCCTCGTACAGGCTCAGCTTGCCGGGGAAGTAGTGGTAGACGAGCGGCCGCGATATGCCCGCGGCCGCCGCGATCTCGTCGATGGAGACATCGTCGGGCGAGCGGTGGCTGAACAGCTCCAGCGCCACCCCGATCAGCTGCTGCCGCCGCTCCTCGACACCCATCCTGCGCCGCACCCCGGTTGTCATGCGGCCACCCTACTGCGCACCCCCGCGGGGGCCTCCTACAGGTCCAGGACCAGCCGGTCCGAGGCCGCGCGGGAGACGCACAGCAGCATGGAGTCCTCGCGTTCGCCGTCCGTGAGGAGGGTGTCGCGGTGGTCGATGTCCCCCGCCAGCACCCGGTGTTGGCAGGTGCCGCAGAAGCCCTGCTCGCAGGAGTACGGGGTGTTGGGGAGCTCCCGGCGGACGGCGGTCAGGGCCGATTCCGTCGCCGCCACCTCCACGACCCGCCCCGAGCGGCGCAGTTCCACCGTGAAGGGCTTCGCGTCCCCGCCCGCGGCCGCCGGGGCGAACCGCTCCAGGTGGACCGGTGTTCCCGCCGGCGCGGCCGCCTCGACCGCGGCCATCAGCGGGGCCGGGCCGCAGCAGTACACCAGGGTGTCCGGGCCCAGCGAGGCGCCGAGCGCGCCCAGGTCGGGGAGGCCCGCCTCGTCCTCGGGGACGACCGTGACCCGGTCCCCGTACCGCGCGAGTTCCGCCAGGAAGGGCATCGAGGCCCGCGAGCGGCCCCCGTAGAGCAGGGTCCAGTCCGCGCCCGCCGCCGTGGCCGCCCGGAGCATCGGGAGGACCGGGGTGATGCCGATCCCGCCCGCGACGAAGGCGTAGGACGGGGCCGGGACGAGCGGGAAGCGGTTGCGCGGCGGCCGGACCGGGAGCTCCGCGCCCTCCACCAGCTGGGCGTGCGCCTCGCGCGAGCCGCCGCGGCCGTCCTCCACGAGCCGGACCGCGATCGTGTAGCGGCCCCGGTCGGCGGGGTCGCCGCACAGGGAGTACTGGCGGACCAGTCCCGACGGGAGCTGCACGTCCAGGTGCGCGCCCGGGGCCCACTCGGGGAGCTCCGCCGATTCCAGCGTCAGGGACAGCACCCCCTCCGCGGGCTCGGTGCGGGACACGATCAGCGCCGGGATCCACCGGCGCGGCGAATACCCCGAGACGGGGGTCTCCAGCGCGGGCAGCGGCCACAGCGGCGATCCGGAGTCGATGCGCCGGCCGATCGCCCGCTTCGCCAGCCAGGCGGCGCCCGCGAGCGCGGTCACCGTGAGGGCGCGCCTCATCCGAGGCCACCGCCGTTCGCTCCGGGGGAGGAGGCCAGGTAGGCGACGGCCTGCGCCGTGGAGCCCTCCTGCGAGGGGTGGTAGGTGCGCGAGAGGTACGTCGGGATCGACTTCAGCATCGCGCCCGTGGACGGCAGGGTCCCCTTGCGGCCCGAGCGGTAGAACTGGCCCACCGACGCCCTGGACCCGGGCGGGAGTCCGGGGTCGTGTTCCATGAAGTAGCGCGATCCGCGCTGCCACAGGAAGACCAGCGCCGTGAAGGCCGTGGCCCAGGTGCGCGCCCGGCGGCGGTAGTTGCCGTCCAGGTGCATGAACAGGTCGAAGGCCACCGACCGGTGCTCGACCTCCTCCGCCCCGTGCCAGCGCAGCAGGTCCAGCATCACCGGGTCCGCGCCGCGCCGGTCCAGCTCCTCGGCGTTGAGCACCCAGTTGCCCAGGAAGGCCGTGTAGTGCTCGATCGCGGCGATCATCGCCACCCGCTCCATCAGCCACCACTTGCGGGGCGCGCCCGGCGGCAGCGTCCGGTCGCCGAGCAGCTTCTCGAAGAGCCAGTCGATCTGCGCCGTGTAGGGCGTCGGGTCCAGGCCCAGCCGCTTGAGGTGGGGGAGCACGTCGTCGTGCGCGCTCGCGTGCATGGCCTCCTGGCCGATGAACCCGACGACGTCCTCGCGCAGCCGCTCGTCCGTGATGTACGGGAGCACCTGCTTGTACACGTGCACGAACCAGCGCTCGCCCGCCGGGAGCAGCAGGTGCAGCACGTTGATGGTGTGGTTGGCGAAGGGGTCGCCGGGCAGCCAGTGGAGCGGGGTGTCCTCCCAGGAGAAGGACACGTTGCGGGCCTTGAGATCTATGGGTGGAGACGCCACGGGGGCGGGCGACGCGGGCGGCGTATTAGACATGGCGTCAATGTACTGATGGGTAGAGGGGAGGGAAACCCCTCTACCGCCACTTCCTTCGCCCCCGGGGCCGGGTCGGGCCTACCCCCATGGCGCCGTGCCGGGACTACCTCAACACCCCCGCCTTCGAGCCGTCCGTGAGCTTGCCCGTCAGTTCCACCTGCGCCCCCGCCGGAGCCTTCACCGCCAGCCGGTTGCCCACCGCGACCCCGCTCACCTGGCCGCCGCCCACGGTCAGCGAGGCGAACTGCGCACTGCCCGCGGCCAGTACGTACCACTGCCCGGCCTTCGACTTCCACAGCACCCCGGCCAGCACCCGGGGCTCCCGCGGCCCGCACGCCGGCGAGCCCTCCGCCTTCGCCGCCTGCGCCGCCAGCGGCGCGCCGGGGGCCAGGAACTGCGCCTGTACCCGGTCCGCCGTGCCCTGCCAGGTCTCCGCCCGGGTGCACAGCCAGGTCGCCGTGCCGTCGCCCTCCGGCAGCGGCTGCTTCGCGTACGTCCACGCGTTGACCGTGCGGACCCCGTGCGAGCGCACCGAGGGCAGCAGGCACGCGATCCGCGACCAGTCGCCCAGCTCCGCGCCCTCCGTGACGTTCCGCTCGGCGCCGGGCGCCCCCGAGGTCAGCCGGGCCGGGGTCAGTTCGCCCAGGTCGGTGAGGAGCCGGGTCGCGCCGTCACCGGTCACCGCGAGGGCATTCCAGCTCGTACAGGTGCCCTCCGGGGCGGGACTCGGCACCGGCGGAGTGATCCCGTCCGGAGTCAGCTCGAGCGCCGCCGGGGCGTCCCCCGGCTTCAGCAGGTCCCGCTGCGCCGCGCCCGTCACCCACGGAGCCGCCAGATAGCGGACGTTGCCGTCGACCCGGCTGAGCACCAGGGCCGCCGCCGTGTCCGCCGAGGCGCCGTCGGTCCGGGCGAAGTCGAGGGCGGCGATGTCGGTGCCGGAGCGCGGTTCGGCGTACCGCGCCACGCGCAGGCCGTCGTACAGCAGCACCACGACGGCCTGGTCGACGGTCCCGGCGAACAGCAGCTGCGGGGGCCCCATCGGCGGTCCGGACGGGGTGCCGGGCGTGGCGGAGACCACGACCGTGCGACCCGGCCGGGCCCAGACGGCCAGCGCCCGCCGCAGCAGCGCGGTGTCGTCGACGCGGTCGCCGCGCGCGGGCCAGCCGGAGTAGTCGGTACGGGAGGACGTACGCCAGACCGTGGGCGCCACCCGGACGAGCTGGCCGGGGTCCAGGGCCTGCTCCGCCGCCGCGTTCTTCGCGTACAGCGGGGCGGCCGCCCCGTCGGCCCCCCACCCGCCGCCGGGCAGGGACAGCAGCACCCCGCCCACGGCGAGGGCGATCCCGGCGGCTAGCCCGGCCCGCACGAGCCGGCGGCGGCGCAGCAGGTCGGTGGGCCGCGCCTGGAGCACGCAGGGGTCGAACTCGGGGGAGGCGAACAGCTCGTCGGTGGACGGATCCCCGGACTCCGCCACGGCGGCGGCCGGGTTGGCCACCCCCGCCTCGGTCAGGACCCGCAGCACCTCGGGCTCGGGCAGCCGCTCCAGCGCCCGCAGGACGCACGCGGCCCGGCCCGGCCCGTCGAGGGTGGCCAGCCACTGGTCGAGCGCCAGCTCCTCGGCCCCGCCCGAGCGCGGGAACAGCCGCAGCCCCCACACCTGGGGGAGCAGCGGCGGCAGTTGCGCCCGCCGGGGCAGCGCGCGGAACGTCAGCGGGATCCCCGCCTCCAGCGCGGACCGCAGCACGCGCAGCCGTACGTACGCGTACCCGGACTCGGGCCCCGCCCCGCCGCGCTGCCCCGGAACCCCGCCCTGCACCGCGGCCTGCGCGGCGGCCGCCCCGTCCCGCCGCCCGCGCGGCAGGGCGCGCTGGGCCAGCGAGTGGGCGGTGAGGACCCGCCGATTGCGTCCGAGGGCGGGCGGCAGCACCAGGTAGGCCAGCCGCACCAGGCGCGGATAGTGCTCGACGATGGCGGCCTCGGCCTGCTCGACATCGGGCGGGAAGGGACGGGTGGCGGTATCCGGCGCAGTCACGTTCAGCAGAACGAGCGAATGGTCGGATGGTCACCGGGTCCCAGCGCGCATGTTCGGGCCGGTCCTCCAGGAGCGGCCGCACCGGTCGGCCCGCCGGGTCGACGAGGTCCCGTCGCGGGGCTCAGACGACGAGGCGGGCGCGCATTGCCTCGACCGTCTCGTCGGGGACGCCCAGACCCTCGCGCACGTACTTCTCCATCGAGCCGTAGCGCGTGTTCACCTCGTCGAGCGCGGCCTCCAGGTAGTAGGGGAAGACGCCGATCAGCGACAGCGCGATGTCCGGGTCCCCGCCGGCCGCCGTGAAGCCCTCGATCATCGGGGCGAAGGCGATCCGCACCGCCGGGTTGACCGACAGGTACTCGGCCATCAGCGTCTCGTCGTCGGCGCCGAGCAGCGACAGGACCACGGTCGCGCCCCAGCCCGTACGGTCCTTGCCCGCCGTGCAGTGGAAGAGCAGCGGCCCGGATTGCGGGTCGGCGAGCTCGGTGAGCAGCAGCCGGTACGCGGACTGCGCGGAGGCGGAGCTCACCAGGGAGCCGTAGAGGCTGGTGAACAGGGCCCGCACCTTGCCGCCGCCCAGGTGCTCCTCGGCCACCGCGGGGTCGGACAGGAGGTCCTTGAGGTGGGCGGCGGGAATCTTCCCGGGCCCGCCGTCGCCCCCGGCGTCGGCCGTCATCTTGTCGGCCAGGGCGTCGGCTATGAGCAGCCGGGCGCCGGCCGGCATCCGGTCGGGGTGTTCGCCGCGCTCCGCGCCGGTGCGGAAGTCGATGACCGTGCCGATGCCCAGCGCGGCCACCGCCTGGTCGACGTCGAGGTCGAGCCGGTCGAGCTGGCCGGAGCGCAGCACCAGGCCGGGGCGGACGCTGCGGCCGCCGGCGAGCGGGGTGCCGCCGAGGTCCCGGAGGTTGGCGACGGTTTTGGCGGGGATGACGGTCATCGTGGGGGCTCCAACATGATCAGAGAAACGTGATCAGACAATCGAATGATCGGAGGACTGGACGGCTCAAGGTGAAGCACGCTGGGTGACGCGTGTCATCCAGATGATTTTCGGAGATTTCGGTCCGGAAAGGTAATCGGCGGCCAGCGAGACCCCGAGGCCGAGCCCCAGGGCCACCAGGTGGCCGGCGTCGGTGAAGGTCCGCTCCCGCCGCAGCACCGGCCGGACGGCGAGCGCCAGCAGCCCGACCCGGGCGGTGGCGCGCACCGGCCCGCGCGGAAGCGCCGAGGTCAGCGCCCCGAGCACGGTGTTGAACCCGTAGCTGGTGCCCACGTCCAGTGCCCGCCGGGTCTCCTGTGCCCGCCGGGTCTCCCGTGCCCGCCGGGTTTCCTGCGCCCGCTGGGTGTGGGGGCCGGTCGTCCGGCGCAGCACCCCGTAGACCAGGAGGGTGGCCGCGACGTGCCCGAACAGGAAGGCCGCGGCCATCCACCAGGCCCCGTAGGCGTACTCGGCGTACCCGAGGACGGCCGCCAGCAGGAGGACGTACGGCAGCGGCATCGGCTCCTCGACGAGGAAGGCGCTGGCCGCCAGGGTCTCCCAGCGGCCGGCGTCCAGGTTGTCGGCGTTGGTGGAGCAGCGGCGCAGCAGCCGCTCCCGCGCCTGCGGATCCAGCCGCTCCAGGGCGTACGCCCCGAGCTGGACCGTGCCCGCGTACACCGTGCTCAACGGGACCGTCAACGGCAGTGGGCTCATCGGACCATGATCGGCCACGGGGGTGCCGTACGGCGAGGCGGGGGCCCGTGGCAATATGCGCAGGTCATGCCACACAGCCCCGCGCCGATGCGCGCCACGCGGGCCGCGGTTTTCGCGGCGGTGGCCGTCGCACTGGGTGCCGCGGGGCATTCGTACATGTCCGGTACGGACCTTCCCGCACTGGGTCTTCTGTCCGCATTCGGGCTGACCGGAGGGCTCGCCTGGCTCTCCGCCGGGCGCCGGCGCGGACCGCTCTCCATCGCCGCGGCGCTGCTCGCCGTACAGGCGGTCCTGCACCTCGTCTTCTCCGCCTCCGCCTCCGCCTCCGCCTCGGCCGGCAGCCGGCATCAGGCGGGCGCGGACGCGGACGCGGGTGGGAGTTCGGGCGCGGGCATGCACATGGACATGGGCGCGGAGGCCGGCCTGGAGGGCGTGGCCGCCGACGCCGTGCAGGGCATGCACGGCACGCACGCCATGGACGGCATGAGCGGCATGAGCGGTATGGCCGGCATGGGCGACATGGCCGCGGGCCACGCCCACGACGGGCTCGGCATGATCGCCGCGCACGTCGTCGCCGGGCTGTTCTGCGCGCTCTGGCTGGCCTGGGGCGAGGCCGCCGTCTTCCGGCTCGCCGCCGCCCTCGCGGCCGGGGCGCTGCTCGCCGCCCGGCCGCTCTCCCGGGTCCTCGCCCTGCTCCGGGCGCGCGGGATCCCCGTACCGCCGGCGCGGGCGTTCCGGCCCGCCGGGTACGAGCGGCCGCGCACCCTGCGCGGCGCCGTGCACGCGCACACCGCCGAGCGGCGCGGGCCGCCCGCGCGCGGAGGGATCCGTATCACGGCCCCCGGCCGTCCTGCCCGCGCCTGACCGAACGGCGCACCTCCCCGGAACCCGGGCGAGGAGGCGAGACCTGGGGCCGCTCACCCATGTCTTCGCCAACACCTAGGACACCCATGTCTCTCGACGAGGTCGGGGAACTCCGCGCAGCGGACCCCGACGCCCCCGAAACCCCCGTGGCCGCGGCCGAGCCCGCCGCCGCCCCCGCCCGCACGCCCGGCACCTGGGCCGCCCTGCGGCCGCTGATCCTGCGGCTGCACTTCTACGCCGGGCTGCTGATCGCCCCGCTCCTGCTCGTCGCCGCCACCACCGGGCTGCTCTACGCCGGCTCCTGGCAGGCCGAGAAGATCCTCTACGCCGACCAGCTGACGGTCGACCGCGTCGGCGCGAGCGCGCAGCCGCTCGGCGCCCAGGTCGCCGCGGCCGCGGCCGCCGCGCCCCAGGGCGAAGTGACGGCCGTATGGCCCGCGCCCGAGGCGGATGCCACCACCCGGGTGATCATGAAGAGCCCGGGACTCGCCGAGGGCGAGACCCTCACCGTGTTCGTCGATCCGTATACGGCCGAGGTCCGCGGGGAGCTCACCACCGTCGGGGACGCGCTGCCGTTGCGGGCCTGGCTGAGCGAGTTCCACTCCAGCCTCCACCTGGGGGAGTTCGGCCGGAACTACAGCGAACTCGCCGCGAGCTGGCTGTGGGTGGTCGCGCTCGGCGGGCTTGCACTGTGGATGGGCCGCAAGCGCGCCCGTAAGGCCGCCCTCGTCGTGCCCGACCGCACGGCGACCGGTCGCCGCAAGACCCTGTCCTGGCACGGTTCCGTCGGCGTCTGGATCGCGGTCGGCCTCGTCGGCCTCTCCGCCACCGGCCTGACCTGGTCGAGGTACGCCGGCGAGAACATCGGGGAGCTCCAGGACCGCCTCGGCGGGAGCACCCCGGCCGTGGCCGCCAAGCTCCCCGGCGCGCCGGCCGCCGACGCGGGCGGCGAGCACGCCGGGCACGGCGCGGCAGCCGGAGCCGAGGAGGCGATGCCCGCTCCGGTCGATGTCATCGGCATCGACGGAGCGGTGGCGGCGGCCCGGTCCGCCGGGGTCACCGAGTCACTGCGGATCACCCTGCCCGCCCAGGGCAAGGGGTACGTGGTCAAGGAGCAGGACAAGCAGGTGCCGGTGCACCTGGACGCGGTCGCCGTGGACCCCGCCGACGGCCGGGTCATGGACGAACTCCGGTTCGCCGACCACCCGCTGCTCGCGCAGCTGACCCGCTTCGGCATCGACCTGCACATGGGCCTGACCTTCGGGCTCGCCAACCAGCTGGCCCTGGCCGCGCTCGCGGTCCTGGTGATGTTCATGGTCGTCTGGGGCTACCGCATGTGGTGGCTGCGCCGCCCGACCAAGGAGCGCACGCTCTCGGCCGGCCGCCCCCAGCCGCGCGGGGCGTGGCGGAAGCTGCCGGTGACGCTGCTGCTGCCGCTGGCCGCGGCGACGGCCGTCGTGGGGTGGTTCGTGCCGATGCTGGGCATCAGCCTGCTGGTGTTCCTGGCCGGGGATCTGGTGCTGGGCTTCGTCGCGTCGAGGGGCACCGCGAAGGCATAGGCGACGGGCGGCCGTTCGGGCCGGACCCCCTCCGGAGGGGGTCCGGCCCGCGGCGTCAGCCGATCTTCCAGAGCGTGAGCGTGGTGACGTAGTCGGGCATGCGCGCGAGGGACCCGTTGTCGAGCACGACGTCGGTGATGTGGAGCATCGCCAGGTTGCCGTCACTGGTGACGGTGCACAGCACGGTCCCCTTCGGGATCACCTTGTTCTGCTGTAGCTGGTCGCTCGGCAGCTTGGCCGGCAGGGTGTCGGTGCCGACGGCTTCGTTGCACTCCTCCGGAGTACGACCCGGGCTCTTGCCCGTGGCCGTCCGGAAGCTCAGGCTGGCGCTGCTCCAGTCCTGGTAGACGAGCTCCATCTCCTTGTCCTCGCCGATCCTCCCGTTGGGAACGACCTTCGGAGCGTCCAGGTCGACGTGGGTTCCGGTGCTGGAGGAGGGGGCGCGCAGGGTCAGGGGCTTGTCCTGGAAGACCACCGTGTACGCGGCCTTCGGCGCGGCGGAGGCGGAGGGCGAGGACTTCGGCGGGGAGGAGGCCCTGGCCGGATCCGGTGATCCGGACTCGGCCGCGGGCGCGGCCGGGGTCTCCTGCCGGGCGGCGGGTGCCTTCGCGTCGTCCTTGGAGTCGTCCCCGTCCAGCAGCCAGACCGTGCCGGCTCCCGCGGCGACGGCGAGGACGAGGCAGGCGGCGACGAGCCCGCCCCGGAATCCCTTCGGGGCCGGGGCCGGGGCCGGGGCGGGAGCAGGGGCGGGAGCAGGGGCCGGCGGTGACGCGGGCGTCGGGTGGCTGGGCCGCGGCGGCCCGGCGGGCCGGGGCGGCGCGAAGGCCGTGTCCGCGTCGTGGACCCCGCCGACGGTGCCGGACGCCCCGGTCCGCGGTCCCGTACCGGCCGGGCCGAACCCGCCACCACCTGCGGCCGCTGCCGCACCCGCACCCGCACCCGCACCCGCACCCACGCCGCCGCCCGAGTCCGCCACCGTCGGCGCCGGCGGATTCTCCGCGGCCCGCACCCGGTGGGCGATCTCCTGCCCGACCGGCTCCGGGAGCCAGCCGCCGAAATCGTTCAGCGGCCGCCCGGCGAACAGTTCGCACATGGCGGCGAGCTCGTCCGTGCGGATCCGCGCCGCCGGATCCGCCGTCAGGCAGCGCTCCAGCAGCGGCCGCAGTTCGAGCGGGTAGCCGCTCAGGTCCGGAGGCAGCCGGTCGGTGTTGGCGATCCGCACGCCGAGGGCCGTGGCCCCGCCGGTCCCGTACGGATGCCGCCCGGTGGCCGCGACGGCGGCGATGAGCCCGACCGCGAACAGGTCGCTTGCGGTGGTGACCTCGGCGCCCAGCGCGTGTTCGGGAGACATGAACTGGGGAGTGCCGATGACCCCGCCGGTGCGGGTGAGCTGCGTACTGTCGGCGGCCCGGGCGATTCCGAAGTCGATGACGTACGGCCCCGCCGCGCCAAGCAGCAGGTTGGCGGGCTTCAGGTCGCGGTGCACGACCCCCGCGGCGTGGATGGAGCTCAGGGCCCGCGCCGTGCAGCCGATCAACTGGAAGACGGCGGGCAGCGGGAGCGGACCGTAGGCGCTGAGGGTGTCGTGCAGCGACAGTCCCGGTACGAACTCCGAGGCGAGCCAGGGCGCGGCGCCCGTGGTGTCGTGGTCGAGGACCGGCACGAGGTGGTAGCCCTGCACCCGGCGCGCGGCCCGCACCTCCTGCTCGAACCGGCTGCGGAAGCCCGGGTCCTGTCCGAACTCCCGGCGGATCAGCTTCAGCGCGACCGGCTGCCCGCCGCGGGTGTGCGAGAGGTAGACGGTGCCCATGCCGCCCTCGCCGATCCGGGCGATCAGCCGGTAGCCGGCGGTCTCGCGGGGGTCCTGGGGCTCAAGTGGGGCAAGTACGCTGCCGGTTCCGATGGTCACGTCGGAAAAGCCTACGGCAGGGACCGGTCCTGATCGGCACGGATGTGCGAGGAAGTCCCCTTTGTGGGGGCCCGAGTTGGACCGGCCGGCCAGGGCCCGTACCCCTCCTCGTCAGTACGGGCCCGCCGTCGTACCGGTCAGGGGGCGTACTTGTACCCCACCCGGCGTACGGTCTGGATCGCGCCGCGGTGGGCGGCGCCCAGCTTGCGGCGCAGTCGCGCGACGTGGACGTCGACCGTGCGGCCGTCGCCGACGTGGCCGTAGCCCCAGACGGTGGTCACCAGCTGGTCGCGGCTGTGTACCCGGTGCGGGTGCGCGACCAGGTGGGCCAGCAGCTCGAACTCCAGGTAGGTGAGGTCCAGGACCTCGCCGTCCACCTCGGCGGTCCGCTGCGCGGGGTCGATGCGGACCAGGGCGTCGCCGGTGACGGCCGCCGCGCCGGGTGCCGGGGCGGCGGGAACGGACTGCGGGGAGAAGCCGGTCGGGGGCTGCTGGTCGGCCGGTACGAGCACCAGGTAGCCGACCATCGGCGGCTGGCCGGGGAGGGTGGGCAGGGTGTGCGCGGGGGCGGGCAGCCAGGTGGCGCCGGGCGGCAGGAAGTCCGCTACGCGGGCAACGGCGCCCACCTCGTCGCGGTCCACGGCCCGCAGGCGGTGGCGCGGACTGGGCGGGAACGCCGGGTAGGTCAGGGGAGAGGTCGCAGCGGAGGCGGCAGAAGCGAAGGAACGGGTGTTCGCCATGAGTGGTCAGCTCTTTCACGCGGAGTGGTCGGCAGGAGACGTACGTAAAGGCGTCGTCTTGTGTCGTACCGCGCAGACCGAAGGCCTCGGGGAAGGTCGGTTGGAGGTCCCGGAGGTTTTAGAGGGCCGGCGCGTTCTTCGCGCGGCAACACACCCGGTCGAAATCGTGATCCTGACGGGAAGGCCAGAACGGCTCGAGGTCGCTGCGACCGGTCGAGGTGTGCGAGTAGCTGGCCATGGCCCCATTCAAGCAGATGCGCGGGCGCCGGGGCAGACCCCGTCTCACTTGGTGGAGCGGAATCCCATATTCCGCGATCATGCCGTGAACGCACCATTGCAATCCCGACAAACCGTCACCCGCCCAGCCGCTTCCTCCACTCCATCCCGGTCACCCGTATCGCATCGTGGGCGGATCCGTCCCACGCCCACGTCAGCCCCACCGCGTCCAGCGCCCGGGTGACCTCCCGGCCCACGGAGGCGGTGAGCTCCTCGCCCGGCTCGAAGCCCCCGTAGAGCAGCCACAGGTCATGACCCGCCGCGGCGCCCTCGGTGCACTGCGAGTGGAAGAAGACGAACCCGCGGGCGTCCTCGCGGCCCGCCGCCCGGATCTCCGCGAGGCCGCAGTTGCGGCAGCAGGCGAAGTTCTCCCGCGCGGTGATGCCCGCCGCGCCGAGCGAGCCGAAGGCCCGCGCCAGCCGCTGGGGGTCGGTCTCGTCCGCCCAGTGCGCCTGCTCCGCCAGCCGCTCCCGCCAGAGCCGGTCCACCAGGTGCTCGGCCTGCGCGCGCGACACCGGCCGGACGCCGTCCGCGACGAGGTACTCCTCGGCGTTCTCGCTCAGGGTCGCCCGGTCGTCGTAACCGCACCGCAGCCCGTCCCGCACGAGCACGGTCAGCTCCTCCTCCACCTCCGGAGCGAGCGGCGGCACTTCCTCCACCGGGAACTCCAGCCGCTCCCACGCCGGGCCGAGGTCCCAGCCCTTCGCCTGGCGGGCCCAGCGGGCCATCACGTCCACCACCTCGGCCGCCGCGCCGACGTGGGCCTGGAAGTGCCGGTCGGCGGCGCCGTCGCGGTACTCCAGCTGGTAGTCCCCGCCGGTCGCGTGCCACACCTGGACGAACACGTCAGGCTCGTCCGGCAGTCGCTCCACGATGAGGAAGTGGTCGCTGTCGGCGCCGATGCGCCCGACGAGCTCGGTCAGCAGAGGGAGCGCGGGCCGGTGGTAGGTCTCGGCGGACTCGGTGCGCAGGGTGACGGGCAGCATGGCCCACACCGTGGCAGGAGCCACTGACAGCGCGGCGCCCGCCCTCCCCGGGGGGAGGACGGGCGCCGTGGTGGTGTCAGGGGTGGCCGGCCGGTGTCAGACCAGGCCGTCCTTCTCCAGGGCGGTGCAGCAGGTGTCCGTGATGAGGCGGGTCACCACGTACGGGTCGACGTTCGCGTTCGGGCGGCGGTCCTCGATGTAGCCCTTGCCGTCCTTCTCCACCTGCCACGGGATGCGGACGGAGGCGCCGCGGTCCGAGACGCCGTAGCTGTACTCGTTCCACGGGGCCGTCTCGTGCAGACCCGTCAGGCGCTCGTCGATGCCCGCGCCGTAGTTCTTGACGTGGTCCAGCGGCTTGCTGCCCTCACCCAGGGACTCCGCCGCGGAGATGATCGCGCGGTAGTCCTCGCGCATCGCCTTCGTGGAGAAGTTGGTGTGCGCGCCCGCGCCGTTCCAGTCGCCCTTGACCGGCTTCGGGTTCAGCGTCGCGGAGACGTTGAAGTCCTCGGCGGTGCGGTAGAGCAGCCAGCGCGCGATCCACAGCTGGTCGGAGACCTCCAGGGGGCCGACCGGGCCGACCTGGAACTCCCACTGGCCGGGCATGACCTCGGCGTTGATGCCGGAGATGGCCAGACCCGCCGCGAGGCAGTGGTCCAGGTGCTTCTCGACGATGTCGCGGCCGAAGATCTCGTCCGAGCCGACGCCGCAGTAGTAGCCGCCCTGCGCGGCCGGGAAGCCGTTGACCGGGAAGCCGAGCGGGCGGGTGCCGTCGAAGAAGGTGTACTCCTGCTCGATGCCGTAGATCGGCTCCTGAGCGGCGAACTTCTCGGCGATCGGACGCAGCAGCGCTCGGGTGTTCGACTCGTGCGGGGTCATGTCGATGTTCAGGACCTCGCACAGGACGAGGACGTTGTCGCCGCCGCGGATCGGGTCCGGGCAGGTGAACACCGGCTGCAGTACGCGGTCGGAGGCGTGGCCCTCGGCCTGGTTGGTGCTCGAACCGTCGAAGCCCCAGATCGGCAGCGCGTCGCCGTCCGCCATGATCTTGGTCTTGGAGCGCAGCTTCGCCGTCGGCTCGGTTCCGTCGATCCAGATGTACTCAGCCTTGTAGCTCACGGGCCCCATCCTTCGGTGCGTCGCTCCGGCGCAGACTCTGCGGGTGCTGCGCTGCGTCCTGCGGATCGCGTACGGCGGTTCACGTCCCTGTGGCTCGCGTACTGCGAATTCGTTCTGCGGTGTAGACCGCAGAGTGCCCGCTCGCGATTTCTCTTCCGTTGCCCGTGTGTGAACCCCGTGTTACCGAGGTTTGCGCCGCAGGTGGGCGTGGTCGAGAGGGCTGGCGTCCGGACGCCCGTCCGGGTGGGGCAGACTGGGCGGGTGAGCATTTCGTACGATTTGACGTCCGCCGGAGATGCCGCCGCAGAGGCCGCTTCCGGGCCCCGACCCCGGGTCGGGCTGCTGGGCACCGGCCCCTGGGCCCGCCGCACGCACGCCCCCGCCCTCGCCGCGCACCCCGGCTCCGAGTTCGCCGGAGTCTGGGGCCGTCGCCCCGAAGCCGCGGCCGAGCTGGCGCGCGAGTACGGGGTGAAGGTGTACGAAGACCCCGACGCGCTGTTCGCCGACTGTGACGCCGTCGCCTTCGCCCTCCCGCCCGACGTGCAGGCCCCGCTCGCCGTGCGCGCGGCCGCCGCCGGCTGCCATCTGCTGCTCGACAAACCCGTCGCCACGACCCCGGCCGCCGCGCGCGCGGTCGCCGCGGCCGTGGCCGAGCACCGGGTGGCCTCCGTCGTCTTCCTCACCCTGCGCTTCGCCGAGCCGACCGCCGGCTGGGTCGCGGAGCAGACGGAGCGCACGGGCTGGTTCACCGCAGCGGCGCACTGGCTCGGCGCGGTCTTCCCGCCCGACGGCGAACCCAGTGCCTACGCGGACTCGCCCTGGCGCAAGGCCAAGGGCGGACTGTGGGACGTGGGCCCGCACGCCCTGTCCGTACTCATTCCGGTCCTCGGCGACGTCACCGCGGTCAGCGCCACCCGCGGCCCCGCCGACGTGGTCCAGTTGGCGCTGCGCCACAGCTCCGGCGCGGCCAGCACCGCCGTGCTCAGCCTCAGCTCCCCGCGCGCGGCCGCCGGGGTGGGGCTGGAGCTGCGCGGGACCGCCGGCGTCTTCGGCCTGCCGGAGTGGAGCAACGTCCCGGAGGCCTACGGCCGCGCCCTGGACGCGCTCCTGACCTCGGCCCGCACCGGGGTGCCGGACGTACGGGGGGCGGAGTTCGGAGCCCGGCTGACGGAGATCCTGGCGGAGGCGGAGGGGCAGCTGCCGGAGTAGCCCCCCGGGGCGCGCGGGCACCCGTCCGGCCGGGTGGGGGCGCCTCCCCCATGCGGCCGGACGGTCTGAGCGGCGCCCCCGCCGTGCGCGGCGGGGGCGTTACTTGATGACCGCGTTGGCCGCGATGATGGCCAGCCCGATCGTGGCGTCGGCGACCCCGATGAGCAGCGCCGAGCCGAGCTTGTAGCCGACCCGGAGGGCCACGAAGGCGCCCCAGGCGAACAGCATCGCGGTGTTCACGCCGAGCCCGACGGCCGTGACCCCGTGCGAGTCCCAGCCGGTGAGTCCGGCGACGAGCAGGAGCAGGACCGTGGGCAGGGTGGCCGCGATCATGGGCCACTCGTTCCACAGGGCCCGCCCGAGGATCCGCCACCGGTGCCCGGCGGAGCCGGCCTGGTGGGTGCTCATGTGGTGCGAGTACCCGTGCGCGAGCCCGGCGGTGGCGGCGGTGACGAGCACCCAACTGGCGTCGTAGAAGGGGGTGTACTCCCCGCCCTTCTGGTCGAGCGCGGCCAGCAGCCCGGAGGCGAGGACGGTCCCGTACACCCCGCCGAACATCCAGTCGGCGCCGCGCCGGGGCGGGGGGAGCGCGGGGATCGGGGACACCGGGACGACCGTCGGCACCGGAGGCACCGGCGGCAGCGGCGGCTCGCCGGGCGTGCTGGATCGCGGGTGCTGCTGCTCGTTCACTATGGATCCTTTGGTGCTGTACGTCCCCTTTGTGCTGGCCCCACCCTACGAGGCGCGGGACGGGGCCGGGGTCAAGGGCCCTGGCAGGGGGGACGCGCGGTGTGCGGGGCGCCGGCGGTGGCGGGGCGCCGCGCGGACGGTGGCCGGGACGGCTCACCCCGGTGGCGTAGCTGCGGAATACCTTGGATCGCGGGCGACTTGAACCCCGCATGGCAACTCTTGGACTCATCGGAAGCGGCAACATCGGAAGCACCCTCGCGCGGCTCGCCGTGGACGCGGGGCTGGACGTGGTCCTCAGCAATTCCAGGGGACCGGAGACACTGGAGGCCCTGGTCACCGAGCTCGGCCCGCGGGCCCGGGCCGCCACCCCGGCCGAGGCGGCGTCCGCCGGCGACTGGGTCGTGGCAACCATCCCGCTCAAGAACTACCGCGAGCTGCCCGCCGACGTGCTGGCGGGCAAGGTCGTGCTCGACACGCTCAACTACTACCCGCAGCGGGACGGGGTCTTCCCCGCCCTGGAGGCGGAGGAGTCCACCACCAGCGGGCTCGTCCAGGACCACCTGTCAGGGGCGCAGGTCGTGAAGGTGTTCAACAACATCTACTTCAAGCACCTGCTCTCCCTCGCCCGCCCGGCCGGCTCCCCGGACCGCTCGGCCCTGCCGATCGCGGGCGAGGACCCGGCCGCCCGCGCGTCCGCCACCCGCCTCCTCGACCTGCTCGGCTACGACGCGGTCGACGCGGGGGCGCTCGCCGAGAGCTGGCGCTTCCAGCGCGACACGCCCGTGTACGTCCTCCCGTACGCCGAGGGCCCGGCCGGCCCGAACGGCCTCGCCGACACCCCGGCGGCCGTCGCCGACGCCGCGACCGTCCGCACCGCCCTGGCGAAGGCGGTCCGGCCGGCAGGCTCCACCGGATGAGGATCCTGACGGTCGGAGCCGGCGCCGCGGGCGGCTACTTCGGCGCGCGGCTGGCCCGGGCGGGCCGGGACGTCACCTTCCTGGTGCGCCCCCGGCGGGCCGAGGCCTTGCGGGCGCGCGGGCTGCGGGTGAGCGGGCCGGGGGAGGAGATCGAGCTCGCTCCGCAGCTCGTCACGGCCGACGCGCTGGCGCGGACGTACGCCGGGAGCTGGCGGCGGCCTTGCTGTCCGTGAAGTCCACGTCCCTCGAAGCGGCCACCCGGGACCTCGGGCCGGCGGTCGGTCCCGGGACGGCGATCCTGCCCCTGCTCAACGGAATGGCCCACCTCGACCACCTCGGGGACCGGTTCGGGGACGCGGCGGTGCTCGGCGGAGTGGCCAAGGTGGTCACCACCCTGAACGAGCACGGCGACATCCTCCGGCTGGCCCCGCCCGCCGTGGTGCTCACCGGTGAACGCGACGGCCGCCCCTCGGCGCGGGTGGACGCCGTGCGCGAGGTGCTGGCCGGGGCGGGGATCGACACCCCCGAAGTGCCCGACATCGTCGGTGCCATGTGGCACAAGTGGGTCTTCATCACCACGCTGGCGGCGGTGACCTCCCTGGCGCGCGGAACCGTCGGAGAGGTGAACTCCGCGCCCGGCGGGACCGAGTTCGGCCTGGCGGTCCTCGCGGAGGCGGCCGCCGTGTCGGCCGCCTCCGGATATCCGGTGCCGGAGTCCGAACTCGCCTTCACCGCCCGGACGCTGGCCGCCCCGGACTCGCCGCTGACCCCGTCGGTGTACCGGGACCTGCTCGCCGGTCACCCGACCGAGGTCGAGCACGTGCTCGGCGACCTGTCCGCCCGGGCCCGCGGCCTCGCCGTACCCACCCCGCTCCTCGACCTCGCGGCCCTCCAACTGCGGGTGCACCAGCGGCGGGTGGCGGCGGGGGGAGTAGGGGTCCGGTCGGGGCTGTCGTCTTAGGCCCCGGCTAGCGGGGGCCGGACGTGCGGGAGAGGGCTTCGCGGACGGCCTCCTCCGAGCGGGCCACCACCGCCGTGCCGTCCTCGGCCGTGATGATCGGACGCTGGATCAGCTTCGGGTGCGCCGCCAGGCGGCTGATCCAGGCCCCGCGGGCGGCTTCGGTCTCCTCGCGCGGCAGGTCCCGGACGCCGGCCTCCTTCGCCAGCGGGTCCGAGGTGCGGGTGATGTCCCAGGGCTCCAGGCCCAGCCGCCCCAGGACCTCGCGGATCTCGGCCTCGGACGGTACATCCTCCAGGTAGCGGCGGACGGTGTACTCGGCGCCCTCCGCGTCCAGCAGGGTCAGCGCGCTACGGCACTTCGAGCAGGCGGGGTTGATCCAGATCTCCATGCCGGAAAGCTTAGCGAGGCGCCGTCTGGCCAGGTCCTTTGTCAGTGGTCGCCGGTAAAATCGAAGGAGAAGGACAGGACGCCAACTACCGTTTGGGAGGCTGTAGATGGCCACTGCCATGACCCTGCACACCATCGGGCCCGTCAAGAAGAAGCCACTGCCGGCGGGGCTGCCCCGCGAGTGGTACGAGAGCCACAACCGGCGGCTGAAGGCGATGCGGCTGGCGATATCGCTGCTCGACTCGGGCACGTACGACGCTCAGCGCGCCACCAACCGCAAGATCCGCACGATGGCCGTCCGGACGGGCATCCGCCGGCCGTCGAACGTCACCTGCAAGCTGGTCCGCTCCTTCATCCGCGAAGCCGGGTAGGCGGGCCGGGCGGAGGCGGGCCGGGCGGGCCGGCAGGTCTCAGCCCGCGTCGGGGATCTTCGGGAAGCTGAAGTCGTAGCCCTGCTCCTTGAGCCACGGCAGCAGCTTTCCGAGGGCCTCGACGGACTGGGAGCGGTCGCCGCCCCCGTCGTGCATGAGGATCGTCGGCCCCTTGGTCTTCAACTGGTCCTGCACGGCGCTGACGATCTCGTCCGCGCCGGGCCGGTTGAAGTCGCCGGGGTCGACGTTCCAGCCGAGGTTGGCCATGCCGGCGCGGGCGGCGATCTCGCGGCTCTCGGGGGTGAAGGCGCCGCCGGGGGCGCGGTAGTACCAGATGCGGGCGGAGCCGCTCGCCTCGTCGATCATCCGCTTCGCGTCCATGATCTCCTTCACCAGGTCCGGGTGCTTCTTCGCGTTCGGGCCGGTCAGGCAGAAGGTGGCCTTCGCCCCGTGGGCCTTGAGGAGTTCGAGCGCCTTCGGGGTCCACCGCGGGTCCGGGCCGTCGTCGAGGGTGAGGTTGACGACCTTGCCCGCGTCCTCGGCCGCGTGCACCAGTGCCGAGCCCACCTGGAGCGGGGCGGGGGCCTCGATCTGCTGG
This sequence comes from Streptomyces sp. CA189, assembly GCF_056428985.1. Classification (NCBI taxonomy): domain Bacteria; kingdom Bacillati; phylum Actinomycetota; class Actinomycetes; order Kitasatosporales; family Streptomycetaceae; genus Streptomyces; species Streptomyces sp. CA189. The sequence continues at coordinate 9,963 of NZ_JBWJVM010000083.1, read as the reverse complement.
TTCTGCGCCGAATCCGGTTCCGCCACCGCCTCTTCCCCGGTCAGGCCGACCACGATCGCGCCGGTGATCAGGGCGACGGCTCCGGAACCGCCGCGACGACGGCCGTGATCCGCTGGTTGTGCTTGTACGGTGCGCGCATCGAATGGGCCTCGGATTCCGTGCTCGGGGGGCTGGAAGACCCGAGCAAAACACGGAAATTGACCCAAATGGCCGCTTGTCATCGTTTGGTCATGCGTTCAGTACGGCGTGGTCATCGTGCGCCGGGGCGTCCAGGGACAGCACCAGCAGGGCCACGTCGTCGCGCGGCCCGCCCCCGGTGAAGGACCGCAAGTCCTTCCACACCGCGGCGGCCAGCCCCGCCGGATCCGTCGCCAGGACGGGCACGCGCGCGGGCAGCGGGTAGAAGTTCCCCGCCGCGTCGCGGGCCTCCGTCACCCCGTCCGTGTACATCACGAGCCGGTCCCCGGGGACGATCCGGAGCTCGGCCGGCGCCGCCGGGGTGGGACCGGCCAGGCCCAGGCCCAGCGGAGGCCCCGGGTCCACGTCGACCTCCGAGACCGTGAAACCCCGTAGCAGCAGGGGTGGGGGATGCCCGCACGACACGATCCGTACGACGTCCAGCCCGGGCGGGAACTCCAGCAGCACCGCCGTCGCGAAGAGCTCCGCGTGCGCCACCGCCTCGGCCGCCGAGTCCGCCAGCAGCCGCCGGTCCAGCCGGGCCGCCACCGTCGTGAGCTCCGCGTCGTCCAGCACCCCCTCCCGGAAGGCGCCGAGCAGCGAGGCCACGGTGCCGACGGCGGCGAGGCCGTGGCCCTGGACGTCGCCGACCAGCGCGCGCACGCCGTAGGGGCCGACCCGTACGTCGTACAGGTCGCCGCCGACCAGGGTGCCGTGCTGGGCCGCCCGGTAGAGGCCCTCGCAGCCGACCGCGCCGACCCGTTCGGGGACGGGCGGCAGGACCGCGAGCTGCGCCGCCTCCGCGACGGTGCGCACGCTCACCAACTGGGCGTCGCGGCGTTTTCGGACCCAGGCGACCATCACGCTGAGCAGGCCGATCGCCGCCACGGTCGCGAGGTCGGAGCCCCGGGCGTGGGCGATCCCGAGCGAGGGCAGCCCGATGAGGACCAGCACGACTCCGGCGAAGACGGCCGTCCCGCCGGCCCCGTAGGCGAAGGCGGCCACCGGGGGGAGCCCGGCCAGGAAGTAGCCCAGCTCGACATCGCCCGGGGTGATGCGCTGCACGAACACCAGCACGACGAGGGCCACCGCGGGCGCGAGGCGGGCCCAGCGCGGCGGCGGCGCCCCGCGCAGCCAGCCCGGCTCCTCGCGTCGGCGTCTCACCCCTCCACCCTGATCCCGGCGCCGAAGGCGCGCACGCCGGGTGGCTCCTTCCGGCGGCGACCGCGACAGTGGTGGCGTGACGGAAGCGGACGGTGCGGCGGAGCAGAGCGCGGCGATCAGTACCCGGCTGAACTGGCTGCGCGCGGGGGTGCTCGGCGCGAACGACGGGATCATCTCCACGGCGGGCCTGGTCGTCGGCGTGGCCGGGGCCACGACCTCGCGGACGGCGATCCTGGCGGCGGGCGTGGCCGGCCTGCTGGCGGGCGCGCTGTCGATGGCGGCGGGGGAGTACGTGTCGGTCAGCTCCCAGCGGGACTCGGAGAAGGCCGCGCTGGACGTGGAGCGGCGCGAGCTGGAGGAGTCGCCGCAGGAGGAGCTGGAGGAGCTGACCGGGCTGCTGATGGGCAGGGGGCTGAGCGAGCCGGTGGCGCGGGAGGCGGCGGAGCAGCTGACGGAACGGGACGCGCTGCGGGCGCACGCACGGGTGGAGCTGGGGATCAACCCCGACGAGCTGGCCAACCCCTGGCACGCGGCGGCGGCGAGCCTGGTGGCGTTCACGGTGGGGGCGCTGCTGCCGCTGCTGGCGATCGTCCTGCCGGGGGCGTCGGAGCGGGTCCCGGTGACCGTGGTCGCGGTCCTGCTGTCCCTGACCCTGTGCGGGGTGCTCAGCGCCCGGCTGGGCGGGGCCCCCGCGGCCCGGGCGATCCTGCGCAACGTCGCCGGCGGCGCGCTGGCCATGGCGGTGACCTACGCGGTCGGCACCTGGCTGGGCGCGGCCGCCTGAGGGCCCGGGGGCCCTGCACGGGGGCTCCCGGGCCGGACGGCCCCGCGGGCGTGGGCCCGCTGCCAAGATGGGGCCATGCGTATCGCAGTCACCGGTGCCACCGGGCTCATCGGCAGCGCCCTCGGGCGGTCACTGAAGGCCGACGGACACGAGGTCGTCCGCTTCGTGCGGCGGGAGCCGGCCGGGCCCGGCGAGGCGCGGTGGGACCCCGCCCGCGGGTACGTGGACCCGGCCGGGCTCGCCGGGTGCGAAGCCGTCGTGCACCTCGCCGGGGCCGGGGTCGGAGACCACCGCTGGACGGCCGCCTACAAGCGGGAGATCCGCGACAGCCGGGTCAAGGGCACGGCCGCCATCGCCTCGGCCGTCGCCGCGATGGCCGACCCGCCCGCGACGCTCGTCTGCGGATCCGCCGTCGGGTACTACGGAGACACCGGAGACCGGGCCGTCGACGAGGACTCCCCGGCCGGCGAGGGGTTCCTCCCGGAGGTCTGCGTGGCGTGGGAGGCCGCCGCCGCGCCCGCCCGGGAGGCCGGGATCCGGACCGTGTTCGCCCGTACCGGACTGGTCGTCGCCGCCGAGGGCGGTGCCTGGGGGAAGCTGTTCCCGATCTTCAAGGCCGGCATCGGCGGCCGCCTCGGCAACGGCCGCCAGTACTGGTCGTACATCTCGATGCACGACGAGATCGCCGCCCTGCGCCACATCGTCGACACCCCGGCCCTGTCCGGGCCGGTGAACCTGACCGCCCCCGAGCCCCTGACGAACCGCGAGGTCACCGCCGCGATGGGCCGGGTCCTGCACCGCCCGGCGGTGTTCGCCGTGCCCGCGCCGGTCATGCGCGTGGTGCTCGGGGAGTTCGCCCAGGACGTGCTGGGGAGTCAGCGGGTGCGCCCCGCCCGGCTGCTGGAGTCCGGGTTCGTCTTCCGGTACCCCGGGATCGAGGAGTCGATCAGGGCCGCGCTGGAGGCCTGAAACACCCCGCGGATCCGGGCCTGAAAGCCCCGGGGCTCCGGGGGAGCGCCCCGGCGCACGCGTGCGACCGCACGTGAGCCGAATGCGACCGCCGTGCGACCGGAGTTGACCGCATTACCCGCAATGGCCCGCCCAACTCGGGTTCCGCTCGACTCCGTTGGGGGAAGGAGGTTCCCCACACAGCCGGGCCGACCTCGGGGAGGGGCACGTGCTCAACAGCGCACACGCACACCATGCGGACGTGGTCATCGTAGGAGCCGGAGTCTCCGGACTCGCGGCAGCGCACCACCTGATCGCGGCCGGAGTCACGGTCATCGTCCTGGAGAGCGCCGACGACCCCGGCGGCCGGATGGCCACCGAGACCGTGGACGGCTTCCGGCTCGACCGGATCGGCCAGCTCCTCAACACCGCCTACACCGAACCGGCCCGCACCCCGGGCCTGGAAGGCCTGGTCCTCAAGCCCTTCGCGCCCGGCGCCCTCGTCCACAGCGACGGCCGCACCCTGCGCGCCGGCGCCCTCACCCCCGCCCGCGCCCTGACCAGCGGCTCCCTCGACCAGGCCCGGATCGGCGCGGCACTCGCCCGCCTCGCCGCGCTGCCCGAGGAACGCCTCCTGGCCCGCCCCGAGCGCACCGCGCACGCCGCCCTGAGCTCCAGGAGCCTCGGTACGACGCTGCGCCCGCTCCTCGCCGCGCTCCTGCGCGACCCCGCACTCACCACCTCCAGCCGCGTCGCCGACCTGGCCCTGCGCACCTTCGCGCGCGGCCGCCTCGCCGTACCCGAGGGCGGCGCCGCCACCCTGCCCGGACTGCTCGCCGCCGCGCTGCCGCCCGGCACCGTACGCACCGGGGTCCGGGTCCGCTCCGTCGCCACCAACCTGGTCACCACCGAGGACCACGGCGACTTCAGCTGCCGCTCCGCGGTCCTGGCCACCGGCGCCCGGGCCGCCGCCGAACTGCTCCCGGGACTGCGCGTGCCCGCCTTCCACCGGGTCACCGTGATGCACCACGCCACCACCACCCCGCTCCCCTGGGACGGCTCGCTGCTCCTGGACGGTGACCCGGACTGGCCCGTCGCCCACACCGCGGTGATGAGCGCGGTCGACCCGACGCGCGCCCCCGCCGGCCGCAGCCTGGTCACCACCACCGTGCTCGGCCCGCCGCCGCCCACCCGGACGGTCGCCTCGCGGCTGGCCCGGCTCTACGAGACCGCTACCCGGGACTGGGAGCTGCTCACCGTCCACCACACCCCCGAGGCGGTCCCCGCCATGCCGCCGCCCCAGGACACCCTGCGCACCGTCCGGGTCCTGGCCGGGCTGTACGTGTGCGGCGACCACCGGGACACCAACACCGTCGAGGGGGCCCTGCGCTCGGCCCGCCGAGCCGCCGCCGCCGTCCTGCGCGACTTCGGCATCCCCGTCCCGACCGCCCCGGAAGCCGCCCTCCCGGCGGCAGCCTGAACCAACCACCCACCAGGACCGGCGGTACTGCGGCCCTAGGGGCAACCACCTCCTGGAGGCTGCGCCGCCCTGCGGGCAACCACCCCTCCGGGGGCTGGTTGCCCGCAGGGCAAAATCAGCCCCTCCGGCGTTTGAGGAGCGGGGTCCGGGGCGGAGCCCCGGGAGCGGACCCGCAGGGGCACCAGGGCGCAGCCACCCGCCGGGCCCCGGGGGGCGCAGCCACCCCCGCAGCCGACCCGCAGGGTCAGGACAGCGCGGCCACCCGGTCCCGATACCCCCGCACCGCCGACGCGTCCCGATACGGCTCCAGCCGCCGCTCGAAGTCCCGTACGTACTCCACCGCCCGCACCGACCGCATCTCCATCGCCTGCTGCGCCGCCTCCGCACCCAGCGCGCACGCCTGGTCCAGCTCGCCCAGCCCGAGCCGCGCCGTGGCCAGCACCACCCGGCAGAACAGCCGCGAGCGGGCGTACGACGGCGCCCGGAGCTGCAAGGACCGCTCCGCGTGCTGCGCCGAGGCCCGGTACTGCTGGAGGTCCCGGTGGCAGTGCCCGAACTCGTCCGCGAGCTGCGCCTCGTCGTAGTCCCGCGCCCAGTGCGGTACGTCGTCCCCCGGCCGGGCCGCGCCCAGCGCCCGCTCGGCCCGCACCAGCGAGGCCGTGGAGGCCCTGACCTCCCCGAGCACCGCGTGCCCGCGCGCCTCCGCCGAGTGCAGCAGCGCCTGCACCACCGGCGGCGGCCCGGAGCCCACGCCCTGCTGGGCCACCCGGGCGAGCTGCACCGCCTCCCGGCCGTGGCCGAGGTAGACCGCCTGCCGGCTCATCGTGATCAGCACGTACGCCCCGTACGGCCGGTCCCCGGCGGCCTGGGCCAGGCGCAGCGCCTGGACGAAGTAGCGCTGGGCGAGCCCGTGCGCGGCGATGTCGTACGAGGTCCAGCCCGCGAGCCGGGTCAGATCCGCGGCGGCGGAGAACAGCCGGCGTCCGGTGGTCTCTCCGTAGGTGCCGCGCAGCATCGGCTCGGCCTCGTGCTCCAGGTACCGCACCAGGGCCTGGCGGGCATGGCCGCCCCCGTAGGCGTGGTCCAGGGTGCGGAACAGCTCGCCCACCGATCTGAGCGCCGCGATGTCGCCGCCCGTCACCCGCTGCCCGGGTCCGCGGTCGATCTGCCGCTGCCGGGGCACCGAGGCCCGTCCGGGCAGCGGACGGCTCTGCTCCGGACGGCCCTGTTCGGGAACGCGCAAGGCGGCCTGCTCCGCGCCCCGGCCGACCCGCTCGTCGGCCCGCCCGATCAGCCAGTCCCGGCTGGGCACCACCAGCCCGGCCGGGGTGAAGGCGATCTTGCGCAGCTCGGCGTGCGAACCGGAGTCCTTGCGCCACAGCCCGCTCGCGATGTCGACGGCCTCCTCGGGGGTGGCCGCGAACTCCAGCCCCGCGTACACCGGGGCGCACGCGTCCAGGCCCAGGTCCTGGGCCGACAGCCGACGCCCCAGGCGCCGGGTGAACACCTCCGCGATGAGCGCCGGGGTGGTGCCGCGCGGCTGCTGCCCGCGCAGCCAGCGGGTCACGGAGGTCTTGTCGTACCGCAGATCGAGACCGTGCTCCAGACCGAGCTGGTCGACACGGCGGGCGAGCCCGGCGTTGGAGAACCCGGCCTCGGCGATCAGCGCCGAGAGTTGCCGGTTGGGGACACGCTGGGCAGGTCGTTCCGTCATCGGCTCCACGGTCTCCTGACGTGACGGACCGGAGTCCCGGCCCTGTGAACGGCGTGAATGTAGCGGCGAACCTTGCCCGGACCGCCCTCTCTGTCCCACATTCATCCGATCGTGTGCAGAACCGGTGGGTCCCTTTACGGACCGACCCCCTCCACCCGCGTACGCTGCGCCCCATGACCCGCCGGCCCACCGGGGAGCTTCCCCCCGGCAGCTGCGAGCGCCCCGACGGCGACGACAGCCACGCAGAGTCCACGGCCCCGCCGCACGTCCCCGAGCCGGCCGCGCCCGAGCTGACCGAGGCGGAGTGCCGGCGGTGCGGGACCTACATCGCGGGTCTCGACGGGCGCTACGCGTGCGGGGTCTGCGGCTGGGTGAACGACCACTCCGAAGGGCACCGCCGGCTGCCCCGGGCGGACGAGGACCCGGACCGGCCGCCGAAGGGCCGCAGGCGGCCGAAACAGCTCCCCGGACCCCCGGATACGGGGCCTTGGGCGGTGCCCGGGACGGGCGGCTGACGGGGTGCGCGGGGGCCGCCGTACCCTTGCCTGGTGCGATAGGTGCACACAGCAAGTTCGTCGGCAGGTTCAACGAGGAGGCGCCGCGGTGGCTGAGCTTGGGTTTGTCCGCATGGGCTTCGGCCCGGAGGCCGTCGAGTACACGGTGGCCTGGGAAGAGCAGCGCCGGGTGCACGCGGCCCGCTTCGCGGACGAGATCGAGGACACCTGCCTGCTGCTGGAGCACCTGCCGGTCTACACGGCCGGTCGGCGCACCGCCGACAGCGAGCGCCCGCTCGACGGAACGCCCGTGGTGGACGTGGACCGCGGCGGCAAGATCACCTGGCACGGCCCGGGCCAGCTGGTCGGCTACCCGATCATGAAGCTGCCCCGCCCGGTCGACGTGGTCGCCCACGTCCGCCGCCTGGAGGACGCGCTGATCCGCACGGCCGCCGAGTTCGGCCTGGAGACCACCCGCGTCGAGGGGCGCAGCGGGGTCTGGGTCCTCGGCGACCCGGTGGCGGAGCGCCCGAAGATCGGCGGTCTCTCGCTGGACTTCGACCCGAGGCTGCACGACGAGGAGTTCGACCCCCGGCTGAACGGCCCCGAGTACGCCCCGTCCAACGCCGGCCAGCGCCGCGAGGACCGCAAGCTCGCCGCCATCGGCATCCGGGTCGCCAAGGGCGTCACGATGCACGGCTTCGCGATCAACGTGAACCCCGACAACACCTGGTTCGACCGGATCGTCCCCTGCGGGATCCGGGACGCCGGTGTGACCTCGCTCTCGTACGAGCTGGGCCGCGAGATCACCATCGCCGAGGTGCTGCCGGTGATCGAACGGCACCTGAAGGACGTACTGGAGCAGGCGGAGCTGCGGCCCCGGGAGACAGAGCCCGCCGCGGGCTGATCCCGGGGGGACGCCGGGGAATGGGTCGGGCCGCCCGCAGGTTGGCCGACGTAAGAGCGTATGAAATTACGGGCGTACCCTGGTGGGCGCCGAAGAATCGAAGTCACAGGGAGCCGGTCGTGTCCGCAGTCGCACCCGACGGACGCAAGATGCTGCGCCTAGAGGTCCGTAACGCCCAGACGCCCATCGAGCGCAAGCCCGAGTGGATCAAGACGCGGGCCAAGATGGGTCCCGAGTACACCAAGATGCAGGCCCTGGTGAAGGGCGAAGGACTGCACACGGTGTGCCAGGAAGCCGGCTGTCCGAACATCTACGAATGCTGGGAGGACCGCGAGGCCACCTTCCTCATCGGTGGCGACCAGTGCACCCGGCGCTGCGACTTCTGCCAGATCGACACGGGCAAGCCCGAGGCGCTGGACCGCGACGAGCCCCGCCGCGTCGGCGAGTCCGTCGTCACCATGGACCTGAACTACGCCACCATCACGGGCGTCGCGCGCGACGACCTGGCGGACGGCGGAGCCTGGCTCTACGCGGAGACCGTGCGCCAGATCCACCAGCAGACGGCGGGCCGCGAGAGCGGCCACACCAAGGTCGAGCTGCTCGCCCCGGACTTCAACGCGGTCCCGGAGCTGCTGGAAGAGGTCTTCGCCTCCCGCCCCGAGGTCTTCGCCCACAACATCGAGACGGTGCCGCGCATCTTCAAGCGGATCCGCCCCGGCTTCCGCTACGAGCGCTCGATGGACGTCATCACCCGGGCACGGGCCTACGGCCTCGTCACCAAGTCCAACCTGATCCTGGGCATGGGCGAGGAGCGCGAGGAGGTCAGCCAGGCGCTGAAGGACCTCCACGAGGCGGGCTGCGAGCTCATCACGATCACCCAGTACCTGCGGCCCTCGCCGCGCCACCACCCCGTCGAGCGCTGGGTGAAGCCGGCCGAGTTCGTGGAGCTGGCGCAGGAGGCCGAGGAGATCGGCTTCTCCGGAGTCATGTCCGGTCCGCTGGTCCGGTCCTCGTACCGCGCCGGCCGTCTCTACCAGCAGGCGATGGAGAAGCGCGCGACCGTCTGACGGCGGCCGTCTGAGCGCGGCGCGTGAGGCCCGAGTGGCACGCGAGACGCGTGGTGCGGGGGGTATGTGAACTCGCGCACAAAGTCTTACTTGCGGGTAACACCGCACCGATGCGGCCCCTAGGCTCTTCCTTGGAAGGCTCTAGTGGGCCGCATCAAGGTTTCATCACTGTTTGACGAGTCGGTCACGCCCTGGTAACACCAGTCGGTGACGATTGTTCGACGCACCGCACACACGCTTGGCAACCCCCGACGTGAGCTCCGTGAAAGGGTCGACACCATGCAGGCCGCGCCCGTACGCGCCATCGCCATTCCGTCCTTCACCGACGCCGTCCGCGGCCTGGAGTCGCTGCTCATGAGCGGCGCCCGTCGGAACGCCTGGACGGCCGTCCTCGAAGACCGCCGCAGGGCCAAGGACCGGGTCGAAACCGAGCACGTACTCGAGGCCGCGGCGACCCGGACCGAGAAGGCCACGTAAACTTCGCTGCATGGCGAGGAAGTCAAACGCAGAGACTGCTGCGAACCCCGGGCGACTGAAGCAGATCGCCCTGACGTACAAGATGACGCGCAAGGCCGACCCGAAGGTCGGTCTGATCGTCGCGGGCGTGGGAATCGTCACCTTTGGTGTCTTTCTTGCGATCGGCTTCCTGATCGACCACCCGGTCTACCTGGGCATCCTGGGCTTCCTGGTGGCGTTCCTGGCGATGGCGATCATCTTCGGACGGCGAGCCGAGACGGCCGCCTTCGGACAGATGGAGGGACAGCCGGGCGCGGCCGCGGCCGTACTGGACAACGTGGGCAGGGGCTGGAGCACCACCCCCGCCGTCGCGATGAGCAAGCAGCAGGACATCGTCCACCGGGCCGTCGGCAAGGCCGGTGTGGTCCTGATCGCCGAGGGCAACCCGAACCGGGTCAAGCCGATGCTCGCGAACGAGAAGAAGAAGCTGGCCCGGATCATGCCCGACATCCCGGTCCACGACTTCATCGTGGGCAAGGGCGAGGGCGAGGTGCCGCTCAAGAAGGTCCGTACGACCCTCATGAAGCTGCCCCGCGTGCTCTCGGGTCCCCAGATCACCCAGGTCAACGACAAACTGCGGGCCATGGGCGACTTGCTGAGCAACATGCCGATCCCGAAGGGTCCGATGCCCAAGGGGATGCGCATGCCGCGCGGCGGAAAGATGCGCTAGTCCGCTTTTCGTATACGACACAGAAGGGGGGCCCCGGGCGGC
>NZ_JBWJVM010000082.1:0-37728 GCF_056428985.1 Streptomyces sp. CA189 | reverse complement strand
TGGGGGTCGTAGGGCCGCACCCTCCGGCCGGGCGGGGCGGGGGGGTGCGCGCCCCGGCCCTGCCACGCTTCGCACCGCGAGCAGCAGTGGCGTGCACATCAGGAGGCTGGCCAGGACGTCCAGGGGCCAGTGGTAGCCGCGCAGGATCAGCCCCGCCGCCGTCAGGACGGTGAGGGCGGCCGCGAGGAGGAGGGGCCAGCGGCCCCGGCGGCCCCGGGCGTACGGGCGCACGAGCAGGGCCGCGCCCACGTACGCCACGTAGGCGGTGGCCGTGTGGCCCGAGGGGTAGTAGCCGGAGGCCCAGGGCTCCAGGGGGCCCGGCCGGCCAGTCCACACCTTCAGCGGGACGACGAGGGCCGGCACCAGGGCCATGGCCAGCGCCGCTGCCGCCGCGCCCCGGCGGTTGCCGCGCCACGCGGCGTAGCCGGCCGCGAGGAGCAGGACGGGGAGCGCGACCGGGACGTTGCCGAAGTCGGAGAGACGCTGGGTGACCGCGTCGGGGACGGTGCGCACGAGCGCCCGGCTGAGGCCGGCGTCCGGGACCAGCAGCGGCCCGGACACGAGGACCTGCCAGGTGATCAGGGCGAAGAGCGCGACGCAGATCGCGGAGATCGCGTAGCTCGCGAAGAAGAGAGTGGCCGGCCGCCCCGGAACAGGGGGGGTGGTTCCGGGGCGGCCGCCCGGATCGGTATGCCGGGCGCCCCGGGGGGTTTGGGGCGTGCGGCCGTCCGATCGGTGAGGAGTGTGCGCGAACGCATGCCCAGTGCGGCGCTGGGGAAGCCCGGTACTGGTGTCGCCTCCGGTTTCCCGGGAGCGGGGTGTCTCACTCATCTGCAGAAACCGTACGGCAGCGGAAGGGGGACCGACAGCGGGAAAACGCTCCCGCCATCGGCCCCCCACACCTTCTTCACAGTGCCCGACCGTTACCCGCGGTAGTGATCGCGTGGTGATCGAGGATCGTGCCCCCGCGTTCTACCGGCTGTGTCAGACGTTCGATCAGAGGGCCGCGAACGCGGCCTCGATGACGTCCAGGCCCTCGTTCAGCAGGTCGTCGCCGATGACGAGCGGCGGCAGGAAGCGGAGCACGTTGCCGTAGGTGCCACAGGTGAGGACGAGCACGCCCTCGGCGTGGCAGGCCTTGGCGAGCGCGCCGGCCGCCTCCGGGTTCGGGGTCTTGGAGGACGGGTCCTTCACGAGCTCGATCGCGATCATGGCGCCGCGGCCGCGGATGTCGCCGATGATGTCGTACTTCTCCTGCATGGCCGTCAGACGGGCCTTCATGACCGACTCGATCTTCTTCGCCGCGGCGTTGAGGTCGAGCTCCTTCATGGTCTCGATGGAGCCGAGCGCACCGGCACAGGCCACCGGGTTGCCGCCGTAGGTGCCGCCCAGGCCGCCACCGTGCACGGAGTCCATCATCTCGGCGCGGCCGGTCACGGCGGCGAGCGGCAGGCCGCCCGCGATGCCCTTGGCGGTCGTGATGAGGTCGGGGACGATGCCCTCGTCCTCGCACGCGAACCACTGGCCGGTGCGGCAGAAGCCGGACTGGATCTCGTCGGCGACGAAGACGATGCCGTTGTCGTTGGCGAACTTCACGATCGCCGGGAGGAAGCCCTTGGCCGGCTCGATGAAGCCGCCCTCGCCGAGGACCGGCTCGATGATGATCGCGGCGACGTTCTCGGCGCCGATCTGCTTGACGATGTTGTCGATCGCCTGGGCGGCGGCCTCGGGGCCGCAGTTCTCGGCGCCGGTCGGCCAGCGGTAGCCGTAGGCGACCGGGACGCGGTAGACCTCGGGGGCGAACGGGCCGAAGCCCTGCTTGTACGGCATGTTCTTCGAGGTCAGGGCCATCGTGAGGTTCGTACGGCCGTGGTAGCCGTGGTCGAAGACGACGACGGCCTGGCGCTTGGTGTACGAACGGGCGATCTTGACGGCGTTCTCGACGGCCTCGGCGCCGGAGTTGAACAGCGCCGACTTCTTGGCGTGGTCACCCGGGGTGAGCTCGGCGAGGGCCTCGCAGACCTCCACGTAGCCCTCGTAGGGGGTCACCATGAAACAGGTGTGGGTGAAGTCGGCGAGCTGCGCGGCGGCGCGGCGCACGACGGCCTCGGCGGAGGCGCCGACCGAGGTCACGGCGATGCCGGAGCCGAAGTCGATCATGCGGTTGCCGTCGACGTCCTCGATGATGCCGCCGCCCGCGCGGGCCGTGAAGACGGGGAGCACGGAGCCCACGCCGCCGGCCACCGTCGACAGGCGGCGGGCCTGCAGCTCCTGCGACTTGGGGCCGGGGATCGCGGTGACGATGCGGCGCTCCTGCGGGACAGCGGTCATAGGGGGCTCCTGGGGGGTGGGGGTGTTTTCGGACGCACTTGTGTCTTTGTCCGCAGGCTAGGCCCGGGAGGCGTGGTCCTGCATGCTCCGTTCGGGAGTGGTGCCCGCGTGTCCTTGTCCGTGACGGCCATAGGAAGGAATCCGCGCATGTCCTGTGGATCACGATGGGGTACGGGCCGTGGGGCGGCGACGGCCACTAGATTGAGCGCGCAGCGCAGCGCGGTATCGGGCAGGGGGCAGGGGTTACATGGACACCGACGGCACGCACGGCGGGGACCGCGGCAGGTACGGCGGCTCGCCCGATGTGGGGCCCGGCGGTCCCCAGATCCCCCGGCCGTCCGGCCCGCCGCCCTCGCCGCCGCGACCGGTCACGGCCCCGCCGCCGCCCGCGTACGCACCGGGAAGCCCTGCCGCAGGTGTGCCCGCGGCTCCCGCGGGGGCTCCCTTCACCGCATGGCTGAGCGCCCCGCGGCCGGAGGCGAAGCCCGGTGTCTGGCGCTACGCCTACACCCCGGCCGTACCGAAGTCCGCCACCAACGGCCGCTCGCTGATCACCCGGGTCGTGGTCTCCTTCCTCGTCTTCTTCGTGTGCTGGCAAGCCTTCCTCGACAGGAACCTCCCCCTCGCCGAATCCCCGCTCTACTACTTCACCCCTGACAGCTGGTGGACGGGCAACCTGGGCAAGGTGCCGATCGACCACCGCGGCCAGGCGGCCAGTCAGTTCTACGAGCTGCTGGTCACCGTGGGCCTGTTCCTCGGCTTCGCCAAGCTGGGAGGCTGGCGGACCGCCTTCGACCAGCTGATCGCCGCCCGCGGCCCCTGGTACCGCGCGCTGGGCGCCGCGGCAGGAGCCTTCGCCGTCGTGCTGCTGATCCAGAGCCCGAGCGAGATCCTCATGGTCTATCCGCTGGCCTTCGGGCACCTGCCATACCCGGAGCTCGGCGAAACGGGCGGTGCGGTGGTCACCAACGTCCTGTACGTACTGATCTACGCACCCGTCGGCCTCTACTTCGCCCGCCTCGGTGGTTGGGCCGCCTTGCTGAGAGGCCTCCGGTCTCCCGCCCTCCCCGTAGACCTCCCGCACACGGTGACCCCGGGTGGCCCGGACTCTCCGGCCGGCTGGCCGCAGTTGCGGGCCGCCGGGCTGGTGGAGTCCGCGGACCGGCTGGCCGCAGAGGCCGCGGGTGGGCGGATGAACGACGTCGACCACGCACGGATCCGACGGGCCTGGGAGTCCGTGAGGGCCGATCCTTCGCGGCGCCCCGCCTTCGTGGAAGCCGTACGGGCGAAGGGCGCGGCCGCCTGCGGCCATCCGTCGGGCGCCCGCGACCTGCCCGTCCGCGCCGCCTCCCACGACCTGGCCGTCGGGCAGGTCTGGCTCGGCCGGGTCACCGGTGCCGAGCCGAACCCCCAAGAACGCCGCGGGACCGGGCTGGCCCTCGACCCGGGTGTGCTGGGCACGTCGGTCCTCGCCGTCGGCCCCTCGGGCTCGGGCAAGACCCACCGGCTGGTCAGGCCGGTCGTGGAGTCGCTGGCCCTCCAGGCGCTGGCCGGGCAGGCCGCGGTGATCGCCGTCGGCGCTGCGGGAGCCCGGCTCGGTCCCGACGACGCCTACGACATCGTGGTGCGCCTGGGTGACCCCGCATCCGTCCACGATCTCGACCTCTACGGCGGAACCGGGGACGCCGACGAGGCGGCTTCCTTCCTCGCCGAAGCATTCGTGGGCGATCTGCCGGGCGTCGACGTACGCCGGTCGGCGACGGCGCTCACCCAGATCCTCGGCCCGTTCCACGGAGCCCACGGCCGCTTCCCGACCGTGCCCGAGCTGCGGGCGCTCCTCGAACTGCTGCCCGCGGCGGTCGAGGCGCTGCGGCACGAGCTGGAGGGTTCCGGGCAGCAGGCCATGCTGCGCGAGCTCGACACCCGGGCGCGGCAGCACGGCGTCCACGGCGACCCGGGACCCGTTCTCGCCGACAGGGCGGCGCTGCTGGACCGGCCGGCGTTCCACGGCTTCTTCGACACCACCGGCGGCGGACGGCCCTTCTCGCTCCGCGCTCTGGAACACCCCGTGCGGGTCCGTGTGGATCTCCCCGAGCGTGCCCATCCGGACGCCTCCCGGCTGCTGGCCCGGCTGCTCCTCGCCCAGTTCAACGCGGCGGCCGCGGCCCGTGCCGACCGCTCCCTCTTCGCCCTCCTGGCCCTCGACGACGCCGCGCACACCCTCACCGCCGAGGCTGTGCGCGGCATGCACGGGCTCCGCTCGGCCAACGCGGGAGTCCTGCTGGCGCTGCGCACCCTGGACGACGTACCGGAGGCGCTGCGCACCCCGCTCCTCGGAGCCGTCGGCTGCCGGATGGTCTTCTCCGGGGTCACCACGTGGGACGGCAAGTGGTTCGCCGACGCCTGGGGGACCGAGCTGGTCGAGACGCGGGACGTCACGACCCGTACGGTCTATGCCGACCAGCCCTTCACCCGGGCCGTGCACGCCGTGCGCAAGGTGATCACCGGCAAGGCCGTCACCACGGACGCGGTCACCGTGCGCCAGACGGAGCGGGAGCGCTGGTCGGCCTCCGCCCTCGCCAACACCGTGCCCCCCGGCCACGCCGTGCTCTCCCTCACCTCCGTCCGCGGCGAGCGGGCCGCCCCGCTGCTGGTACGGCTCGGAGGACGGGACTGAGACGGGGCGGACGACGGGCGGGCCCGGGCGGAGGGGGACGGGCCGGACGGAGCGGACCCGTACGGGGTGGCAGAATCGAGGGGAGCCGTTCGTACGACACGGCGAAAACCGCGGTGGTGTTCCACGGCGAGAATCCTCCGTCGGCATCTCGCCGCCGAACACCTCCTCTCCCTAAGGCGCCCCGGTACCCATGCCGCTCACCCTCGCCTCGCTCGTCCAGCACTCGGCGCTCAAACTCAGCGTCCGGGCCGGGGAGGGCCGCCTCGACACCCCCGTGCGCTGGGCCCACGTCAGTGAGCTCGCCGACCCCGTCCCGTACATGGAGGGCGGGGAGCTGCTCCTCATCACCGCGATGAAGCTGGACGCGGAGGACCCCGAGGAGATGCGGCGCTACGTACGCCGGCTCGCCGCGGCCGGGGTCGTCGGGATCGGCTTCGCCATCGGCGTCAACTACGACGCCGTGCCCGAGGCCCTGGTCGAAGCCGCCACCGCCGAGGACCTGCCGCTGCTGGAGGTGCCCCGGCGCACCCCGTTCCTCGCCATCAGCAAGGCCGTCTCCGCCGCCCTCGCCGCCGACCAGTACCGGGCCGTGACCGCCGGCTTCGAGGCGCAGCGCGAGCTGACCCGGGCCGCGCTGTCCGCCGACGGGCCCGCCGAACTGCTGACGAAGCTGGCGGCGCACGTGCACGGCTGGGCCGCCCTCTACGACACCTCGGGCGCCGTCGTCGCGGCCGCGCCCGACTGGGCGGCGCGCCGGGCCGCCCGGCTCACCCCCGACGTGGAACGGCTGCGCGAGCGCCCGGCTCCGGCCAGCGCCGTGGTGGGCGGCTCCGAGGACCGGGTGGAGCTCCAGTCGCTGGGCACCGGGCGGCGGGCGCGCGGAGCCCTCGCGGTCGGCACCGGAGCCCCGCTCGGCACGGCGGAGCGGTACGCCGTCCACTCCGCGGTGGCCCTGCTGACCCTCACCACCGAACGCTCCCGCTCCCTGCACGACGCGGAGTCCCGGCTCGGCGCCGCCGTGCTGCGCTTGCTGCTCGCCGGCCAGGCGGAGCACGCCCAGGCCGTGGCCGGGGACCTGTACGGGGCCCTGCTCGACGCGCCGTTCCGGATCCTCGTGGCGGAGCCCGCGCTGGCGGGCACGGCCCAGCCGGAGGGCCTGGCGATGCTGGCCGACGCCGTGGAATCGGCGGCGGCGCGCACCGGGGAGACCCTGCTGGTGGTGCCGGAGCCCGGCCGGCTCGTGGTCCTGGCGGCCGACGGGGGCTCGGCGGTCCAGGCGTGCGCGGAACACGCGGACGCCCTGGAATCCCGGCGCGGCCGGGAGACGGGCGAACCGGAGCCCGACGAGCTGGTCCTCGGCCTGTCGGCGCCCGCGGCGGCCTCCGGCGTGGCGGCCGCCTTCAAACAGGCCGACCAGGCCCTGGCCGTGGCCCGGCGGCGCGGCCGCCCCATGGTCGAACACGAGGACCTCGCGGCGGGCTCGGTCCTCCCGCTCCTCGCCGACGACGCGGTACGGGCCTTCGCGGACGGCACGCTCCGCGCGCTGCGCGAGCACGACGAGAAGGGCCGGGGCGACCTGGTGGCCTCCCTCCAGGCCTGGCTCTCCCGCCACGGCCAGTGGGACGCGGCGGCGGCCGACCTCGGCGTCCACCGCCACACGCTGCGCTACCGGATGCGGCGGGTGGAGGAGATCCTGGGCCGCTCCCTGGACGACCCGGACGTCCGCATGGAGCTGTGGCTCGCCCTGAAGGCGACATCGACCCCGGCGTAGTGCCGACCGGGGTGGACGGCCGCTGCGCGGGGCAAGTCCCCTACCCGCCCTTCCACCGTTCCCCGGGGCTGCGCCCCGGACCCCCTGGGGCTCCGCCCCAGACCCCGCGCCTCAAACGCCGGCGAGGCTGGATGCATCCAGCCGGTCCCGCGTTTGAGGACCGGGTCCGGGCGGAGCCCGGGGAACGGGCGAAGGGCGGGTGGGGGACAGCCCCGCGTAGCGGCCGCCCGCGCCCGGCGCAGCCCGGCCCGCCCGGCCCCTCGTACAGCACCCCGCAGGGGCCCCGCACGGGCGGCAGCCGCCCCGACACTGACAAAGCGGCGCGCCGCGCCACGCACGTACTCCACCCCGGACAAACGCCGAAACCCCGGCGGAGTCCTACGGTGGAGGGGACAAGGACCCACCGCACACACTCCGAAGGGCCGGGATCAGCATGACTTCCACCCACGCCTTCTGGCTCGCCGGCCGCCAGGCCACGGGCGACGACAGCTTCGACGTCCACTCCCCGTGGGACGGCCGCCTCGTCGCCGCCGTGAGCGTCCCGACCGACGCCCAGGTCGAAGAGGCCGTGGCCGCCGCGTACGCCGTGACGGCGGAGTTCTCCGCGACCCCGGCCCACGTACGCGCCGAGGCCCTGGCCCACGTCGCCCGCCGGCTCGCCGAGCGCACCGAGGAGATCGCGCTGCTGATCTCCGCCGAGAACGGCAAGCCGATCAAGTGGGCCCGCGGTGAGGTCGGCCGTGCGGTGTCCGTGTTCCGCTTCGCCTCCGAAGAGGCCCGCCGCTTCAACGGCGGAGAGGCCCAGCGCCTGGACACCGACGCCGGCGGCGTCGGCCGCCTGGCCCTGACCCGCCGCTTCGTCAAGGGTCCGGTCCTGGGCATCGCGCCCTTCAACTTCCCGCTGAACCTGTGCGCCCACAAGGTGGCCCCCGCCATCGCCGTCGGCGCGCCGATCATCCTGAAGCCGGCCCCGGCCACCCCGCTCTCCGGTCTGATCCTCGGCGAGCTGCTCGCCGAGACCGACCTGCCGGCCGGTTCCTGGTCCGTCCTCCCCGTCGCCAACGACAAGATGCCGGAGCTGGTCAAGGACGAGCGCCTGCCTGTCATCTCCTTCACCGGTTCCGACAAGGTCGGCTACGCCATCCAGCAGGCCGTGCCCCACAAGCACTGCACCCTGGAGCTCGGCGGCAACGCCGCGGCCGTGGTCCTGGAGGACTGGTCCTCGGAGGCCGACCTCGACTGGGCCGCGACCCGCATCGCGACCTTCTCGAACTACCAGGCCGGCCAGTCCTGCATCGGCGTGCAGCGCGTGATCGCCGACGCGACGGTCTACGACCGCCTCGTCGAGAAGGTCGTCGCCAAGGTCCGCGAGCAGGTCACCGGCGACCCGAACGACTCCGCCACCGACGTCGGCCCCCTCGTCTCCGAGGACGCCGCCAAGCGCGTCGAGTCCTGGGTCGACGAGGCCGTGGCCGCCGGAGCCAAGCTGCTCACGGGCGGCAAGCGCGAGGGCGCCTCGTACGAGCCCACCGTCGTCGCGGAGGTGCCCGAGGGTGTCACCCTCGCCACCGAGGAGGTCTTCGGACCGGTCCTCACCCTGCGCCGGGTCGAGAACACCGACGAGGCCTTCGCCGCCGTCAACGACTCGAAGTTCGGTCTGCAGGCCGGTGTCTTCACGCGGAACATCCAGACCGCGTTCCGCGCCCACCGCGAGCTGGAGGTCGGCGGCGTGATCGTCGGCGACGTCCCGTCCTACCGTGCCGACCAGATGCCCTACGGCGGCGTCAAGCAGTCCGGTGTGGGCCGCGAGGGCGTGCGCTACGCGATGGACGACTACACCTACGAGCGGGTCCTGGTCCTCAGCGGCCTCGACATCTGACCGAACTCGTACGGCCACCAAGCCGACGGCCGGAGCCTACTGTGCGGGGGCTCCGGCCGTCTTCCATTTCCCCTCCGACCTCCGACCTCCGACCTGCGCGGACAGCCGGATCCCGGCCGGTCCCGGGTACGGGGAGGGCGGCGGGCCGATTTAGGCTGTGCCGGGATGTCACCGGCGGTCACGGCGCGGCCGGTGCTGCCGGGCGCCGCCGTCGCCCGGGCCCGGTCCACGGCCCCACGCCACCGGGCGCGACGATCCTCGGCCGACGAAGCGAGTCGTACATGTCCTACCTGGTCCGCCACCGTCCGGCTGCCGGAGCCTCCCTGCGCCTGGTGTGCTTCCCGCACGCGGGAGGCAGCGCGAGCTTCTTCCGTGACTGGCACCGCCACCTGGGCCCTTCCGTCGACGTCGTGGCCGTGCGGTACCCGGGGCGCGAAAGCCGCTTCGGCGAACCGCTGATCCCGACGATGGACGCGCTGTCGCCGCAGATCGCCTCGGAACTCCTGGCCGAACCCCCCGTGCCCACGGTGTTCCTCGGCCACAGCATGGGCGCGGCCGTGGCGTACGAGACCCTCCTTCGCCTCGAAGCCGCGGGCGCGGAGCACGTCACCCGCCTGTGCGTTTCGGGCCGCGGACTCGCCGGCCCCACCGCCCGGGTGCTCCCGCGCTCGGACGCGGACCTGATCGCGGCCGTCGTCTCGCTGGGCGGACCCCACGTCGAGGTCTGGAAGGACCCGGACCTGCGCGAGGTGTTCCTGCCGATCGTGCGCAACGACTTCGACCTGATCGACAGCTACCGCCGCCGCGAGGACGCCCCGCTGCTGCGCGCCGGCGTCATGGCGCTCACCGGTGACAGCGACCCGCGCGTCGCCCTCGCGGACGCGGAGAAGTGGTCCACGGTCACCGAGGGCGCCTTCGCGTCCCACGTCTTCGAGGGCGGCCACTTCTACCTCGTCCCCCACGCGGAGCGGGTCTCCCGCCTGGCCGTGGCCCGTCACGGCGCCTGAGCGCGCGGGAGCCGAGGGGGACGCTCCGGGCGTCCCCCTTTTACCGCCGCTTCCCCGCCGCCCGAAACGGGTACGACTCACTGGTAGCACCCACCGGTAAGCACCCCCTCTCTCGGCGGCGAGGTGAGCCCCCTCATGTCCGCAACACAGCCCGGCGACAGCGACAGCGACACCCAGTCGGCACAGCCCGTACGGCCCGTACAGCCCAAGGTGACCGAGCGCGAGGCACGGCAGGTCGCGGAAGCGGCCCGGGAACAGAACTGGCAGCGGCCGAGCTTCGCCAAGGAGCTGTTCCTCGGACGGTTCCGACTCGACCTGATCCACCCCCACCCGCTCCCCGCCGAGGAGGACGTCCGGCGCGGAGAGGCCTTCCTGGCCCGGCTGCGGGAGTTCTGCGAGACCTCCGTCGACGGAGCGCGCATCGAGCGCGAGGCGAAGATCCCCGACGAGACCGTGCGCGGGCTCAAAGAGCTCGGCGCGCTCGGCATGAAGATCGACCCGAAGTACGGGGGCCTCGGCCTCACCCAGGTGTACTACAACAAGGCGCTCGCCCTCGTCGGCTCCGTCAGCCCGGCCATCGGAGCCCTGCTCTCCGCCCACCAGTCGATCGGCGTGCCCCAGCCGCTGAAGATGTTCGGCACGCAGGAGCAGAAGGACGCCTACCTGCCGCGCTGCGCGACCACCGCCATCAGCGCCTTCCTGCTCACCGAGCCCGACGTCGGCTCCGACCCGGCGCGCCTGGCCACCACGGCGGTCCCCGACGGGGAGGACGCGTACGTCCTGGACGGGGTCAAGCTCTGGACCACCAACGGGGTCGTCGCCGACCTGCTCGTCGTCATGGCCCGGGTTCCCAAGAGCGAGAACCACCGCGGCGGGATCACCGCCTTCGTCGTCGAGGCCGACTCGCCGGGCATCACCGTCGAACACCGCAACGCCTTCATGGGCCTGCGCGGCCTGGAGAACGGCGTCACCCGCTTCCACCGGGTCAGGGTCCCCGCGGCCCAGCGCATCGGCGCCGAGGGCGCCGGGCTGAAGATCGCGCTGACCACACTGAACACCGGCCGGCTGTCGCTGCCCGCCATGTGCGTGGGCGCGGGGAAGTGGTGCCTGAAGATCGCCCGCGAATGGTCCGGCGTACGCGAGCAGTGGGGACGGCCGGTCGGCCTGCACGAGGCCGTCGGCGCCAAGATCTCCTTCATCGCGGCCACCACCTTCGCCCTGGAGGCCGTGGTCGACCTGGCCTCCCAGATGGCCGACGAGGACCGCAACGACATCCGCATCGAGGCCGCCCTCGCCAAGCTCTACGGCTCCGAGATGGCCTGCCTGATCGCCGACGAGCTGGTCCAGATCCGCGGCGGGCGCGGCTTCGAGACCGCCGAGTCCCTCGCCGCCCGCGGCGAGCGGGCCGTCCCGGCCGAGCAGATGCTCCGCGACCTGCGCATCAACCGGATCTTCGAGGGATCCACCGAGATCATGCACCTGCTGATCGCCCGCGAGGCCGTGGACGCCCACCTGTCGGTGGCCGGCGACCTCATCGACCCGGAGAAGGCGCTGGGCGACAAGGCGAAGGCGGGCGCCCGCGCCGCCGGGTTCTACGCCCGCTGGCTGCCCCAGCTCGCCACCGGCGCCGGCCAGGTCCCCGGCACCTACCGGGCCTTCCACCCGAGCGGCCACCCCGACCTGGCCACCCACCTGCGCTACGTCGAACGCGGGTCGCGCAAACTCGCCCGGTCGACCTTCTACGCCATGTCCCGCTGGCAGGGCCGGATGGAGACCAAGCAGGGGTTCCTCGGCCGGATCGTCGACATCGGCGCCGAGCTCTTCGCGATGAGCGCGGCCTGCGTGCGCGCCGAGCACCTGCGGGCCTCCGGCGAGCACGGCCGCGAGGCCTACCAGCTGGCCGACGCCTTCTGCCGGCAGTCCCGGCTCCGCGTGGAGGAGCTCTTCGGGCGGCTCTGGGACAACACCGACGACCTGGACCGCAAGGTCGCCGCCGGGGTCCTGTCCGGCACCTACACCTGGCTGGAGGAGGGCGTACTCGACCCCTCCGGCGACGGCCCGTGGATCGCCGACGCCGCCCCCGGCCCGTCAACCCGCGAAAATGTCCACCGGCCCCTGCGCTGACCTGCAATCATCGCCGGACGTCGGACGGACGTACGAGGATGAGTACGAGTACGGGTACACGTACGAGCACAGCGCGAGGCGGACGAGAACGATGCCGACGGCCGAGGAAGACCGCACCAGCCGACGGCTGGCCTGGTGCGTGGCACACGTGCTGCGCCACGCACCGGACCACGTCGTCACCGACATGATCGGCCGGCTCGACGAGCCCACCTTCAAGTACCTGTGCCGGGACGAATGGCTGGCGGCCTCGACCGTCACCCTGCTGATCCGCCACGGAGGCGCGGCCGACCGGACCTACGTCGCCCGCAACCCCCGCGTCGTGGGCAGGCCGCTGCCCGGCCGGCCCGGGCCCGCCCGGTACGCCCGCCGCCGGACCCCGCCGGAACTCCTGCCGGTGCTCCGCGCCGAGCTCGGCCGGGACCCCGGCGAGGGGCCGCTCACCGCGGCCGAGCTCATCGGGCTGCTCCGCCGGCACGGCCGGCGCGGGCCGCGGGTCCCGCTGGACGTCCTGGCGCTCCGCCACCACCCGGACCCGGAGCTGCTGCTCGCCGAACACCTCCGCCGGCCGCTGCCGGCCGGCTCCGTCGAAGCCCTGCTGCTCGTCGAGGACCTGCCCCGGGAGACCGTCCACGGGCTGCTCGCCACCGCGGCGCCGGAGATGCGCTCCTGGCAGCGGCCCGCCGTCCGCGCCGTGCGGATGGGCCGGGTCACGCACGAGGAGCTCGTCGCCCACGTGGCCCCCGCACACCGCGCCCTGCTGCTCACCGACCTGACCGGGGCCCGCGGCCTGCGCTGGAGCCTGCCCGAGCGGACGGGGATGCGCACGGCCGTCGCCCGGGCGCTGCGCCCCCTGCGCGACGACCCCCGGCTCTGGGCGGAGCTGCTGCGCCACGCCCCCGCCTTCCCCGGCACCCTGCCGGTCCTGGTGGCCCGGATCGTGCGCGGCACCCTGCCGGAGCCCGCCGGAGGACCACCGGTCCCCGGGCTCGCCGAGGCGGTGCGCTCCGTGGCGCCCGGGGGCGCCGAGCCCGTCGCGGGAGTGGACCGCGAACTGGCCCTGGCCAGCCTCGCGGTGCCCATGGAGTCCGTCCAGGAGGACATCCGGTGGGTGCGCGACTGCCTCGCCCGCGGACTGCTCACCGGCGAGGACGTGATCCGGCACAAGGCGCCCGCCTGCTGGGCCCTGGACGAGGACCACTGGCTGGGTGACGTGGACCACCCCGACCGCCACGAACCGTCCGCCCCGGTGCTCGCCGCGCGGGCCGAGGCCGACCGGCTGTTCGCGCTGGCCCTCGGCTCCGACCCGGACGCCTGGTGGCGGGTGGCCAGTACCCTCCCGGACTTCGCCGGGACGCTCCCGCACCTTCTCCTTCGGGTAACGGAGGGGGGCTCCGTGTCCGGGCGCCCCTGAGTTGCGGCAACATGGGTCCATGAGCGACCGCCCATCCCCCCTTGCCGATCCGCACCTCCTCTTCGACCCCGCGGCCGGCCGTCGGGACATCGTCATCCTCGGCTCCACCGGGTCCATCGGGACCCAGGCCATCGACCTCGCCCTGCGCAACCCGGACCGGTTCCGGGTCACGGCCCTGTCCGCCGCCGGCGGCCGGGTCGCGCTGCTGGCCGAGCAGGCCCGGCTGCTGCGCGTGAACACCGTGGCCGTCGCGCGCGAAGACGTCGTACCGGCCCTCAAGGAGGCGCTGGACGCCGAGTACGGCGCAGGCGAGCCGCTGCCCGAGATCCTCGCCGGACCGGAGGCGGCCACCGAGCTCGCCGCCTCCGAGTGCCACACCGTCCTCAACGGCATCACCGGTTCCATCGGCCTCGCGCCCACCCTCGCCGCGCTGCGGGCCGGGCGGACGCTGGCGCTGGCCAACAAGGAGTCGCTGATCGTCGGCGGCCCGCTGGTGAAGGCCCTGGCGAAGCCGGGCCAGATCATCCCGGTCGACTCCGAGCACGCGGCGCTCTTCCAGGCCCTCGCGGCGGGCACCCGCGCCGAGGTCCGCAAGCTCGTGGTCACCGCCTCCGGCGGGCCCTTCCGCGGCCGCACCCGCGCCGAGCTGGCCTCGGTCACGGTGGAGGACGCCCTGGCCCACCCGACCTGGGCGATGGGCCCGGTGATCACCGTGAACTCGGCGACCCTGGTCAACAAGGGGCTGGAGGTCATCGAGGCGCACCTGCTCTACGACATCCCCTTCGAGCGGATCGAGGTCGTGGTCCACCCGCAGTCGTACGTGCACTCCATGGTCGAGTTCACGGACGGCTCCACGCTGGCCCAGGCCACCCCGCCGGACATGCGCGGCCCGATCGCCATCGGCCTAGGCTGGCCCCAGCGGGTCCCGGACGCGTCCACCGCCTTCGACTGGACCAAGGCGTCCACCTGGGAGTTCTTCCCGCTGGACACCGAGGCCTTCCCGGCGGTGGGCCTGGCCCGGCACGTCGGCGCCCTGGGCGGTACCGCGCCCGCCGTGTTCAATGCGGCGAACGAGGAGTGCGTAGAGGCGTTCCTGGCCGGTCGGCTCCCGTTCACAGC
The DNA here is from genome assembly GCF_056428985.1 of Streptomyces sp. CA189. Classification (NCBI taxonomy): domain Bacteria; kingdom Bacillati; phylum Actinomycetota; class Actinomycetes; order Kitasatosporales; family Streptomycetaceae; genus Streptomyces; species Streptomyces sp. CA189. The sequence goes on along the minus strand of NZ_JBWJVM010000082.1, from coordinate 23,409 downwards.
AATCATGGATACGGTCTCTGCCGTGGTCGATGAGCACGGGACCCCCGCCCGGGGAACTTCCCTCACGGTCGCGGACGTCCTTGAAGCGGAGACCTGGGCCAGGGCCCGGGCACAGGAGATGGCGGCTCGGGCCGCCGTGGAGGCGCGCGCATGACCGTACTGCTGACCTTGATCGGCGTGCTCGTCTTCGCGGTCGGGCTGCTCTTCTCCATCGCCTGGCACGAGCTCGGCCACCTCTCCACGGCCAAGCTCTTCGGCATCCGCGTGCCCCAGTACATGGTCGGCTTCGGCCGGACCATCTGGTCGCGCAAGAAGGGCGACACCGAGTACGGGCTCAAGGCCATCCCGATGGGCGGGTACATCCGCATGATCGGGATGTTCCCGCCGGGCGAGGACGGCAAGGTCACCGCCCGCTCCACGTCGCCGTTCCGCTCGATGATCGAGGACGCGCGGTCGGCGGCGTACGAGGAGCTGCAGCCGGGCGACGAATCGCGGCTCTTCTACACGCGCAAGCCGTGGAAGCGCGTGATCGTGATGTTCGCGGGACCGTTCATGAACCTGGTCCTGGCGATGGCGATCTTCTTCGGCGTGTGGATGACCTTCGGGGTGCAGCAGACGACCACCCAGGTACAGACCGTCTCCGAATGCGTGCTCAAGCAGAGCGAGAACCGCCAGGTCTGCAAGGACGGCGACCCGGTGGCCCCCGGCAAGGCCGCGGGCCTGCAGGTCGGCGACGAGATCGTGGCCTTCCAGGGCAAGCGGATCGAGGACTGGGACACCCTCCAGAAGAACATCCGCGGCACCATCGGACCCGCCACCCTCACCGTCCTGCGCGACGGGCAGAAGGTGACGCTCCACGCGAGCCTCGTCGAGAACCGCGTGGGCAAGACCGACGGCCACGGCGGCTACGTCAAGGGCGAGTACGTCTCGGCCGGCTACCTCGGCGTCGGCCCGAAGTCCGTGATCGCCCCGCTCACCTTCACCCAGTCCGCGGACCGGGTCGGCGAGGTCGTCGAGAGCAGCGTGCAGGGCCTGGCCCAGCTTCCGAGCAAGATCCCGGCCCTGTGGAACTCGATCTTCAACGGAGCCGAGCGGGAGCCCGACTCGCCGATGGGCATCGTCGGCGCGGCCCGGATCAACGGGGAGATCGCCACCCTGGACATTCCGAGCGAGCAGCGGATGTCGATCATGCTGAACGTCCTGGGCATGTTCAACCTCTCCCTCTTCCTGTTCAACATGCTGCCCCTGCTGCCCCTGGACGGCGGGCACATCGCGGGCGCCCTGTGGGAGTCGGTGCGGCGGGCGTTCGCCCGGGTCTTCCGGCGCGCCGACCCGGGCCCGTTCGACGTGGCGAAGCTGATGCCCGCGGCGTACGTGGTGGCCGGAGTTTTCCTCTGCTTCACCCTGCTGGTACTGGTCGCAGACGTGGTCAATCCCATTAAAATCACCTGATCGAAAGATCTGCGGGACGTCGTACGGGCCATCCGTACAGCAAACGATCCGGAGCCGGGCACGCATCGTGCCCGGCTCCCTACGTTCGAGTGGCGGTCCACCGGCGATGCGCGGGAGGCGTGCCGGTTGGCGTAATCTCGGACGTTGGAGCCCGCCGATCCCGGCACCTATATCCACACCTTGGGGTTGCACAGCAGATGACTGCCATCTCTCTCGGAATGCCGGCCGTGCCGACGAAGCTCGCCGACCGCAGGGTCAGCCGCAAGATCCAGGTCGGCTCGGTCGCCGTCGGCGGCGACGCCCAGATCTCCGTGCAGTCGATGACGACCACCAGGACCTCCGACATCGGGGCCACTCTCCAGCAGATCGCGGAGCTGACCGCGTCCGGCTGTGACATCGTCCGCGTGGCCTGCCCGACGCAGGACGACGCCGACGCGCTCGCCGTGATCGCGAAGAAGTCGAACATCCCGGTCATCGCCGACATCCACTTCCAGCCGAAGTACGTGTTCGCCGCGATCGACGCCGGCTGCGCCGCCGTCCGCGTGAACCCGGGCAACATCAAGCAGTTCGACGACAAGGTCAAGGAGATCGCGCGCGCCGCCAAGGACGCCGGTACCCCGATCCGGATCGGCGTCAACGCCGGCTCGCTCGACGCGCGACTGCTGAAGAAGTACGGCAAGGCAACGCCCGAGGCGCTGGTCGAGTCCGCGCTGTGGGAGGCCTCCCTCTTCGAGGAGCACGGCTTCAGCGACATCAAGATCTCGGTCAAGCACAACGACCCGGTGGTCATGGTCAACGCCTACCGGCAGCTGGCCGCCCAGTGCACCTACCCGCTGCACCTCGGCGTCACCGAGGCCGGCCCGGCGTTCCAGGGCACGATCAAGTCCGCCGTCGCCTTCGGCGCACTGCTCTCCGAGGGCATCGGCGACACGATCCGCGTCTCGCTGTCGGCCCCGCCGGTGGAGGAGATCAAGGTCGGCATCCAGATCCTGGAGTCGCTGAACCTCAAGCCGCGCCGCCTGGAGATCGTCTCCTGCCCGTCCTGCGGGCGCGCGCAGGTGGACGTCTACAAGCTGGCCGAGGAGGTCACGGCGGGCCTGGAGGGCATGGAGGTCCCGCTGCGCGTCGCGGTCATGGGCTGCGTCGTCAACGGCCCCGGCGAGGCCCGTGAGGCCGACCTGGGCGTCGCCTCCGGCAACGGCAAGGGCCAGATCTTCGTCAAGGGCGAGGTCATCAAGACCGTTCCCGAGTCGAAGATCGTCGAGACCCTCATCGAAGAGGCGATGAAGATCGCCGAGCAGATGGAGAAGGACGGCGTGATGTCGGGCGAGCCGACGGTCGCCATCGGCGTGTAGCTCCCCGCACGGGACCGCGCGGCTCCAGAGGACAACGGTGACGGGCCCGAGGCCGCAGGTGCGGCCCCGGGCCCGTCGGCATGCTGCCCTCGGCATGCGGCCCGTCGGCATGCTGCCCTCGGCATGCGGGCCGTCGTCCTGCGGGCCCCCGGGCGGAACCGGCCCGGGAGGCGCCCCGAGGGGCCTCGGGGGCATCTCGGAGCCGGTCCGGGTACAGTGCGGGGATCAGCAGACTTGCATGGTGAGGCCCCAGTGTTGACGCAGACCACCACCCGGGTCCTTGAGCCCAGTGATCTTGACGCCGCGCTCGACATCCTCGGCCGCGAGCCGGTCGAGAACGCCTTCGTCACCTCCCGGGTCCAGATCGCCGGGCTCGACCCGTGGCGCCTGGGCGGCGAGATGTGGGGCTGGTACGCCGACGGCGAGCTCCGCTCCCTCTGCTACGCCGGCGCCAACCTGGTGCCCGTCTGCGCCGAACCCGAGGCGGTACGGGCCTTCGCCGACCGCGCCCGGCGCACCGGCCGCCGCTGCTCCTCCATCGTCGGCCCCGCCGAGGCCACCGGGCTGCTCTGGCAGCTCCTGGAGCCGAGCTGGGGCCCGGCCCGGGACGTCCGCTCCCGCCAGCCGCTCATGGTCATGGAGCAGCCGTCCACCGCGGTGACCGCCGACCCCCGGGTCCGCCGCATCCGCAAGGACGAGATGGACCTGATCATGCCCGCCTGCGTGGCCATGTTCACCGAGGAGGTCGGCATCTCCCCGATGACCGGCGACGGCGGCCTGCTCTACCAGGCCCGGGTCGCCGAGCTCGTCGCCGGCGGCCGTTCCTTCGCCCGCATCGAGGACGGCAAGGTCGTCTTCAAGGCCGAGATCGGCGCCGCGACCTCCCGCGCCTGCCAGATCCAGGGCGTCTGGGTGGCCCCCGAGTTCCGCGGCCGCGGGCACTCCGAGACCGGGATGGCGGCCGTCGTCGCGCACGCGCTCCGGGACGTGGCTCCCGTGGTCAGCCTGTACGTCAACGACTTCAACACCGCCGCGCGCGCCTCCTACCGCCGGGTCGGCTTCCGCGAGGTCGGCGCGTTCATGAGCGTGCTGTTCTGAGGGTGCTGTTCCGATCTTCCTGTTCGACCCCGCGGTCGGCCAGTAAGGTCGCCGCATGATGCCAACCCCCGCGGGAGAAGACCCCGACCGGCCCGCCGGACTGCGCATCGGGCCCCTCGACCTCGCCTCCCGGGTCGACGAGGCCCTGCGCGTGCAGGCCATGGCCTTCGGGCTCAGCGAGGAGGAGGTCGGCATCCGGCGCTACATCGTCCAGCGCCACATGACCTGCCGCGGCGCCCGCGCGCTCGGCGCGTTCACCGACGACGGGGTGCTCGCCGGGTTCGTCTACGGCATGCCCAACGACCGCACGCACTGGTGGTCCGGAATCGTCGAGCCCTACCTGCGGACCGGCGGCCACGACAGCTGGCTCGACGGCTCCTTCGTGATCACCGAACTCCACGTCCACCCCGGGTTCCAGGGAAAGGGCGTCGGCCGCGCCCTCATCACCCTGATCACCGACACCGCCGCCGAGGAGCGCTCGATCCTCTCCGCGATCGACACCGACAGCCCGGCCCGCGGCCTCTACCGCTCCCTCGGCTACACGGACCTCGCCCGCCAGGTCCTCTTCCCGAGCGCGAGCCTCCCGTACGCCGTCATGGGCGCCCCGCTGCCGCTGCGCAGGCCCTAGTCCGTGGCCTGATCCGTAGGCCCCGACCACCGTTCGCCCCGACCCCGTACGCCCTCAAACCGTTTCCGCGGCCCCCGCCGGCCCCGGTAGCCTCCCGTCATGTCAACGCAACACGTGCAGCGCATGTCCCGCCTCATGGCCAAGACCCTCCGCGAGGACCCCGCCGACGCGGAAACCCTCAGCCACCGCCTGCTGGTCCGGGCCGGCTACGTCCGGCGCAGTTCCGCCGGTGTGTGGAGCTGGCTGCCGCTCGGCAAGCGGGTCCTGGACAACGTCTCGCGCATCGTCCGCGAGGAGATGGACGGGATCGGGGCGCAGGAAGTGCTGCTCCCGGCGCTGCTGCCGAAGGAGCCGTACGAGGTCAGCGGGCGCTGGTCGGAGTACGGGGACCTGCTCTTCCGGCTCAAGGACCGCAAGGGCGCGGACTACCTGCTCGGCCCCACCCACGAGGAGATCTTCACCCTGGTGGTCAAGGACCAGTGCACGTCCTACAAGGACCTGCCGGTCATGCTGTACCAGATCCAGACCAAGTACCGCGACGAGGCGCGGCCCCGCTCGGGCGTCCTGCGCGGCCGCGAGTTCCAGATGAAGGACTCGTACTCCTTCGACGTGTCCGACGAGGGCCTGGCGGAGTCCTACCGGCTCCACCGCGAGGCCTACGTACGCATCTTCGAGCGGCTCGGCCTCGACCACCGGGTGGTGTCCGCGGTGTCGGGCGCGATGGGCGGCTCGGCGTCGGAGGAGTTCCTGGCACCGGCCCCGGCCGGCGAGGACACCTTCGCGGACTGCCCCTCCTGCGGCTACGCGGCCAACACGGAGGCGGTGACCTTCGCCCTGACCCCGGCCGGTGCGGAGCACGGCCCGCTGGAGGAGATCCCGACCCCCGACACCCCCACCATCGAGACCCTGGCGGCGCACCTGGGCGTCCCCGCCTCCGCGACGCTGAAGAACCTCCTCGTGAAGGTCGACGGCGAGATCACCGCCGTCGGCGTACCGGGCGACCGGGAGGTCGACCTCGGCAAGCTCGGGGAGCACCTGGCCCCGGCGGTCGTGGAGCTGGTGACGGCGGAGGACTTCGCCGACCGGCCCGACCTCGTACGGGGCTACGTGGGCCCGCAGGGCCTGGAGAAGGTCCGCTACCTCGCCGACCCCCGCGTCGCGCCGGGCACCTCCTGGGTGACGGGGGCCAACAAGCCCGACACGCACGCCCGGAACGTGGTCTGCGGCCGCGACTTCGAGGTGGACCGGTACCTGGACGTGGTCGTCGTCGAGGAGGGCGACCCCTGCCCCGCCTGCGGCGCCGGGCTGCGGCTCGACCGGGCCATCGAGATCGGACACATCTTCCAGCTCGGCCGGAAGTACGCGGACGCCTTCGGGCTCGACGTCCTCGGCAAGGAGGGCAAGCCGGTCCGGGTCACGATGGGCTCGTACGGCATCGGCGTCTCCCGCGCGGTGGCCGCGCTGGCCGAGCAGACGGCGGACGAGCGGGGCCTGTGCTGGCCCGCCTCGGTCGCCCCGGCCGACGTCCACGTCGTGGCGGCGGGCAAGGCGGTGCCGCTCGCCCTCGCGGAGTCGGCGGCGGAGTCCCTGGCCGGGGCCGGTCTCCGCGTCCTCCTGGACGACCGGCCCGGCCTGTCGCCCGGCGTGAAGCTGACGGACGCGGAGCTCATCGGGGTCCCGTGGATCCTGGTCGCGGGCCGCCGCTCGGCGGACGGGGTGGTCGAGCTCCAGGACCGCCGCTCCGGCACCCGCGAGGAACTCCCCTTGGCGGAGGCCCTGTCCCGCCTGACCGCGTAGCCCTGCGGGGCCTTCCCCGGACCCGGTCCTCAAACACGCTGAGTACATTCAGCCTCGCCGGCGTTTGAGGCGCGGGGTCTGGGGCGGAGCCCCAGGGAACGGGCGAAGGGCGGGTAGGGGACAGCCCCGCGCAGCGCCTACCCGCGCACGTCCGGCTCCGCCGGGGGCGGCGGGGACCCGTCCAGGCAGGGCTCTGCGACCGCCCCGGGGCCGAGCCCCGCAGCGGTGTCCGGAGGCGCCGCAGCAGGCGCGGGGGCCGCGCCAACAGGCGGCATCGCCGCAGGCGCCGGCGCAGCGCGCTCCAGGAAGCGCAGGAGTTCCACCGGGAACGGGAGGACGAGGGTGGAGTTCTTCTCCGCGGCGACGGCCACGACCGTCTGAAGCAGGCGCAGCTGAAGCGCCGCGGGCTGGTCCGACATGACCGCCGCCGCCTCGGCCAGCTTGTGCGAGGCCTGGAGCTCGGCGTCGGCGTTGATGACCCGGGCCCGGCGCTCACGGTCGGCCTCCGCCTGCCGGGCCATCGACCGCTTCATCGTCTCCGGCAAGGACACGTCCTTGATCTCGACCCGGTCGACCCCGACGCCCCAGCCCACTGCCGGGCTGTCGATCATCAGCTCCAGGCCCTGGTTGAGCATCTCCCGGTTGGACAGCAGGTCGTCCAGGTCGGACTTGCCGATGATCGACCTGAGCGAGGTCTGCGCCATCTGTGAGACGGCGAAGCGGTAGTCCTCGACCGCGATGATCGCGCTGGCGGGGTCGACGACCTTGAAATACACGACCGCGTCCACCCGCACCGTGACGTTGTCCCGCGTGATGCCCTCCTGCGCGGGTACCGGCATCGTCACGATCTGCATGTTCACCTTCCGCAGCCGGTCGATCCCGGGGACGATCACCGTGAAGCCGGGCGGCCGGATCTCCTCGCGCAGCCTGCCCAAGCGGAAGACCAGGCCCCGCTCGTACTGCTTCACCACCCGTGCCGCGGCGCCCACGTAGACCACGACGCCCACGCCGGCGGCGATTGCCGCTGTCAGCAGTTCTTCGACCATGACGGCCCCCTGCCGGACATACCCATATGTACCAACGGTATGCCCTACAACCAGCCGGCGAACTCCAGCAGCAGCTCCGCGTCCCGCCGCCGTCCGGCGGCCAGCGCCCGGTTGCCCGATTCGACGGCCCGGAACAGGGTCCAGCCCCGCAGCCGGTCCCGGTCCACCTCCAGCGCGTCGGCCAGCTTGTTCACCCGCCGGCGGGCGCCCGAGGCCCCCGCCGAGGAGGCCATCTGGTCCTCCAGCCGGTCCCGCACCAGCCGCGCCAGGTCGTAAGCTCGCTCGCCGACCATCGGGTCCGGTCCCACCGCCAGCCACGGAGCCCGCTCGCCGGCGAGGACCTTGCCCTGCCGGAAGGCCCCGTGCAGCAGCAGCTCCTCGGCCGGCGCCGCCGTCAGCTCCTCGCGGGCCGCGAGCGCCGCGGAGGCCAGCTCCGCCGCCTCCGGGGGAGCCTTGCGGAGCACCTCGGCCTGCGCGGAGGTCCGCTCGGCGACCGTCTCCCAGCCGTGCCCCGGCGCCGGGGCCACCCACAGCCTGCGCAGCGTGCCGCAGGCCTCCAGCAGCGCCTTCGCCTCCGGCAGCGACCGCAGCGAGACCTCGGGGTGCAGCCGCTCCAGCAGCAGCGCCCCGTCCTCCTCGTGATGGCGCGTGTCGAGGACCCGTACCGCCCCGAAGCCGCCCCAGTGCGCCAGCGCGGCAAGTTCCCGGTCGGGCCGGAGCTCCGGCGGGGCCAGCTTCAGCGCGGCCGGGGTCCCGTCGGAGTACCGGACGAGGACGACCAGGCTGCTGCGGCCACCGGGCGCCTGCACCCGCTGGGCCTGTACCCCGTGCCGGGCCAGCGCGGCCTCCGCCAGCCGGGGGAGCTGCTCCAGCCAGTCGGAGACGTGCGCCGATTCCGGCAGCTCGCCGAGCGCCCGTACGAGCCGCTGCGGCGGTTCGAAAGCCATGCGTGCGTGGTCCCTTTCAGCTGTGCCCGGGCTCGTCGCGCATGCTTGCGCGCTAGGTCGGCGGTGTGTCCGCGCGTTCCGTGAGCCCAGGGAAGGCTACGCCGACACCACGCCAGCGTGCCCCGCGCACGGCCGCGGCGCTGAGTGCGTCAGCCGCCTCGCGGCGCAACTGGCCCTCGGCGGCGCGCACCAGATCGGAGTACGCGCCCGCCACCCGGTCCTCGATCCCGGCGGCCAGCCGCTCGGCGTCGGCGGGCGTGCGCACGGTGAACGGCAGCGTGTACGCGGCCTCCGAGGGGCGGGGGGAACCGCCCAGCTCACGCACGGTGCGGGCGAGCGCGTCGCGCCGCGCGAGGTGGCCGCCGTACGCCTCCCGGGCCTCGGCGGAGCGGGCGGCCGAGGCCCGGGCCCCGATCACGCCGTAGCCGTACGCGGCCGCGTGCTCCGCGGCGAGCGCGGCCTGAGCGGCCTCCAGGACCTGCGCGGCGGGGGAGGGTGCGGGGGTCACGAGGAGGCTCCCGGGTTCGAGGTCAGCAGGTACGCGTGCACGTGGCCGCACGCCGCCACGGAGGCGAGCATCCGCGCCAGCTCCCCGGGGGCACCGGCCAGGGAGATCGTCCGGGCCTCCGCCAGGCTCCGCTCGGCGTCCGCGAGGGCGGTCAGCGCGTCGGCGGGCGCGGCGGGCACCGGCACGGCCCCGGGAGCGGGGGGAGCCGCGGCCGCGGCGCCGGACGGGACGGACGAGGGGGAGGCCGAGCCCGGGGCCGCGGAGCGGGAGGGCGGGGACGAGGATGCCGCGGACCCCTCGTCGGCGAGGGCCGCCGTGTGCGCCGCGACCGAGGCGCGCAGCGGTGCCAGGCGCTGCGCGAGGGCCGGATGGGCCGCGGTCGTGGCGTCGTAACGTTCCAGCAGTCCCTCGCTCTCACGAACGGCCGTCTCGCGCATCCGCCGTTCGAGTGGAACCTCGGGGGCCGCGGCGGGCGGCCCGTCGTCGGAGCAACCGCTGAGCAGCGCGGCTCCGGCGATGCCCGCGGCACCGGCGAGCAGGCCTCTTCGCGACGGCAGGATCGAGGGCACGGAGACGTCCTTGGGGGTGATGGCCGGCAGGGTGTGATCACGGTACCCGGGGCCCCGTCCACAGCGCGGACGGCAACACCCCCCGCGACCGGATACCCTTTGACCTGACGCACGACGGAAATCACAACAGCACACGCGGCCGAGGAGTCACCCGGATGAGCACCACCCAGAGCGACAGGCTGCGCGCATTGCTGGAGCCGCTCGTCGCCGCCAAGGGCCTGGACCTCGAGGAGATCGAGACGTCCAAGGCGGGCAAGCGCCGGATGCTGCGCATCATCGTGGACTCCGACGACGGCGTGGAGCTGGACGCGTGCGCCGAGCTGAGCCGCGAGGTCTCGGACCTGCTGGACGAGACCGACGCGATGGGTGAGGACGAGTACGTCCTCGAAGTGAGCTCGCCGGGCGCGGACCGCCCGCTGACCGAGCACCGTCACTACATCCGGGCGATCGGCCGGCTCGTGAAGTTCCAGACGTCGGACGGCGGGGAAGTGATCGCCCGCATCCTCGACGTCGACGACGAGGGCATGGACCTCGAAGTCCCGGGCGTGAAGGGCCGCAAGGCGACCGCCCGCCGCATCGTTTTCACCGACATCGCCAAGGCGCGTGTCGAGATCGAGTTCAACCGCAAGGACAAGAAGGAAGAGGAGGCGTAGTCGTGGACATCGACATGAGTGCCCTGCGGGGTCTGGTCCGGGAGAAGGAGATTTCCTTCGACCTGCTCGTCGAAGCGATCGAGTCGGCCCTCCTCATCGCGTACCACCGCACCGAGGGAAGCTTCCGGCGCGCACGCGTCGTGCTCGACCGCACCAACGGTCACGTGATCGTGTGGGCGACCGAGGACCCGAGGGACCTGGAAGAGGGCCAGGAGGCCAAGGAGTTCGACGACACCCCGTCGGACTTCGGCCGCATCGCCGCGACGACCGCCAAGCAGGTGATCCTCCAGCGTCTGCGCGACGCCGAGGACGACCTGACCTTCGGCGAGTTCCTGGGCCGCGAGGGTGATGTCATCACCGGCGTGGTGCAGCAGGGCAAGGACCCGAAGAACGTCCTCGTCGACATCGGCAAGATGGAGGCCATGCTGCCGGTGCAGGAGCAGGTCCCCGGCGAGGAGTACACGCACGGACTGCGCCTGAAGTCGTACGTCGTGCGGGTGGCGAAGGGCGTTCGCGGTCCGTCCGTGACCCTGTCGCGCACCCACCCGAACCTGGTGAAGAAGCTGTTCGCGCTGGAGGTCCCGGAGATCGCCGACGGCAGCGTCGAGATCTGCGCGATCGCCCGTGAGGCCGGTCACCGCACCAAGATCGCCGTCCGGTCCACCCGCTCCGGCCTCAACCCGAAGGGTGCCTGCATCGGCCCGATGGGCAGCCGTGTGCGCAATGTCATGGCCGAACTGCACGGCGAGAAGATCGACATCGTCGACTGGTCGGACGACCCGGCGGAGATGGTCGCGAACGCCCTGTCACCCGCCCGGGTGAGCAAGGTCGAGGTCGTCGACTGGGACACCCGCTCCGCGCGGGTGACCGTGCCCGACTACCAGCTGTCGCTGGCCATCGGCAAGGAGGGCCAGAACGCCCGCCTCGCCGCGCGCCTCACCGGCTGGCGCATCGACATCCGTCCCGACACCGAGCAGCCCTCGGACGGGGACGACCGCGACCGCGGCGAGCGCCGCGACGACCGGGGCGATGACCGTCGCGACGAGCGCCGGGACGACCGGCGCGACGACCGCCGCGGGGAATAAAACCGCTACCGCCCGGAGCTGTCCGGGCGGTACACAGGAACGGCAGGGACGACAAGAGCCCTGCTCGACGTGCACGGCTGTCCGCCGCCGAGGTTTCGGCGGCGTGACCCGGCACTGGTGATCACGACAACATCCGTTCGATTTTTCGCCCGAAGGGGTGAGGTCGGTGCGGGGAGGTAGACTTAAGCGTGTCTGGCCGGACGCAAGCCCGCGCATGCCCCGAACGCACCTGTGTGGGGTGTCGGGAGCGAGCGGCCAAGAGCGATCTGCTGCGCATCGTGGCGGTCGGTGACAAATGTGTCTCCGATCCTCGCGGTACGCTGCCCGGCCGGGGTGCCTACGTGCACCCCGCCGTGGTCTGCCTCGACCAGGCTGTCCGCCGTAGGGCGTTCTCCCGGGCCTTCAAGTCCGCAGGACCGTTCGACGCGGCGGAATTGCACGAAGCCGTGGCCGATGAGGCCGAGGCGACACCGTAAGCAAGTAGTACGGCACGGATCACCGTGCGGTCAGGTACCTCGCGAGTTGGAAGTAGGTCGAGATTGCGATGAGCACCCCTCGATGAGTACGCGATGAGTACGAGCATGAAGTAGAGACGGTCCGGCGTAACCCGGACCTAAAAGGAGCGAAGTGGCTAAGGTCCGGGTATACGAACTCGCCAAGGAGTTCGGAGTTGAGAGCAAGGTCGTCATGGCCAAGCTCCAGGAACTCGGTGAGTTCGTCCGTTCGGCGTCCTCGACGATCGAGGCGCCGGTCGTACGCAAGTTGACCGATGCTTTGCAGGGCCCCGGCGGCAACGCCGGCAAGTCCGCTGCGAAGCCGGGTGAGCCCCGCAAGGCCGCCCCCGCCAAGCCCGGGGTTCCCACCCCGGGTGCTGTTGCACGTCCCGCTGCCCCGAAGCCCGGCGCCCCGGCCCCCAAGCCGGTCGTTGCCGAGGCCCCGGCCGTCAGCGCCCCCGCCCCGGTGACCCCGACCGCCGCCCCCGGTGGTCCGCGTCCCGGTCCCAAGGCTCCGGCCGCCCCGAAGCCCGCTCCGGCGGCTCCCGTGGCGACCGAGTTCTCCGCGCCTCCGGCGGCTCCGGCAGCCTCGGCTCCGGCGCGCACCGAGCGTCCCGCCGGTCCCGGCGCGACCCCCGGCCCGCGTCCGGCGCAGCAGCGCCCGGAGCGTCCGGCCCAGGGCGGCCAGTCCGGCGCCCGTCCCGGCGCTCCGCGTCCGGCCGGTGCCGCTCCGGCGCGCGCCGAGCGTCCCGCCGGTCCCGGTGCGCAGGCACCGCGTCCGCAGGGCGCCCGTCCGGCCGGTCCCCGTCCGGGCAACAACCCGTTCACCTCTGGTGGCTCCACCGGCATGGCGCGCCCGCAGGCGCCCCGTCCGGCCGGCGCTCCCCGTCCCGGTGCCCCCGGTGCCGGTGGCGGCCAGGGTGCCCCCCGCCCGCAGGGCGGCCCCGGCGGCGCTCCGCGCCCGCAGGGTGCCGGTGCGGGTCGTCCGACCCCGGGCGGCATGCCCCGTCCGCAGGGCGGCGCTCCGCGTCCGGGTGGTGCCCCCGGTGGTAACCGTCCGAACCCGGGCATGATGCCGCAGCGTCCCGCTGCCGGTGGTCCCGGTCCCCGTCCCGGTGGCGGCCCCGGTGGCCGTGGTCCCGGTGCGGGCGGTCCCCGTCCCGGCGGCGCCGGTGGCGCCGGTCGTCCCGCGGGCGGCGGCTTCGCCGGTCGTCCGGCCGGTCCGGGCTCGCGTCCCGGCGGCGGTGGCGGCTTCGGTGGTCCCCGTCCCGGTGGTGGCGGCTTCGGCGGCGGTCCGGCTGGTGCCGGTGGCGGCGGTCGTCCCGGCTTCGGCGGGCGTCCCGGTGGTCCCGGTGCCCGTGGTGGCACGCAGGGTGCCTTCGGCCGTCCCGGTGGTCCGGCGCGTCGTGGTCGCAAGTCCAAGCGCCAGCGTCGCCAGGAATACGAGGCCATGCAGGCCCCGTCGGTCGGCGGCGTCATGCTGCCGCGTGGTCACGGCGAGACCGTTCGCCTGTCCCGCGGTGCCTCCCTCACCGACTTCGCGGAGAAGATCAACGCCAACCCGGCGTCGCTCGTCGCCGTGATGATGAACCTCGGCGAGATGGTCACTGCCACGCAGTCCGTCTCCGACGAGACCCTCGAAATGCTGGCCGGCGAGATGAACTACGTCGTTCAGATCGTCAGCCCGGAGGAAGAGGACCGCGAGCTCCTCGAGGGCTTCGACATCGAGTTCGGCGAGGACGAGGGCGGCGAGGAATTCCTCATGCCGCGTCCGCCGGTCGTGACCGTCATGGGTCACGTCGACCACGGTAAGACCCGACTGCTCGACGCCATCCGCAAGACGAACGTCGTTGCGGGCGAGGCCGGTGGCATCACGCAGCACATCGGTGCGTACCAGGTCGGTACCGAGGTCAACGGTGAAGAGCGCAAGATCACCTTCATCGACACCCCGGGTCACGAGGCGTTCACCGCCATGCGTGCCCGTGGTGCCAAGTCGACCGACATCGCGATCCTCGTGGTCGCGGCCAACGACGGCGTGATGCCGCAGACGATCGAGGCGCTCAACCACGCCCAGGCCGCCGGCGTTCCGATCGTCGTCGCGGTCAACAAGATCGACGTCGAGGGTGCCGACCCGGTCAAGGTGCGCGGTCAGCTCACCGAGTTCGGTCTGGTCGCCGAGGAGTACGGCGGCGACACGATGTTCGTCGACATCTCCGCCAAGCAGGGTCTGCACATCGACTCCCTGCTCGAGGCCGTCGTCCTCACCGCCGACGCCTCGCTCGACCTGCGCGCCAACCCGGAGCAGGACGCTCAGGGTATTGCGATCGAGTCCCACCTCGACCGCGGCCGCGGTGCCGTCGCCACCGTCCTCGTCCAGCGCGGTACCCTCCGCGTCGGCGACACGATGGTCGTGGGCGACGCCTACGGCCGAGTGCGCGCCATGCTCGACGACAAGGGCAACAACGTCGAGGAAGCGGGTCCCGCGACCCCCGTCCTGGTCCTGGGTCTCACCAACGTCCCCGGCGCCGGCGACAACTTCCTCGTCGTCGACGAGGACCGCACCGCCCGTCAGATCGCCGAGAAGCGTGCTGCGCGTGAGCGCAACGCCAACTTCGCCAAGCGCGTCCGCCGGGTGTCCCTGGAAGACCTCGACTCGGTCCTCAAGGCCGGTCTGGTCCAGGAACTCAACCTCATCATCAAGGGTGACGCGTCCGGTGCGGTCGAGGCTCTCGAGTCCTCGCTGCTCCAGCTCGACGTCGGCGAAGAGGTCGACATCCGCATCCTGCACCGCGGTGTGGGTGCGGTCACCGAGTCCGACATCAACCTGGCGATGGGCTCCGACGCCATCGTCATCGGCTACAACGTCCGTGCGGCCGGCCGTGCCGCGCAGATGGCGGAGCGCGAGGGTGTCGACGTCCGCTACTACTCGGTGATCTACCAGGCCATCGAGGAGATCGAGGCGGCCCTCAAGGGTCTCCTCAAGCCGGAGTACGAAGAGGTCGAGCTCGGTACGGCGGAGGTCCGCGAGGTCTTCCGCTCGTCCAAGCTGGGCAACATCGCCGGTGTCCTCATCCGGTCCGGCGAGGTCAAGCGCAACACCAAGGCGCGGCTCCTGCGCGATGGCAAGGTCATCGCCGAGAGCCTCACCATCTCCGGTCTGCGCCGCTTCAAGGACGACGTCACCGAGATCCGCGAAGGCTTCGAGGGCGGTATCAACCTCGGCAACTTCAACGACATCAAGATCGACGACGTCATCGCGACGTACGAGATGCGCGAGAAGCCCCGCGCGTAAGCGCGAGGCGGTTCGCACCGTGTCGTAGGTAGCTGTAACACCGGGGCCGGTCGGCGGAATATCCGTCGATCGGCCCCGGCCGTTGCGTGTACGGTTCTGATGACCCTGCCGCGCGACGGCCGGCAGGCCACCGAACCCGCACCGGCGGGATATCCGGAACTGCATGTACGTGGGGACTCTGTCCTTCGATCTGCTCCTCGGCGACGTTCACTCGCTGAAGGAGAAACGCTCCGTCGTCCGGCCCATCGTGGCCGAGCTCCAGCGCAAGTTCTCTGTGAGCGCGGCTGAAGTGGGCGACCAGGACCTGCACCGCAGGGCCCGCATAGGGGTTGCTCTGGTGAGTGGGGACACGGGGTTCCTCTCGGATGTACTGGACCGCTGCGAGCGGCTGGTCGCGGCACGTCCGGAAGTGGAGCTGCTGTCGGTACGACGGCGGCTGCACGGTGATGAAGACTGACCGCAAGACTTAAGAAGGAGACGGACCAGTGGCCGACAATGCGCGGGCGAAGAAGCTGGCGGACCTCATCCGGGAGGTGGTGGCCGAGAAGCTGCAGCGCGGCGTCAAGGACCCCCGCCTCGGTACGCACGTGACCATCACGGACACCAGGGTCACCGGCGACCTGCGGGAGGCCACGGTCTTCTACACGGTGTACGGCGACGACGAGGCGCGGGTCAGCGCGGCGGCGGGCCTGGAGAGCGCCAAGGGCGTCCTGCGCTCCGCGGTCGGCCGGGCGGCGCAGACCAAGTTCACGCCGACCCTGACGTTCGTGGCGGACGCCCTCCCGGAGACCGCCAAGAGCATCGAGGACCTCCTCGAGAAGGCGCGCACCTCCGACGCCCAGGTGCGGGAGGTCTCCTCCGGCGCCCAGTACGCCGGCGAGGCCGACCCGTACAAGAAGCCCGACGAGGACGACGCCGACGACGCTGACGCCGACGAAGACGGGGACGCATCCGCGTAATGAGCACCAACGCAGGGAAGACTCCGGACGGCCTGGTCATCGTCGACAAGCCGTCCGGTTTCACTTCGCACGACGTGGTCGCCAAGATGCGTGGGATCGCCAAGACCCGCCGCGTCGGCCACGCCGGCACGCTCGACCCGATGGCGACGGGCGTGCTGGTCCTGGGCGTCGAGAAGGCCACCAAGCTCCTCGGCCACCTCGCGCTCACGGAGAAGGAGTACCTCGGCACCATCCGGCTGGGCCAGAACACCCTGACGGACGACGCCGAGGGCGAGATCACCTCGTCCACCGACGCCACCGGCGTCACCCGGGAGGGCGTGGACGCGGGCATCGCCAAGCTGTCCGGCGCGATCATGCAGGTCCCGTCGAAGGTCAGCGCCATCAAGATCAAGGGCGTGCGCTCCTACAAGCGCGCCCGCGACGGCGAGGACTTCGAGATCCCGGCCCGCCCGGTGACCGTCTCCTCGTTCCAGGTGTACGACATGCGGGAGGCGGAGGCCGAGGACGGCACCAAGGTCGTCGACCTCGTCGTCTCCGTCGTCTGCTCCAGCGGTACGTACATCCGCGCGCTCGCGCGGGACCTCGGCGCCGACCTCGGCGTCGGCGGGCACCTCACGGCGCTGCGGCGCACGCGGGTGGGCCCGTACAAGATCGACCGGGCGCGCACGCTCGACCAGCTCCAGGAGGAGCTGACCGTCATGCCGATCGGCGACGCGGCGGCCGCCGCGTTCCCGCGCTGGGAGCTCGACGCCCGGCGGGCGTCGCTGCTGGCGAACGGCGTGCGGATCGACATGCCGGAGGAGTACGAGCCCGGCAAGGCGGTCGCGGTCTACGGGCCGGACGGGCAGCTGCTCGGGCTCGTGGAGAGCAAGGGCGGCAAGGCGAAGTCGCTCGCCGTCTTCGTCTGATCCGGCCGATCGGCCGATGCGGCTGATCCGCCGGACCCGGCCGAGGCGGCGGCCGCCCGGCCTTCGATTGACGTGGAGCGGTGAGCGCACAGGGACTGCTGCTCACCGCTCCACGACCCCCCTCGGGTAGGTCTCTATCCACCCGGACCCCCTTATTCACCCGTCCGAGCAGGCGCTCGGAGTGAATGGAGGGAGCGTAAGGGGGCGCTTTCGCCACGCGTGCTGTTCTTGCTGATCTTCACCTGCCTACCGTCGTGCCTACGGGGCACGCGCGGCGGGGAGTGGTGCGGTGACGGCGGAACTGATCAGGATCTGCGATCTCGCCGGGCGGCCGCGGGGGAGCGGGTTCGTCGCGGACGACCGCGGGACGGTGCTCACCAGCCACGCGGCGGTGGACGGACTGGCCCGGTTGGTCCTGCACGGGCCGGCGCCGGGGGAGCGGACCTGGACGGCGGGGGCCTCGGACGTGACCGCCCTGCCGGAGCTTGGACTGGCGCTCGTACGCAGTGACGGGCTCGGGGTCCGGCCGCTGCCGGTCGCGCCGCGGGGGGTGATCGCTCCCGGGACGTACGTACGGCTGTCCGCGCGGGGCTGGCGCCAGGCGCGGGTGCTCGGCGCGGCCGAGGCCGCCTACCGGGCGACGGACCGGTCGCACCTGCTCCCCGCGGCGCTGGAACTCGCCATCGGGACCGACGGGCGCGACGCGCTGCGGCTCGGCGGCGAGGTCTGCGGGGGGCCGGTGCTGGACGCCGGAACCGGAGCGGTGCTCGCGGTCTTGGGCACCGCTCTGCGGGCGGAGCACCGCTCCGGGGGCCTCGCCGTGCCCCTCGCGGCCGCGGCCGCCGCCGATCCGGGCGGGCCCCTCGCCGCGCTGCTGGAACGCAACGCCGCCACCGTGCCGGGCTACGGCGCCGACCTGAACCTCGCGGGAGCCCTGCAGCTCACCGGGACCACCCTGGGCGCGGCCCTCGCCGCCGGGGGACCGGAGCCGGTGGACCGCCCGGCGATCGCCGCCGAACTCGACGCCTTCACCGCCGGGGACCGCCCGGTCCTCGCCCTGGTCGGCCGTCCCGGCACCGGCCGCACCACCGCCCTCGCCGCCCTGGCGGTACGCCGAGCCCGCGGCCCGCGCCCGGCCCCGACCCTCTGGCTGCGCGGCGCCGACCTGCGGGCCGAGGACACCTCGCTGGCCGACGCCGTGGCCCGGGCGCTGACGGAGGCGGGCCGGATCCTGGAAGTGCCGGCCGCCGGTCCGGGGCCCGACCCGGCGTCGGAGCTGGCCGCACTCGTGGCTTCGGCCGGGCGGGCCCTGCTCGTCGTCCTGGACGGGCCCGAGGAGATGCCGCCGCGGCTCGCGGGGCGGGCCGGGCCGTGGACCGCGGCCACCGCCGCCTGGCTCGGCGCGAGCGGGGCCCGCCTCGTCCTGGCCGCCCGTCCCGAGCACTGGGAGTCGGCCGGGCGGCTCTACCCGCCGGGGATGCTCCACACCCCGGCCCGGCCGGCCCGGCGGCTGCCGCCCGCGGTCCCGATCGGCGATCTCACCCCCGAGGAGGCGGCTTCGGCCCGCGCCCGGCTGGGGATCCCGGCCGACGCCGTCGCCGGAGCCGACGTCCGGCACCCGCTCACGCTGCGGCTGCTCGCGGAGATCCGCGCGGCCGGGGTCACCGCGGGCGGTCCGTCGCGCGACGAGGTGTTCGCCGCGTACCTGGACCTGCTGTGCCTGCGCGTGGCCGTCCGGGTGTCCGCCGCGCTCCCGCAGCCCCGCAGACCCGGCGGGGCCGCGGACCCGGGCGGCGCCGACGGGCCGGACCCGGCCGGGGTGCACGGACCCGGGGCGGCCCGGCTGGCCGCGCGGGTGGCCGGGCGGGTGCACGAAGCCGCCCGGCGGTGTCTGGGACCCGGCCGGGGACACGTGGACCGGGCCTCCTTCGAGGAACTGTTCCCCTGGCGGTCGGGGTGGGCCTCCGCGGTGCTCGCCGAGGGGCTGCTGGGGCCTGCCGGCGAGGGCTACCGCTTCGCCCACGAGGAGTTCGCCGACTGGGTGCAGGCCGCGCACCTGGACCTCCCCGCCGCCCTGGACACCCTGGGCCGCGACGTGCCCCGCCACCGCATCGGGCCTGTGCTGGAGGCCCTGCGCCTGCTTCCGCCGGGGGAGCGGGCAGCGGTGCTGGCACGGCTCGTGGCCCTGCTCGGGGAGGCCACCGGCCCCGAACCCCGGTGGTGGGCCGCCCGCCTCGTCGGCGAGACCCTGCTCGGCGCCCCCGACGCCACGCCGTACCTCCCGGTCCTGCGGGACCTGGCCGGACACCTGGCCGGACACCAGGCCGGACACCAGGCCGGGCCCGCCCCGGCCGGCGGCACCCGGACCCCGCCCGGGACGGACGGACCGCGCCCGGCCCCGGCCCCGGCGGACCCGACACCGGCCGGCTCCGCGGCGTACGCGGGCGCCCTGGGCGACCCCGGCCCGCCAGGCGTCACCGGGTGGGCGGGACCCCGTACCGCAGGGGACCCGCGGAGCCCCGAGGAGACGGGCGGCGCGGGGATCGCCCAGGACTGCGGGGACTCCGAAGAGGGGGAGTTCGGGGGGTGGTTCTGGACCCGGGTGCGGGTGGCCGAGGCCGAGCGGTTCGCACTGCTGAGGGGGCTGGTGCCCCATGACCACCGCCTCCTCGATGCCGCCGCCCGGCGGCTGGTCCGCGCACCGCGGCTCGTGCAGCCGCTGCTCTGCGGCTGGTTCCGCGACGAGCGGCGGCTGACCGGGCGGCCCGGGGCCACCGTCGCCACCGCCGCGCAGGCACTGCTGCACACCCACCGCAGCCTTGCCGTCGACGACCTCGCCGAGGCGCTCGTCACCGCCGCGCACCCCCGCGCCGACGAGCTGCTCGCCGTACTCGCCGAGGACGAGCCCTCCGCCCTCAGCCGGGCCGTGGACCGCTGGGCCCACGACGAACGGCCCGGCCGCCGGGTCGCGGCCGCCGCGTACGGGCCGCTCACCGCCCCGCACGTACGGACACCCGCCGACCGGGAGCTGCTGCGCTACGCCGCGCAGGCCCTCCTCGCCCGCCCCGCGGACGCCTCCCTGCACGGCAGCGCCCTCGGGATCCTGCTCCGCGACCCCCAGGTACGGGCCCGCTACCTCCCCGAGGCACTCGCCTGCTTCCGCGACCCCGGGCGCGGTCCGCGGCTGCCCGCCGCCGCGCTGGTCGCCGCGCTCCCCGTGCTGCCCGACCCGGACGCGGTGTTCGCCGCCCTGCGGGAGCGGGCCGACGGGGAGGTCGTGCGCGCGCTGGCCGCGCTGACCACGCCGGGCCTGGCGCGGCGCGCGGCCGATCTCGTACGGGACCACCTCGCGGGGCATCCGCAGGACGCCGCGCACGCCGCGGAGTTCGTGGACCGGCGGCTCGAACAGGGGCTGGCGGCCGCCCCCGTGCTCCGCCCGCTCGTCCGGGACCTGCTGGGCTCCGGCCCGCCTCCGGTCCGGGCCGCGCTGGCCGGCGTACTGGCCGCCCCGGGCACGGAGGCCTCGTACACGCTCCGCGGCGAGCTCGCCGAGGCGCTGCTCCGCGAGGAGCTCGACCCGTCGGTGCTCGACACCTTCCTCGGCGCGCTGGCGGCGGGGGCGGCCGCGGGCGCCCCGGACCGTACCCGGGAACTGCTGCGGCGGACAGGCCGGCAGCTGCTGCGGGCACCGGGCGGGCCGGCCGTCTTCGAGCGGCGCACGGTCGAGCTGGCGCGCGCCGAGCCGGCCTTCGGGGCGCTCGTGGCCTCCTGGCTGGAGCGTGCGCCGCAGGAGGCGGCGGCACTGCTGGGGCCGAGCGCGCGCCGGACCGTCGAGACCCTGGCCCACAGCGCGTGCCCGCCGCACGACGCCGATGATGGGCAGCGGCCACCGGCATGGCAGTCTTAGACCTGCAATCGGCAACCAGGACAGGGCCTAAAGGGTTCGGGCGAGGAGCGGTCACAGTGCAGCGCTGGCGTGGCTTGGAGGACATCCCCCAGGACTGGGGACGCGGCGTCGTCACCATCGGCTCCTACGACGGCGTCCACCGGGGTCATCAGCTGATCATCGGACGGGCCGTGGCCAAGGCCCGGGAGCTCGGCGTCCCCTCCGTCGTCGTCACCTTCAGCCCGCACCCGAGCGAGGTCGTCCGCCCCGGCAGCCACCCGCCGATCCTGGCCCCCTACGACCGGCGCGCCGAGTTGATGGCCGGGCTGGGTGTGGACGCGCTGCTGATCCTGCCCTTCACGGCGGAGTTCTCGCAGCTGTCCCCGGCCGACTTCATCGTGAAGGTGCTCGTCGACAAGCTGCACGCGCTGGCGGTCATCGAGGGGCCGAACTTCCGCTTCGGCCACAAGGCCGCCGGCAACGTCGAGTTCCTGCGGCAGCTCGGCGCCACCTACGACTACGAGGTCGAGGTCGTGGACCTGGTCGAGCGCGGCGAAGCGGGCGGCGGAGTGCCGTTCTCCTCCACGCTCGCGCGCAAGCTCGTGGCGCAGGGCGACATGGACGGCGCGGCCGAGATCCTGGGGCGCCCGCACCGGGTCGAGGGCGTCGTGGTGCGCGGCGCGCAGCGCGGGCGCGAGCTCGGCTACCCGACGGCGAACGTGGAGACGCAGCCGCACACCGCGATCCCGGCCGACGGGGTGTACGCGGGCTGGCTCACGGCGGACGGCGAGCGGATGCCGGCGGCGATCTCGGTCGGCACGAACGTGCAGTTCGACGCCACCGAGCGGACCGTGGAGGCGTACGCGATCGACCGCATCGGGCTGGACCTGTACGGCATGCACGTGGCCGTCGACTTCCTCGCCTACGTGCGCGGGATGGCGAAGTTCGAGTCGCTGGACGGGCTCCTGGAGGCCATCGCGGACGACGTGAAGCGCGCGCGGGTGCTGACGGACGCGTACGACGCGGAGCGCTGACGGCCCCGAGGGCCGACGGGCTGACGGGCTGTTGGACTGGAACAACGGGCGAGGGCCCGTACCGTCCCGGGGAATCCGGGGGTGGTACGGGCCCTCGTGCGCGTGCCGGCTCCGTCAGCCCAGGCGCGGATCGCGCGGGGGCCCGCCGGGCTGGGGCTGACCGGGCTGCTGGGGCCAGGGCTGGCCGGGGGTGGGGTAGGGCTGCTGCCCGTACGGGGGCTGCGGCTGCTGGGGCTGCTGCGGCTGTGCCTGCGGCTGCGGGTAGGGCTGCTGGGGCGGCTGCGGCTGGCCCCAGTGGTTCTGCGGCGCTTGCTGCTGGGCGCGGATGAAGTCCTCGGCGACCAGGGCGGAGAGGTTGAAGTAGGCCTCGCGCGTCTTGGGCCGGAGCATGTCGAGGTCCACCTCGGCGCCGGCCGCGAGGTGGTCGTCGAAGGGGACCACGACGACACCGCGGCAGCGGGTCTCGAAGTGCCGCACGATGTCCTCGACCTTGATCATCTTGGCAGTCTCGCGGACCCCGGAGATCACGGTGAGGGAGCGCGAGACGAGGTCGGCGTATCCGTGCGCGGAGAGCCAGTCGAGGGTGGTGCTGGCGCTGCTCGCGCCGTCCACCGACGGGGTCGAGATGATGATCAGCTGATCGGCCAGGTCCAGGACCCCGCGCATGGCGGAGTAGAGGAGGCCGGTGCCCGAGTCGGTGAGGATGATCGGGTACTGGCGGCCGAGCGTCTCGATGACGCGGCGGTAGTCCTCGTCGTTGAAGGCCGTCGAGACGGCCGGGTCCACGTCGTTGGCGATGATCTCCAGACCGGAGGGCGCCTGGGAGGTGAACCGGCGGATGTCCATGTACGAGTTCAGGTACGGGATCGCCTGGACCAGGTCCCGGATCGTGGCCCCGGTCTCGCGGCGCACGCGGCGGCCGAGGGTGCCGGCGTCGGGGTTCGCGTCGATGGCCAGGATCTTGTCCTGGCGCTCGGTGGCGAGGGTGGCGCCGAGGGCGGTGGTGGTCGTGGTCTTGCCGACGCCGCCCTTGAGGCTGATGACGGCGATCCGGTAGCAGGACATGACCGGGGTGCGGATCAGCTCCAGCTTGCGGCGCCGCTCGGCTTCGGCCGCCTTGCCGCCGAAGCGGAACAGGCCGCCACCGGGGGCGTTGTTGCCGCTCTTCGCCTTCTGCCTGCCGCGGAGCAGGCGGTCGGAGGACAGCTCGACGGCGGCGGTGTAGCCGAGGGGGGCTCCGCCGGAGGGCTGGGGGGCGCCGTAGCGGGGATCGTGCCCGTGGGGGCCCTGCGGGCCTTGGGGGCCGGGGCCCTGGGGGCCTTGCTGCCACTGACCGCCGCCGCGGGGGTCGGCGTACTGCTGCTGCTGCTGGGCGGGCGGGGGGAACCCGTAGCCGGGGTCCGGCTGCTGGGGCTGGGGCTGGGGCTGCTGTTGCTGCTGCGCGGGCGGGAATCCGTACCCGGCCTCCGGCGTCTGGGGCTGGGGTCGGGGCCGCGAAGGCGGCAGGATGTCGTATCCGCCGCCCTGGGAGTCCGCGGATGCGGGCAACTCCGCTGACCACTGCGGAAGTTCGGAACCGGACGCCGAGTCGGACCCGGCGGATCCCTCGAACGTGTCCGCCGCGCGCGGCGCCGGAATGACCGTCCCCGCGGGGGGAGTGGGCGTACGCACGATGCCGCCGTACGGAGCACGGCACCC
>NZ_JBWJVM010000081.1:0-38731 GCF_056428985.1 Streptomyces sp. CA189 | reverse complement strand
CCCACCCCCCCCGTCGGGTCGATGCCCGCCGAATCCGCTGCCCGCCGGGCCCCGCCCGTCAGGGCTCGCCGCGCGCCGGGTCAACTCCCGCCGGGTCAGCGCCCGTTGAACGTCGCCGTCCGCCTGATCCGGCCGCCTGCCGGCCCGCCCCCGTCCACCCCGTTCGTCCGCAGTCCGCCCGACCGGGTCGGACCTCCCTCGTTCTCGCTTCCCCTCATTTCTTCCTCTCCGGAAATAAATAAGGAGCCCATCATGTCCACTGCCACCCGCACCGACCTCACCGTCACCAAGATCGGCGGCCGCATGGGCGCCGAGATCGGCGGGGTCCGGCTCGGCGGCGAGCTCGAGGCCGAGGTCGTCGCCGGGATCCGGGCCGCGCTGCTCGTTCACAAGGTCGTCTTCTTCCGGGGTCAGGACCATCTCGACGCAGACGGGCACGAGGCTTTCGCCCAACTGCTCGGCGCGCCCGTCGCGCACCCCACCGTGCCCTCCGCCGACGGGCGTTACGCGCTCGGCATCGACTCCCACCACGGAGCCCGTGCCAACCAGTGGCACACGGACGTCACCTTCGTCCCCGCCTACCCCGCCTTCTCCATCCTGCGCGCCGTCACCATCCCCCCGTACGGGGGCAACACCCTCTGGGCCAACACGGCCACCGCCTACGCCGGCCTGCCCGAGCCGCTGCGCGTCCTCGCCGACAGCCTGCGCGCCGTGCACTCCAACGAGTACGACTACGCGGCCCTGAAGCCCGAAGCCCTTCCCGAGGCGCTCGCCCAGTACCGCGAGGTGTTCACCTCGACCAAGTTCCTCACCGAGCACCCGGTGGTCCGGGTCCACCCCGAGACCGGCGAACGCACCCTGCTGCTCGGCAACTTCGTCCAGCGGATCAACGGGCTCACCGGCCGCGACTCGCGCCTCCTCCAGGACCTCTTCCAGGCCCACATCGAGCTCCCCGAGAACACCGTCCGCTGGCAGTGGCAGGCCGGTGACGTTGCGATCTGGGACAACCGCGCCACCCAGCACTACGGCGTCGACGACTCCGACGACCACGAGCGCACCCTGCGCCGCGTGACGGTCGACGGCGACGTCCCGGTCGGTCCGGACGGGGTCCCGTCCCGGCTGATCAGCCCGGAGACCGTGCCGGACCCGGCCTTCGGCATCGCCTCCGGAGCGTCCACCTCCGAAGCCTCCGAAGCCTCCGAAGCCTGAGCCGACGGGCGAAGACAGACGCCGACCGGTCCCGACCCGACCCGCCCCCCCGTAAGCCAAGGAGCGCTCCGTGCCCAAGCTGCTCGCCCTCACCGGCAGTCCGTCCGTCCACTCCCGTACCGACGTGGTCGCCGATCACGTGCTGCGCCGCCTGAACCACGCCGGGTTCGAGACCGCGCAGCTCGCCGTCCGGGAGCTCCCCGCCGCCGATCTGCTCGCCGCCCGCCGCGGCGAGCCGGAGATCCGCCGGGCCCTCGAAGCCGTCGCCGAAGCCGACGGGATCGTCATCGCGACGCCCGTCTACAAGGCCTCGTACACCGGGCTGCTCAAGGCCTTCCTCGACCTGCTCCCGCAGGACGGGCTGGCCGGGAAGACCGTGTTCCCGCTGGCCACCGGCGGCAGCCTCGCCCACGTCCTGACCATCGACTACGCCCTGCGCCCGGTCCTCGCCGCGCTCGGCGCCCGGCACGTCACCGCCGGCCGCTTCGTCCTGGACTCCACCGTCGAGCGCGGGGCCGGCCCGGACCGGCTGCGGCCGGAGGCGGAGCTGGACCTGTACCAGGCCGTCGACGAGTTCGCCGAGGCCCTGCGCGCAGCTCAGGCCGTCGGGCTCGCCACCGCGCGCTGATCTCCGTACGGAAGAAACCGCCCTACCCGCCCTACCCGCCCGACCCGGATCGACAAGGAATCGCGATGTCCGCAGCTTTCACCACCACCCGTACCTCCCGACGCCAGTTCCTCACCCTGCTCGGCATCTCGGCGGCCGCGGTGAGCTGCGGGACGGCGACCGCCAGCGGCGGCTCCGGTGGCGAGCAGATCACCTCCCTGAAGTACCAGGGCGCCGTCGGCGCGGTCACCCTCCCCGAGCTGGCCGCCGACCTCGGCTACCTCGGCGATGTCACCCTGGACTGGGTCGGCAACACCACCAGCGGCCCGCAGGACATCCAGACCGCCGCCACCGGCCAGACCCACTTCGGCAGCGCCTTCAACGGCGCGGTCATCAAGCTCGCCTCCACCAAGGCCCCGATCAAGGCCGTCGTCTCCTCCTACGGCTCCGACCAGTACTCCTACGGCGGCTACTACGTACTGGAGGACAGCCCGATCCGCTCCGCCCGCGACCTGATCGGCAAGAAGGTCGGCATGAACACCCTGGGCGCCCACTACCAGGCCCTGCTCGACATCTACCTGAGCCGGGGCGGTCTCTCCAAGGAGGACGCGGCCAAGGTCGAGCCCCTCGTGGTTCCGCCCGTCAACACCGAACAGTCGCTGCGGCAGAAGCAGATCGAGGTCGGGGTCCTCACCGGAGTCCTGCGCGACAAGGCCCTCGCGACCGGCGGCATCCGTCCGCTGTTCACCGACGTGGAACTGCTCGGCCCGTTCAGCGCCGGGACCTACATCATGACCGAGCGCTTCATCAAGCAGAACCCGGACACCGTACGGACGTTCGTGACCGGGGTGGCCAAGGCCATCGACTGGTCCCGCACCACTCCCCGCGAGGAGGTCATCGCGCGGATGACGGAGATCGTCAAGAGGCGCGGCCGCAACGAGGACACGGCGACCCTGCAGTTCTGGCGCTCCTACGGAGTCGCCGAGAAGGGCGGCCGGATCGAGGACAAGGAGTTCCAGCTCTGGCTCGACTGGCTCGGCGACCGGGGCGAGATCAAGAAGGGCCAGCTCAAGGCGGCCGACCTCTACACCAACGAGTTCAACGGACACGGGAAGGGCTGACCGGCTGCCATGGCGAAGATCGTGTTCGACTCCGTGACGAAGACCTTCCCGACGAAGGACAAGAAGAACAGGAAGAACAAGGAGGAGTTCACCGCCCTCGACGGGATCGACCTGGAGATCGGTTCCGGGGAGTTCGTGGTCGTCGTGGGCCCCAGCGGCTGCGGCAAGTCCACCCTCCTGGACCTGCTCGGCGGCCTGACCCCGCCCACCTCCGGCCGGATCCTTCTCGACGGCAAGCCGGTCACCGGGCCGGGGCTCGACCGGGGCATCGTCTTCCAGCAGTACGCGCTGCTGCCGTGGCGCACCGCGCTGGGCAACATCGAGTTCGGCCTGGAGGCCACCGGCGTTCCGCGCCGCCAACGCGCGGCGAGGGCCCGCGAGTTCCTGGACCTCGTCGGTCTCACCGGGTTCGAGGACCGGCACCCGCACGAACTGTCCGGCGGCATGCGCCAGCGGGTCGCCATCGCGCGCTCGCTCGCGTACGACCCGGACGTACTGCTGATGGACGAGCCGTTCGCCGCGCTCGACGCGCAGACCCGCGAGTCCCTCCAGGACGAACTGCGCCGGATCTGGCAGGCCACCGGCAAGACCATCGTGTTCATCACGCACGGCATCGAAGAGGCCGTGTACCTCGGGCAGCGGGTGGCCGTCATCACCTCCCGCCCCGGCCGGGTCAAGCAGGTCGTCCCGGTGTCGTTCGGGGACCGGGCCGCCGGGGCCACCGGTGAAGACCTGCGCTCCAGCCCGGAGTTCGCCCGCTACCGCCACGAGATCTGGACCCTGATCCACGACGAGGTGGCCCGCGCCCAGCAACTGGAGAAGGAGGAGGTCGCCGTATGAGCACCACGGTGGAAGCAGCGGTGGAGGCGGAGGCCTACGTCGAAGCGGACGTCGAGGCGACAGCCGTACGCGACCTCGCGCCCCCGGAGGTACGGACCCCCGCGCGGCCCCCCGTACGGCGACCGGCCGCGGCCCTGGCCCTGCGCGTCCTGCGGGGGCTGCGGGCGGTGGCGCTGCGCTCGGCGGCTCTCCTCGCGCTGCTGGCCCTGTGGGAGACGGCGCCGCGGCTGGGGCTGGTCGACGCGACGTTCCTGCCGCCGGTGAGCGAGGTCGCCAAGGCCTGGTGGGAGCTGCTGGGCAACGGGCAGCTCGCCGAGCACAGCAAGGCCAGCCTGGCCCGCTCCTTCGGGGGATTCGGCATCGCGGTGGCCGTCGCGGTCCCGCTCGGGCTGCTGATCGGCTGGTACCGGCCGGTGGCGGCGCTGCTCGGGCCGCTGCTGGAGGTGTTCCGCAACACGGCGGCGCTCGCGCTGCTGCCGGTGTTCGTCCTGCTGCTGGGCATCGGGGAGACCTCGAAGGTCTCGATCGTCGTGTACGCCTGCGTCTGGCCGATCCTGCTGAACACCATCAGCGCCGTGGGCAACGCCGATCCGACGCTGGTGAAGCTGGCGCGCTCGATGGACCTGTCCACGCCGAAGCTGTTCCAGAAGGTGATCCTGCCGGCGTCGGTGCCGGTCATCTTCACGGGCATCCGGCTGGCGGGGGCCGTCTCCATCCTGGTCCTCGTCGCGGCCGAGATGATCGGCGCGAAGGCTGGCCTCGGCTACCTGATCAACGCTTCGCAGTTCAACTTCGCGATCCCGCAGATGTACGCGGGCATCGTCACGATCTCCGCGATCGGCCTCGCCTTCAACCAGGTCCTCGTCACGATCGAACGCCGGCTGAGCACATGGCGCGTCCCGTCCTGAGGCCCCGACCGCCCTGCCTCCCGCCGCTTGGGCCGTCCGGCCCGCCACGACCACTCCTGCGGGCGCCGCGCGCCCAACTCCCCACCGAGGACAAGAAATGACCGCACCCCGGACCCTCCACCTCAACGCCTTCCTGATGAACGCCGGGCACCACGACGCCGCCTGGCGCCACCCGGCCAGCAGCCCCGAGCGGATCACCGATCTGCGCTACTTCCAGGAACTGGCCCGCACCGCCGAGCGCGGACGGCTCGACTCGATCTTCTTCGCCGACGGGGTCGCCCTCTGGGGCAAGGCCCGCTACAACGCCGTCGGCGGCTTCGAGCCGCTCACCCTGCTCTCCGCGATCGCCGCCGTCACCGAGCACATCGGGCTCATCGCCACCGTCTCCACCACCTTCAACGAGCCCTTCAACACCGCCCGGAAGTTCGCCTCCCTCGACCACATCAGCGGCGGCCGCGCCGGCTGGAACATCGTCACCTCCGGCAGCGTCGACGAGGCCCGCAACTTCAACCGCGAGGAGCACCTGGAGCACAACCTCCGCTACGACCGCGCCCGGGAGTTCCTCGACGTGGCCACCAAGCTCTGGGACAGCTGGGAGGACGACGCGATCGTCCTCGACAAGGAGCGCGGCATCTACGCCGACACCGACAAGCTCCACCCCGCCGCGCACCGCGGCGAGTACTTCGGCGTCGCCGGACCGCTCAACGTGCCCCGCTCCCCGCAGGGCCACCCGCTGCTCGTGCAGGCCGGGTCCTCCGAGGACGGCAAGGAGTTCGCCGCCCAGTACGCCGAGGCCGTCTTCACCGCCCAGCAGACCCTCGCCGACGGACAGACCTTCTACAAGGACCTCAAGTCCCGCCTCGCCAAGTACGGCCGCTCCGAGGACCAGTTGCTCGTCCTGCCCGGCATCGCCCCCGTCATCGGTTCCACCGAGGCCGAGGCCAGGGCCCTGGAACAGGAGCTCACCGAGCTCCAGATCCCGGAGTACGGCCTCGCGCAGCTCTCCAACATGCTGAACGTGGACCTCACCGGGCTGCCCCTCGACGGCGGGCTGCCCGACCTGCCCGAGGAGCGGGACGTCAACGGCAACAAGAGCCGCTTCACGCTCGTCGCCGAGCTCGCCCGCCGCGAGGGACTCACCCTGCGCGAGCTGATCGCCCGGCTGGGCGCGGGCCGCGGCCACCGCGTCTTCGCGGGGACGCCCGAGCAGATCGCCGACCAGCTGGAGGAGTGGTTCACCCAGGGGGCCGCCGACGGCTTCAACATCATGGCTCCCGTACTCCCCACCGGGCTCACCGACTTCGTCGACCAGGTCGTGCCGATCCTGCAGCGCCGCGGGCTCTTCCGCACCGAGTACACCGGCCGGACCCTGCGCGAGAACTACGGCCTGGCGCGCCCGGCCAACCGTTACGCCGCAGCTGGAGCCACCCTCGGAGCCGGCGCGTGAGCGAGCACGTCACCGACGTGCTCGTGGTCGGCGGGGGCCCCGCCGCCACCTGGGGCCGCCCTCAAGGCGGGGTCCCGGGAGGCTTCCGTGGCGAGCCGCGAAAGGTTCGGCGGGGTACCTCGCCGACCGGCGGTGGATGTTCCCGAGTCCTCGACGAGACGTACGACCGGTTGACGCTCTTCCCCGTAAACGGGGGAGATTCTTACGGCTCGCGCCGTGAGACTTCCTGTTTCATCGCTGACTGCCCGCCCGGAAAACTCCGTTGAGGTCTAACACCAGCTCCGCAGGCTGCGACCGCCCGTCCGGCGGCCAGAAGGTTCTTTGCGGCGTTCACGTCCCGGTCGTGGGTCGTGCCGCAGTCGCACGTCCAGGTGCGGACGTGCAGCGGCATCTTGCCAGCCAAGGTGCCGCAGGTGGAGCACAGTTTCGACGAGGGGAACCACCGGTCCACGGCGATCACCTCGCGCCCGTACCACTGGGCTTTGTATTCCAGCATGCTTCGGAACTCGGCCCACGCCGCGTCACTAATGGCGCGGGCGAGCTTCCGGTTCTTGACCATGTTGCGTACGGTCAGGTCCTCGATGACGATCGTTTGGTTTTCACGAACGAGTCGAGTGGTGAGCTGGTGCAAGTTGTCACGCCTGCGGTCGGTGATCCGGGCGTAGATCTTGGCCACCTTGTGGCTGGCCTTGCGCCGGTTGGCTCCATCACCCTTCGTCTTCTTCGCCAAGCGGCGCTGAGCCTTGGCCAGCGCCGTGCGGTCACGACGCTCGTGCCGGGGGTTGGCAATCTTCTCCCCGGTAGAGAGGGTCAGGAGGTGATCCAGTCCGACGTCGACACCGACTGCCGTATCCGTCTTCGGGAGCGGCTTGACACTGGCGTCTTCGCATAGCAAGGACACGAACCAGCGCCCCGCCGCGTCCTGCGAAACGGTCACCGTCGAAGGGCTCGCGCCCTCGGGAGGGGTCCTCGACCAACGGATGTCGAGCGGCTCACGCATCTTGGCAAGCGTCAGCTTCCCGCCCCGGAACCGGAACGCGCTCGTGGTGTACTCGGCGGACTTCCGGGACTTCTTCCGAGACTTGAAGCGGGGGTACTTGGCCCGCTTCCCGAAGAAGCTGGTGAACGCCACCTGCAAGTGCCGGAGTGCTTGCTGGAGCGGAACGGAGGAGACCTCGTTCAAGAAGGCCAGTTCCTCTGTCTTCTTCCACACGGTCAGCATGGCGGAGGTCTGGTTGTAGTTGACCCGCTCCTGCCGCGTCCATGCCTCCGTGCGGGCGGCGAGCGCCATGTTGTAGACCTTCCGCACGCACCCGAACGTACGCGACAGCTCGGCTGCCTGCGCATCGGTCGGATAGAAGCGGTACTTGAACGCCCGCTTCACATGGCTCGCGGTCACCCTCACAAACTAGCGCGACCGATAGTGAAGTTCAAAGCTGCGGGTCCGAGCACTGGGATCCACCATGGCGGCGAATCCCATTTTGTTGCCCTGCTCCGCGGGAGTCCGCTTCCTCCCCGGCCTGAAGGCGGGGGGTATCCACGGAGGTACACGATGAACGAGCTGGCCACAGAGGGGCGTTACCCATCCCCGGTCGGCCCGGGCGGAAGGCCGCTTCGCAACGGCCATCAGGGCCGTGCATGCGCCACATGCGCATCCGGATCCGCCGCGCTGGGGTCCGGATCCTGGACCACAGCCCCGTCTCCGCGCTGCTGACCGACGCGGACGGGCGCCCTGCGGGCGGTCGGCCCCTCGCTCGGCCCGGCGGGCGGCGGCGGGACGGCGCCGCCGATCACCTCCTGAGCGAGGGGACGCGTCGCGTACGGGGATCCGCGTACGGGGACTCGCCTACGGGAACTCGCCTACGCGAACACGTGCCGCCGGAGTGGAATGCTCCGGCGGCACGTCCGTGTGCGGCGGCCGGGCGGGGGCAGGGCCCCGGGTCAGACCGTGAGGACGATCTTGCCGCGGGTGCGGCCCGTGGCGCTCAGTTCCCAGGCCTTCGCCGCCTCGGCGAGCGGCAGGGCGTGCTCCACGTTGACCGTGAGCTTGCCCTCGTCCGCGAGCTCGGCCAGGAAGGTCAGGTCGGCGGTGTCCGGGCGGACCCACAGCTGATGCGCGCCCTGGGCGGCCGCGTTGTAGTCGGCGATGGACACCACCTGGTGCCGCTCCTTGACCAGGGACTGGAGTGCCGGGATGACGTCGTCGCCGAAGAAGTCCAGGGCGGCATCCACCCCTTCGGGCGCCAGCTCGCGGACCCGGTCGGCGAAGCCCTCGCCGTACAGGACCGGCTCGGCGCCGAGCGAGCGCAGGTAGTCGTGGTTGTGCGCGCCGGCCGTGCCGATGACGCGCAGGCCGAGCGCGACGGCGATCTGCACGCCGAAGGAGCCGGTGCCGCCGGCGGCGGAGTGGATGAGTACGGTCTCGCCCGCCTTCAGGTCCACGCGGGTGAGCGACTGCAGGGCGGTGAGCCCGGCCAGCGGGATGCCGGCGGCCTGCTCGAAGGTCAGCTCGCGCGGCTTGCGGGCGAGGGTGCGGACGGGGGCGGAGACCAGCTCGGCGTAAGTGCCCAGCTCCACCCACTCCTTGCGGACGTAGCCGTAGACCTCGTCGCCGACGGCGTAGTCGAAGGTGTCCTCGCCGACCGCCTCGACCACGCCGGCGACGTCCCAGCCGGGTATGACCGGGTAGCGGACTTCCAGGATCGAGTCGAGGTACCCGGAGGCGAGCTTCCAGTCCACCGGGTTCACGCCGGTGGCCTTGACGCGGACGAGGACCTCGCCCGGAGCGACCTTGGGCTCCGGAACCTCGGTGAGGGTGAGGATGTCAGGCGTTCCGTATGCGGTGTATGTGATTGCCTTCATGATCATCCCCAACGGGGGTCCCGGCGCCCGTATTCCGAGCCCGAGGGGCCCTTTTTCCGGAATCACCCGTTCCGTGGAGGGCCGTTCAGGCGGGCAGCGTATTGCGGTGCGAGCTGCGCCGGGCCGCGCTGAACAGGGCCTGGATCTGTGCCCCGGACTGCTCCACGTCGTCGAGCGGGGAGGGGAAGGGGATCCGTACGTCGCGGTGGCCGCGGCGTTCCTCCAGGCGCAGGGTGATCCCGTACCGGTCCATGGCGAGGGGCAGCGCGCGCAGGACGGCGGGCTCGGCCCCCGGGCCCGCCGACGGCTGCGGCCGGACCAGGCGCAGGAGGAGGGTGACGAGTTCGGCGTGGTCGTCGAGGAGGTGGGTGAGCATCCCGGCCTCGTAGGGGGCGAGCGGGTCGGGGCGGGCCGCGTCCAGCTCGTCGAGGCCGACGTACGAGCGGGCGCCGTCGGCGGTTTCCAGGACGGCCCGGCCGAACTCCACGCAGGTGGAGTCGGAGCCCTCGGCGCCCCCGTCGGTGTAAGGGGTGAGCAGGCGCCCGACGAGGGTGACCCGGGCGCGCACGCGGTCCCGTACGGGAGTGGGCGCGATGTCCGTGAACTCCAGCCGGATCGCGGGGCGGTGCTCTGCGCGGCCGCCCGGCTCGGCGGGGTGCAGGTGCAGCCGGCCGAGGGGATCGGTGCCGTCGAGGTGGCGGATCTCCGTGCGCTGCCCGTCGGTGACGACGGTCATGGAGTGGGCGGCGGCCAGGACGGACCGGACCCGCTCGGCGTCGGTGGGCAGCGGCAGGGGCAGGTGCATGTGGATCTCCGTCGTCCCGAGTGGCGAGATGGCACGTACTTAGGTATGCCTAACCTAACCTACTCGGTGCGTGAGGGGTAGACGGGGGCGGTCGGCGGGGCGTCTCGGCTGCCTCGTGTCGGTGTTGGGCTGAACGGGTGAAACGCGAGAGGATGGGGGGATGCACATGAAGCGCAAGGCCGAGGCGGCCTGGTGAGCAGGTACGACGTCACCGACGAACAGTGGGAGGGGCTCGCGCAGGTGGTCCCCCTGCGGAGCCGCAACGAGTGGCCCTCCCGGGTGGATCACCGCACGATCCCCACGGTTCCGGGGGCGTCCGCGGCGGAGCAGCGGCGCTTCGTGGTGATCCGGGTCCAGGTCTTCGCGGACGCGCGGGAGGTGGCGGAGTACCTGATCGCGCAGATCCCGGTGCTGCTGGACCTCACGGGTGCGGACGGCGAAGTGGCCAAGCGCATCCTGGACTTCAGCAGTGGCGTGGTCTTCGGGCTGGGCAGCGGGATGCACCGGGTCGACCGGAACGTCTTCCTGCTGGCGCCCGTCGGGACCGAGGTGGAGGGGATCGCGGCCGCGGTCGTCCCCCGATCGTAGGAAGTGCCCGCGGGCGGAACGGTTCGCCGGACCCACGGGGGGTCCGACGGCCCGTACCGTCCCGCGCATGACCTCGCGCCTTGCCGTACCGACGACTCCCTCCACGCCTCCCGCCGCGCTGACCGGGCCTTCGGCTTCCACGCCTCCCGCCGCGCCCGCCACTTCCGCGGCTCCGGCCGTGCCCGCCGGCCCGGGGTTAGCCGCGGTCCGCGTCCCGGCTCCGGCCGCGGCTCCGGCTCCGGCCGCGGCTCCGGCGCCTGCGTCGGCCCGGGTTCCGTCCCCGGCGCCCGCGCCGGCCTCGGCCCCGGCCTCGGCCCCGGCCCCGACCTCGGCCCCGGCCTCGGCCTCGGCCTCGGCTCAGGTTCCGGCTCAGGCTTCGGCCTCGGCCTCGGCTCAGGTTCCGGCTCAGGCTTCGGCCCCGGCTGCGGTCCAGGTTCCGCTCGCCGCAGGCGCCGCGCATCTGCGGCCGGCCGTCACCGAGTTGCGGCTCTCCGCCTACGGGACGCACCGCCGGGCCCGGTTCGCGCTCGGTCCCGTCACCCTCTTCGCCGGGCCGAGCGGGAGCGGCAAGTCCCAGGCGCTGGAGGCCTACGCGGCCCTGGCGGCTCTGGGTGCCGGGGCCACCCTGGAGGAGGTGTTCCCCGATCCGCGGGCCCGGATCCCCGACGGGGCGGTGCCCGACGCAGAGCGGCGCCGGGGGTTCCGGATCGGCTGTACGGTCGACGGCCCCGCCGGGCCGGTCCGGCTCGACCTCGCCGTCCAGGCGGAGCCCGCGCTGCGGATCGTCGGTGAACGGCTCTCGGTGGACGGGCAGGTCCTCCTCGCCACCGCTCTGCGCGACCCCGGGCGGCGGTCCGTCCAGGCGGCCTGGCTGACGGGCGGGGCCACCGGGGTCACCCGGGCCCCGCTGCCCGACGACCGGCTCGGGACCGCGCTGCTCCCGCTGCGCGTGGCCGGGGCCACCGAGGGGCAGCGGCGGGTGCTGGCCGCCGCCGAGCAAGTGGTGGTCGCGCTGCGCTCGGTGTTCCCCTGCGACCCCCGCCCGGAGCGGATGCGGGAGCCGGTCGCGCCGGGGCGGGGGCGGCTGCTGGGCGACTGCGCCAACCTGGCCGACGTGCTGCGCCGGACCCGCCTGGAATGCGGCACCCGGTACGGGCTGCTGACCGGGGCCGCCCGTACCGGCTGCGCGGGGCGGGTGGCCGGACTGGACGTACGGGCTCCCGAGGGCGGCCCGGTCACCGGCCTGCTCGACCGCGGCCCCGGGAGGCCCGCCACCGAGCTGGCCCGGCTGGGCGCGGGCGAGCTGCGCTTCCTCGCCCTGGCGCTGGTGCTGCTGACCGGGCCGGGGGTCCTGGACGTGGATCCGGCGGCCGAACTTCCCACCGCGCGACAGGCTCTGACGGTGCTCGCGGACGGCTTCGACCGGGACCTGGACGGCCGGCAGACCGCCGAACTACTGCGGCTGGCCGTACTGGCGTGCGGGCGCGGGCAGGTCAGGCTGGCGGCCTCGGCCGGCGAGGCCTGCGCGACGGCCGCCCGGGGGGTCGCGGGGGTCTCGGTGGTAGACCTGGGGGCATGAGTGAAGAGCGTGGAGTGACCGGGGAAGACAAGGGGGCCGGCGAGCGGATCGACCGGCTCCAGCGGAGGCTCGCCGAGTTCGCGGCGGCGCGCGGGTGGGAGCCCTTCCACACGCCCAAGAACCTGGCGGTGGCGCTGAGCGTCGAGGCGGCCGAACTGGTGGAGATCTTCCAGTGGCTGACGCCGGAACAGTCCGCCAAGGTCATGGAGAAGCCGGACACCGCACACAGAGTGGCCGATGAGGTGGCCGACGTGCTCGCCTACCTGCTGCAGTTCTGTGAGGTCCTCGGGGTCGATGTGCTGGATGCGCTCGCCGCGAAGATCGAGCGGAACGAGCTGCGCTTCCCCGTCCCGGGTGCACCGGGGACAGATCGTCACTCTTCGGAGTGATGGCGTTATCCACAACCATGTTTGTGTCCACAATTTCCGAATACCCCTGGCTTTACCGGCCCGTTGCCCTCACTCTGGGTAGTGGAGAGAACGGCGAGATGTCGTGCGGACGGGGGACGGCATATGGACGCGGTACGGCTCATCGCAGCCGGCCGGCACGCGCTGGCGCAGAGCGGGGCTGCTTGGGACATCGTGGGCGAGGCCTGGCAGGCACAGGCCCTCGCGCAGGGCATAGGGAGTTGGCTGGCGGTCACCGGGCCGCCGGAGCTGAGAGCGGAGGCACGGGGGCTGGGTGAAGCGGGGGGCAGAGGCTGCGGGGTGCTCGACCGGGCGGCCCTGCGCGGCGAGGGCTATGCGCCCGATCTACCGCCCCGGGCGGCGCAGCTGACCGAGGTGACGGACGTCCGGCAGGCGCTGCTCGGGCTCCAGGCGCTGCTCGGCGAAGTGGGCATAGCGCTGGTCGGGGTGGCCTGCGGGACGGACGACGAGGGTCTGTACTGGCAGTGCATAGAGTCGATAGACGCGGCCGACGAGTCGAGCGACCGGGTCCGGGCGATCCTGCGGCGGATGGCCGTGCGCGAGCGGGGATCCGCCTCCGGAGTGGCCTGAGCCGGGGTGTGCCGGTGCCGATGTGTGCCGGTGCCGGGGTGTGTCGGTGGGGTCCCGCCGCGCGCGACGGGACCCGTTCGGTCAGGAGGACCGGTAGGACGGGCGGTCCTCGCTCTCCCGGGTGCGGCCGCCCTGGGGCAGCGCGGTGCCGGGGCTGCGATCGGTGGAGGACTGGAGGTCGGCGTCGAGCTGTGAGAGGTCGGCGTTCAGCGCTGCCATCAGCTCTTCCATCTGCTGCAGCAGGCCCTTCGGCGCGCCGCCCTGGGCGGGTACCGCGGACTCCTGGCGTGCGTGGTCGTGCGCTGCCTGCCCGGTCTGACAGTCCTGACGGCGGATCTCCGGCGCGGACTCCTGGGACATGGCGGCCTCCTCGGCCCTGGCCCTTCCGGGGCGGAAGGGGGCGGTGGACGCACCGGCGATGGCCGCCGGCGCGCGGGCCGGGCGGTCCGGCTCCGTCCGAGCCAACGATCCCCATCCGGGCTGGTCACTGGCGCGGGCGGCGGCGACCGCCCGGCCGACTCAGATTCACCCGGCCGGGGCCGAAAGGGCAGGATGGAGACATGGACCTCCGTATCTTCACCGAGCCCCAGCAGGGCGCGAGCTACGAGACTCTGCTCCGCGTCGCCAAGGCCGCCGAAGAGCTCCACTTCGGAGCCTTCTTCCGCTCGGACCACTACCTGCGCATGGGTGTGGCCGACGGGCTGCCCGGTCCCACCGACGCCTGGATCACCCTGGCCGGCCTGGCGCGCGAGACCCAGCGGATCCGGCTGGGCACGCTGATGACGGCCGGCACTTTCCGGCTCCCCGGGGTGCTAGCCATCCAGGTCGCGCAGGTCGACCAGATGTCGGGCGGCCGGATCGAACTCGGCCTGGGAGCGGGCTGGTTCGAGGAGGAGCACAAGGCGTACGGCATTCCCTTCCCGGCCGAGCGCCTCGCCCGGCTGGAGGAACAGCTCGAGATCGTCACCGGCCTGTGGGCCACCGAGCCCGGCGCCACCTTCGACTACACGGGCGTCCACTACCAGGTGGAGAACTCCCCGGCGCTGCCCAAGCCGGCCCAGGCCAAGATCCCGGTCCTGATCGGCGGCCACGGCGCGAAGCGCACCCCGCGCCTGGCCGCCCGGTACGCGGACGAGTTCAACATGCCGTTCGCCTCGATCGCGGACAGCGAGCGGCAGTTCGGCCGGGTCCGCGCGGCCGTCGCGGAGGCCGGCCGCAAGCCCGGCGACCTCGTGTACTCCAACGCCCTCGTCGTGTGCGTGGGCAAGGACGACGCCGAGGTGGCCCGCCGGGCCGCCGCCATCGGCCGGGACGTGGCGGAGCTCAAGGCCAACGGCCTGGCGGGCTCCCCGGCCGAGGTCGTCGACCGGATCGGCGCCTACGAGGCGGTCGGCTCCTCCCGCCTCTACCTCCAGCTGCTCGACCTCGGCGATCTGGACCACCTGGAGCTGATCTCCTCCCGGGTCCAGTCCCAGCTCGGCTGACGGGGACGGCGACCGTGCCCCGCGCGTCCCGCCCCCTCGCCGAGGCCCTGGCCGGCCCCGGCGGGCGGACCGTGCTCCTGGACGGCGGGCTGAGCAACCAGCTCGCCGACCAGGGCTGCGATCTGTCCGGCGGCCTCTGGACGGGCCGGGTCCTCGCCGAGCGTCCGGAGCAGGTGACGGCCGCCCACACCGCCTACGCGCGGGCCGGCGCCGAGGTGCTGATCACCGCGAGCTACCAGGTGGGGTACGCCGCCTTCGCCCGGCACGGCTACGGCCCGGAGCGCACGACGGCCCTGCTGCGGCGCAGCGTGCGGCTGGCCGACGCGGCGGCCCGGGCGGCGGAGCGCGAGGTGTGGGTCGCCGCGTCCGTGGGCCCGTACGGGGCGGTGCTGGCGGACGGCTCCGAGTACCGGGGCCGGTACGGCCTGGGCGTGCGGGAGCTCGCCGACTTCCACCGGCCCCGGATCGCGGCGCTGCTCGCCGAGGGCCCCGACGTGCTGGCCCTGGAGACCGTCCCGGACGCCACCGAGGCCGAAGCCCTGCTCACCGTCCTCGCGGAGACCGGCGCCCGCGCCTGGCTGAGCTACACGGTGGCCGGCGGCCGCACCCGGGCCGGGCAGCCCCTGCCCGAGGCCTTCGCCCTCGCCGCCGGGTCCCCGCAGGTCATCGCCGTCGGCGTGAACTGCTGCGACCCCGCCGAGGTGCTGCCCGCACTCGAAGCGGCCGCCGCCGCCACCGCCAAACCGCTGCTGGCGTATCCCAACGACGGCTCGGCGTGGGAGGCGGCGACCGGCACCTGGCGGGCCCCGGCCACCCCCGTCCCCTGGCCCACGGCCGCCTGGCGCCGGACCGGCGCCCGCCTCATCGGCGGCTGCTGCCGCATCGGCCCCGGCCGCATCGCGGAACTGGCCGCTACGCTCCGCTGAGGTCCCAGCGCACGCCGAGCGACCCGCCGCCCGAGGCCGCGAGCGCGGTCATCTCCGCCTCCACGGAGGCCAGTTCCTCCGGACGCTCCATCAGGAGCAGCTGTTCGCGGTAGTGCACCAGCGAGGTGAGGAGCAGCTGGGTCTCCTCGGGCTCCAGCGCGCACATCCGGCGCGCGGCGGCGACGGACTCGGCACGCAGGGCAAGCGCTATCCCGGGCCGGTGGGCGAACTCCTGACGGCTGTACGCGAACAACGCGGCCGCCAGCAGGGGCAGATAGGCCAACGGACTCACCCGGACGAGGACGCGATAGGCGGCCACCCGCTCCCGGACGGGCAGCGTGCCCGATCCGAGGAGGGCCACCCGGGCTCGCAGCACGGCGTCGTGATTGATGTTCTCCGTGGGATTCATGAGGGAGATTCTGTGAGCCGCGCAGGGCCCCGGACAAGGCTGATCGGCTGTGCCGTCCGTCCTACGAAAACGGCCTCTGACCTGTCATGATGGATACGTCATCACCCTTGGGGCCGCCGATCGCCCCCGCTGATCGCACCGGCCGATCGCGGAGGGTGTCGCGGCCTAGTCCTCGCTCATCACCGCCTCACAGCCGGGGCACGCCGCGTCGGCGTACTCCGGCGGGCACCAGGCGTCCGGATGTTCGGACGGCTTCCAGTCGGCCGTTTCCATGGCGAAGGTGTCCTTGCCGCACATGGTCCGCGGGCCGCGCTCGGAGCCGCCTCCGGGGGCGGTGGGCGCGGCGTGCACCCGGCGGACGGATCCCGCCCCCGGCTGGTCGAGCTCGTACACAACGACGATGCCGCTCATGTTTCGACGGTAGGCGACGCCGGAAAATAAGGCGCGGGCAACGCCGGTGACCAGCAAGAATCGCTCGCATGTTCCTGACGATCTCCACGACCGGCACGGCCGAGCGCCCCGCCACCGACCTGGGCTTCCTGCTGCACAAGCACCCCGGTAAGACGCAGGCGTTCTCCACCTCCCACGGCACCGCCCACGTCTTCTACCCCGAAGCCACGGACGAGCGGTGCACGGCGGGTCTGCTCCTGGAGGTGGATCCCGTCGCGCTCGTGCGGCGCGGTCAGGGCAAGGGCCAGGGCGGCACCCCGGACGCCGCGCTCGCGCAGTACGTCAACGACCGCCCCTACGCCGCCTCTTCGCTGCTGGCCGTCGCCCTGAGCGGCGTGTTCCGCAGCGCGCTGAAGGGGCAGTGCGCGGCCCGCCCGGAGCTGCCGGACGAGGTGCGCCCGCTGCGCATCGAGGTCCCGGTGCTGCCCGCCCGGGGCGGCGCCGAGCTCGTGCACCGGCTGTTCGGCCCGATCGGCTGGGAGTCGGTCACGGTCACCCCGGTCGCGCTCGACGAGACCTTCCCGGAGTGGGGCGACTCCCGGTACGTACGCCTCGTCCTGGAGGGCGAGCTGCGGCTTTCCGACGCGCTGCGCGGGCTGTACGTCCTGCTGCCCGTCCTCGACGACTCCAAGCACTACTGGATCGCCTCCGACGAGGTGGACAAGCTGATGCGCGCCGGAGAAGGCTGGCTCGCCGAGCACCCGGAGAGCGGGCTGATCACCTCCCGCTACCTGGCCCGCCACAAGCGGCTCACCCAGGACGCCCTGGAGCGCCTGGAGCTGGTCCGCCTCGCCGAGGCCGACGGCAGCGAGGTGGAGGAGATCGACAACGCGGTCGACGAGACCACCGATACGGAGGAGAAGCCCGTACCGCTCGCGGTGCTGCGCCGCGAGGCGATCCTCGCCGCGCTGGGAGCGGCCGGTGCGGCCCGCGTCCTCGACCTGGGCTGCGGACAGGGCCAGTTGGTGCAGGCGCTGCTCAAGGACCCGGCGTACACCGAGATCGTCGGCGTGGACGTGTCCGTCCGGGCGCTGAACATCGCCGCGAAGCGGCTGCGGCTGGAGCGGATGGGGGAGCGCCAGAGCTCCCGCGTCCGCCTGACGCAGGGCTCGCTCGCGTACACCGACAAGCGGCTCACGGGGTACGACGCGGCCGTGCTCAGCGAGGTCATCGAGCACCTGGACCTGGAGCGGCTGCCCGCCCTGGAGTATGCGGTGTTCGGCTCGGCCCGCCCCCGCACGGTCCTCGTGACCACTCCGAACGTCGAGTACAACGTCCGCTGGGAGACCCTGCCCGCCGGGCACGTCCGCCACGGCGACCACCGCTTCGAGTGGACCCGCGAGGAGTTCCGGGCCTGGGCCGGGGCCGTCGCCTCCCGGCACGGCTACTCGGTCCGGTACCTGCCCGTCGGGGACGACGACCCCGAGGTGGGGCCGCCGACCCAGATGGCCGTCTTCACCCTGGACACCCCGAATACCGCAACCACCGGCACCGACACCCCGAAGGAGGGCGAGGCAGCATGACCACCGACACCGGTATCAGTGCCACCACCGACCGCAAGCGCGTACTTCCCGTCACCGACCTGTCCCTCGTCGTCCTGATCGGGGCCACCGGCTCGGGCAAGTCCACCTTCGCCCGCACCCACTTCAAGCCCACCGAGGTCATCTCCTCCGACTACTGCCGGGGCCTGGTCGCCGACGACGAGAACGACCAGAGCGCCAGCAAGGACGCCTTCGAGGTCCTGCACTACATCGCGGGCAAGCGGCTCGCCGCCGGCCGCCTCACCGTGGTTGACGCCACCAGCGTCCAGGCCGAGTCCCGCCGGCAGCTGGTCCAGCTCGCCCGCGAGTACGACGTCCTGCCCATCGCGATCGTCCTCGACCTGCCCGAAGAGGTCTGCGCCGAGCGCAACGCGGCCCGCCCCGAGAGGGCCAAGCTGCCGCGCGCCGTCATCCAGCGCCACCGCCGCGATCTGCGGCGCTCGCTGCGCGGGCTGGAGCGCGAGGGCTTCCGCAAGGTGCACGTGCTGCGGACGCCCGAGGAGGTCGAGTCGGCCGAGGTGGTCCTGGAGAAGCGCTTCAACGACCTCACCCACCTCACCGGCCCCTTCGACATCATCGGCGACATCCACGGCTGCGCCTCCGAGCTGGAGACCCTGCTCGCCGAGCTGGGCTACGAGGACGGCGCCCACCCCGAGGGCCGCACCGCCGTGTTCGTCGGCGACCTCGTCGACCGCGGCCCGGACAGCCCGGGCGTCCTTCGCCGGGTGATGGGGATGGTCGGCTCCGGCAACGCCCTGTGCGTGCCCGGCAACCACGAGAACAAGCTCGCCCGCCACCTCAAGGGGTCCAAGGTCCAGCGGACCCACGGCCTGGCCGAGACGATCGAGCAGCTCGACAAGGAGCCGCCGGAGTTCGTCCAGGAGGTCCGCACCTTCATCCAGGGCCTGGTCAGCCACTACGTCCTCGACGGCGGCCGGCTCGTGGTCTGTCACGCCGGGCTGCCCGAGAAGTACCACGGCCGCACCTCCGGCCGGGTGCGCTCGCACGCCCTGTACGGGGAGACCACCGGCGAGACCGACGAGTTCGGGCTGCCCGTGCGCTACCCGTGGGCCGAGGACTACCGGGGCAAGGCCGTCGTGGTCTACGGCCACACGCCGGTCCCGAACACCGCCTGGATCAACAACACCATCTGCCTCGACACCGGAGCCGTCTTCGGCGGGAAGATGACCGCGCTGCGCTGGCCCGAGCGCGAACTGGTCGACGTACCGGCCGAGAAGGTCTGGTACGAGCCGGTCAAGCCGCTCGTCACCGAGGTGCCCGGCGGCCACGACGGCCGTCCGCTGGACCTCGCCGACGTGCAGGGCCGCCGGATCGTCGAGACCCGGCACCTGGGCAACGTCAACGTCCGCGAGGAGAACGCGGCCGCCGCCCTGGAGGTGATGAGCCGCTTCGCCGTGGACCCGCGCCTGGTGCCGTACCTCCCGCCGACCATGGCGCCGACCGCCACCTCGCAGGTCGAGGCCCGCGGCGGAGCCGCTGATGAGCACTACCTGGAGCACCCGGCCGAGGCCTTCGCGCAGTACCGCAAGGACGGCATCGCCCAGGTCGTCTGCGAGGAGAAGCACATGGGCTCCCGCGCCACGGTGCTGCTCTGCAAGGACGCCGACGCGGCTCGCGAGCGGTTCGGGGTCGACGGTCCCACCGGGTCCGTGTACACCCGCACCGGGCGGCCCTTCTTCAAGGACCCCGAGGTCACCGAGGAGGTCCTCGCCCGGCTCCGCTCGGCGGTCACCGATGCCGGGCTGTGGGAGGAACTCGATACGGACTGGCTGCTCGTCGACGGCGAACTGCTGCCCTGGTCGCTGAAGTCCGCCGGCCTGCTGCGCAACCAGTACGCCGCCGTGGGCGCGGCCTCCGGCGCCGTCTTCCCGGACGCCATCGCCGCCCTGGAGGCGGCCGCGGCCCGGGGCGTCGACACCGGGGAGATCCTGGAGCGCCAGCGCGGACGGGCCGCCGACGCGGCGAAGTTCACCGAGGCGTACCGGCGTTACTGCTGGAGCACCGACGGGCTGGACGGCGTACGGTTCGCCCCGTTCCAGCTGCTGGCGGCGGCCGGCCGCTCGCTGGCGGCCGTACCCCACGACGAGCAGCTGTTCTGGCTGGACCGGCTCGTCGCCGCCGACGAGGCCGCCGGGACCGGACTGCTGCGCCGCACCGGCCGGATCCTGGTGGACACGGCCGACGAGGCCTCGGTACGGGCGGGCACCGACTGGTGGCTTGAGCTGACGGCCGCCGGCGGCGAGGGCATGGTCGTCAAACCGCTCCAGGCGTACGCCAAGGACGGCAAGGGCCGGCTCGTGCAGCCGGGGGTGAAGGTGCGCGGACGCGAGTACCTGCGGATCATCTACGGTCCCGAGTACACGCGTCCGGACCAC
Source organism: Streptomyces sp. CA189 (assembly GCF_056428985.1). Lineage (NCBI taxonomy): Bacteria > Bacillati > Actinomycetota > Actinomycetes > Kitasatosporales > Streptomycetaceae > Streptomyces > Streptomyces sp. CA189. The sequence goes on along the minus strand of NZ_JBWJVM010000081.1, from coordinate 18,561 downwards.
CTGGAGCGGCTGCGTCAGCGCCACCTCGGGCACAAGCGCTCCCTCGCCCTGCGCGAGTACGCGCTCGGCCTGGAGGCCCTGGACAGGCTGACGGCGGGGGAGCCGCTGTGGCGGGTCCACGAGGCGGTCTTCGCCGTCCTCGCGCTGGAGTCGGAGCCGGTGGACCCGCGGCTCTGACGGCGCCTGGCCGGAACACCCGGCGTCAAGGAAGGACCCCCGTACGGCCGCTCATTAGGTCGTATGGGGGAACTTTCGCGGAGAACTCCGGGAAAACCACCGGCGGGATCGTTCATCCAGGGCAGCGGAATGTCCGCGACCTTGGAAGGACGGAACGTCACCTATGAAGATGACCGCGCGCGGAAGCATTGCGGCACTCATGACCTGTATGGCCGCGGCAGGCGCGGCCACCCCGGCCATGGCCGACGCGGTGCCGGTGGGAGTCCCCCTGGACGCGGTGCGGACCACGCTCGGCGTGGACGTCCCACACCTGGCCACCGGAGTGCCGGTACCGGTCGTCGGAGCGCCCGAGGCGCCCCGCTTCCACACCGGGGAGATGCTCCCGTCCCCGTTGCTCCCGGTGGTTCCGGTCAGTACCGAGCTCGGTGACACCCTCGTCACCTCTCCGGTGCCGAACCTGCTGGGTGAGTCGAGGACGGACGGCGAGGGCTCCGTGGCGTCCCCGGCCACCACCCTGCTCACCGACGGGCCCGGCGCGGTCGTCGGCTCCCCGCTGACGATGCCGAACGCCGCCAACTACGGTCTGCCCGACCTGACCCCGCCCAAGCTGGGCGTGATCTCCCCCTCGGTCATCGGCGCGCCGACGGCCCTCCTCGGCCTGCGCTGAACCCGCTGGGCCGACGCCGCGTCAAAAAGCCGCCCGGTCTGCGAACGTGTACGGCATGGGATTCCATGTCGATTCCGAGACCGGGCGGCTTCGCCGCGTCATCCTCCACCGGCCCGACCTGGAGCTGAAGCGGCTCACACCGAGCAACAAGGACGCGTTGCTCTTCGACGACGTGCTGTGGGTGCGCAGGGCCCGCCAGGAGCACGACGGCTTCGCCGACGTCCTGCGCGACCGGGGCGTGGAGGTCCACCTCTTCGGCGACCTGCTGGTGGAGGCCCTGGACATCCCGGAGGCGAGACACCTCGTCCTGGACCGGGTCTTCGACGAGAAGGAGTACGGTCCGCTCGCCACCGACCACCTGCGCGCGGTCTTCGACGGGCTGTCCTCGGCGGACCTGGCCGAGGCGCTGGTCGGCGGGATGACCAAGCGGGAGTTCCTGGAGCGGCACGCGGAGCCGGTGTCGGTCCGCTTCCACGCCCTGGACCTGGACGGATTCCTGCTGGGGCCGCTGCCCAACCACCTCTTCACCCGGGACACCTCCGCCTGGATCTACGACGGGGTGTCCATCAACGCGATGCGCTGGCCGGCCCGGCAGCGCGAGACCGTGCACTTCGAGGCCATCTACAAGCACCACCCGCTCTTCACCGGCTCCGGGCCCTTCCACACCTGGTCGCAGGGGCAGGCCGACTACCCGTCCACCATCGAGGGCGGCGACGTCCTGGTCATCGGCAACGGCGCCGTGCTGATCGGGATGAGCGAGCGGACCACCCCGCAGGCGGTGGAGATGCTGGCGCGCGGGCTGTTCGCCGCCGGGTCGGCGACGTCGATCGTGGCGCTCGACATGCCCAAGCGGCGGGCGTTCATGCACCTGGACACGGTGATGACGATGGTCGACGCGGATACGTTCACCCAGTACGCGGGCCTGGGCATGCTGCGCTCCTACACGATCGAGCCGGGTGCCGAAGCGAGCGAGCTGAAGGTGACCGACCACCCGCCGGAGCACATGCACCGGGCCATCGCCGCCGCCCTCGGGCTGGACGCGATCCGGGTGCTCACGGCCACCCAGGACGTGCACGCCGCCGAGCGCGAGCAGTGGGACGACGGCTGCAACGTGCTGGCCGTGGAGCCGGGCGTGGTCGTCGCGTACGAGCGGAACGTCACGACCAACACCCACCTGCGCAAGCAAGGCATCGAGGTGATCGAGATCCCGGGCAGTGAGCTGGGGCGGGGGCGGGGCGGGCCGCGCTGCATGAGCTGCCCGGTGGAGCGGGACGCCACGTAGCGCCGTTCGGGGCGGTGCCACGACAGGTCTGCATATCTGCTCTGTATATCAATGCAGAGCATCGTATAGACTTCCAGAATCCCGTCACCGTGACTTTGGAGTCCCCATGGCCACCGATCTCGTCGGCCGCAGTTTCCTGAAGGAGCTCGACTTCACCGCCGCCGAGTTCCGCGGCCTGGTCGAGCTCGCCGCCGAACTCAAGGCGGCCAAGAAGGCCGGGACCGAGCGGCGCCGGCTCCAGGGCAAGAGCATCGCCCTGATCTTCGAGAAGACCTCGACGCGCACCCGCTGCGCCTTCGAGGTCGCCGCCGCCGACCAGGGTGCCCACACCACGTACCTCGATCCCTCCGGCTCCCAGATGGGCCACAAGGAGTCGGTCAAGGACACGGCGCGGGTGCTGGGCCGGATGTTCGACGGCATCCAGTACCGGGGTGACGCGCAAGACGCCGTCGAGCAGCTCGCCGCCCACGCCGGGGTGCCCGTCTTCAACGGCCTCACCGACGACTGGCACCCCACCCAGATGCTGGCCGACGTGCTCACGATGACCGAGCACTGCTCCAAGCCGCTGGAGCGGATCGCCTTCGCCTACCTCGGCGACGCCCGGTTCAACATGGGCAACTCGTACCTGGTGACCGGCGCGCTGCTGGGCATGGACGTACGGATCGTCGCGCCGCGGCACTACTGGCCGGCCGAGCCCGTGGTGGCCGCGGCGCGCGAGCTGGCGGCCGCCAGCGGCGCCCGGATCACGCTCACCGAGGACCTCGCGGAGGGCGTCGGGCAGGCCGATTTCGTGGTGACCGACATCTGGGTGTCCATGGGGGAGCCCAAGGAGGTCTGGGACGAGCGGATCGAGGCGCTGAGCCCGTACGCCGTCACCATGGACGTGCTGCGCGCCACCGGGAACCCGGACGTGAAGTTCATGCACTGCCTGCCGGCGTTCCACGATCTCGGCACCAAGGTGGCCCGGGAGATCCACGAGCGGCACGGGCTGGAGTCGCTGGAGGTGACGGACGAGGTGTTCGAGTCCGCGCACTCCGTCGTCTTCGACGAGGCCGAGAACCGGCTGCACACCATCAAGGCCGTGCTCGTCGCGACCCTGGCGGAGCCGGCCGCATAGTCATGCGGCGGGGCTAGCGGGCCGGCCGGGACGGCAGGGTGAACCACACGGCCTTGCCGTGCGGGGTGGCCCGGTGGCCGCAGGCGGAGCTCAGGGTCCGGATCAGCAGCAGGCCGCGGCCGTGCTCCTGCCAGGGGTCGGGATGGGCGTCGTCCGGGCCGGGGGCGGTCAGGTCGGCGGGGGGCTGCGGATCCCCGTCGTGGACCTCGACCTGGCAGCCGTTCGCCAGCAGTTCCACGACGAGCTCGATGGGGGCGTCGCCGGGGGTGTGCTCCACGGCGTTGGCGACCAGTTCGGCGGTGAGCAGTTCGGCGGTGTCGCTGTCGGCGGGTGCGTCGATGTCGGCGAGGGCCGTACGGACGAGGGCGCGGGCGATGGGTACGGCCGCTGTCGTGTGCGGCAGGGCTATCCGCCAGGCGGAGGCGTCGGGCAAGGCAGGACCGTCCGTTCCGTGGGGTCGTAGGGGCGGGGGAAATCCTGCTTTCAACGATACGAAGTGGAAATGTCATGCCGTAGGGCACCCCGACGTGATCGCAAGGGACGTCGGGCACAACGGCTCGGGACCTTCGGTGCGTGTGGCGCCCAGGCCCGTAACGCCGACCCACGGTTATCGCGCTTCCCTGACGACAGTCATGGACCGGTGATACCTTCGGAAGGTGAGTCCCTTCCTCGGTTCCACACCCGCGACCGAACGCTGGAAACACCTCCGGGTGGACCGGCGGGACGGCGTCGCCACCGTCACCCTCGACCGCCCCGAGAAGCTCAACGCGCTCACCTTCGGCGCCTACGCCGACCTGCGCGACCTGCTCGCCGAACTGTCCCGGGAGCGGTCCGTACGCGCCCTCGTGCTCGGCGGCGAAGGGCGCGGCTTCTGCTCCGGAGGCGACGTCGACGAGATCATCGGCGCCACCCTCGCCATGGACACCGCCCAGCTCCTCGACTTCAACCGGATGACCGGCCAGGTCGTGCGCGCCCTGCGCGAATGCCCCTTCCCGGTCATCGCCGCCGTCCACGGGATCGCCGCCGGCGCCGGGGCCGTCATCGCGCTCGCCGCCGACTTCCGCATCGCCGACCCCACCGCCCGCTTCGCCTTCCTCTTCACCCGCGTCGGCCTCTCCGGCGGGGACATGGGCGCTGCGTACCTGCTGCCCCGCGTCGTCGGGCTCGGACACGCCACCCGGCTGCTGATGCTGGGGGAGCAGGTCAGGGCGCCGGAGGCCGAGCGGATCGGGCTGCTCAGCGAGGTCACCGAGGAGGGCAGGGCCTCCGTGCGCGCGGCGGAGCTCGCCGCGCACCTCGCCGCCGGTCCGGCCCTCGCGTACGCGCAGACCAAGGCACTGCTGACCGCCGAGCTGGACATGCCGCTCGCCGCCTCGGTGGAACTCGACGCGAACACCCAGGCGCTGCTGATGAACGGCGAGGACTACCGGGAGTTCCACGCCGCCTTCACCGGGAAGCGGCCGCCCCAGTGGAAGGGCAGGTAGTTCGATGAGCACCGGCGCGATGAGCACCGGGCGGACGGCCGCCGCCCTGCGGGTCGCCGTGGTCGGCGGGGGCCCGGGCGGGCTCTACGCCGCCGCGCTGCTGGCCCGGCAGGGGCACGCCGTGGACGTATGGGAGAAGAACGCCCCCGACGACACCTTCGGCTTCGGGGTGGTCCTCTCCGACGAGACGCTCGGCGGCATCGAAGCGGCCGACGCCGTGGTCTACGCGGCCCTGAGCGCAGAGTTCGTCCGCTGGGACGACATCGACATCGTGCACCGGGGCCGGCTGCTGACCTCCGGCGGCCACGGGTTCGCCGCGCTCGGGCGGCGCCGGCTCCTGGAGATCCTGCACGAGCGCTGCGCGGGCCTCGGGGTCCGGCTCCGCTTCCGCACCCCGGCCCCCGAGCCCGGGGCGCTCGCGGCCTCGTACGACCTGGTGGTCGCGGCCGACGGGGTGCACAGCCGGATCCGGGAGGCCGCGGCGGAGCACTACGGGCCCACGGTGACGGGCGGGCGGTGCCGGTACATCTGGCTGGCCGCCGACTTCCCCTTCGAGGCCTTCCGCTTCGAGATCGCCGAGACCGAGCACGGGGTGATGCAGCTGCACGCGTACCCCTATGCGGCGGACTCCTCGACCGTGATCGTAGAGATGCGCGAGGAGGTCTGGCACGCCGCCGGCTTCGACCTCTGCGACGAGGCGGAATCGGCGGCGCGCTGCGCCAAGATCTTCGGCGAGGCGCTGCGGGGGCGGCCGCTGCGCGGGAACGGCTCCGCGTGGACGCAGTTCCGTACGGTGGCCAACGCGCGCTGGTCGCACGGCAACACGGTGCTGATCGGCGACGCCGCGCACACCGCGCACTTCTCGATCGGCTCCGGCACCAAACTGGCGGTGGAGGACGCGCTCGCGCTGGCGCGGGCGGTGCAGGCCGAGGCGGACGTCCCGGCCGCACTGGCCGCCTACGAGGCCGCGCGGCGGCCGGCGGTGGCCTCCACCCAGCGGGCGGCGGCCGCCAGCATGCGCTGGTTCGAGGAACTCGCCGGGTACGTGGACCAGCCGGCCCGGCAGTTCGCCTTCAACCTCCTCACGCGCAGCCTGCGGGTCACCCACGGCAACCTGCGGCTGCGCGATCCGCGCTTCACCGCAGCGGTGGAGCGTGACTTCGGCTGCCCGGAGGCCGCTGAGGGGAGCCCGGACGCAGGCCGGGACGCGGCGGGAACCCCGCCGATGTTCACCCCGTTCACCCTGCGGGGGCTGACCCTGCGCAACCGGGTCGTGGTGTCCCCGATGGACATGTATTCGGCCGCGGACGGCGACGGCGTGCCGGGCGACTTCCACCTCGTGCACCTCGGTGCGCGGGCCCTGGGCGGAGCCGCCCTGGTGATGACGGAGATGGTCTGCGTCAGCTCCGAGGGCCGGATCACCCCGGGCTGTACCGGCCTCTACACCGCCGAGCAGGCGGCCGCCTGGGCGCGGATCGCCGACTTCGTGCACACCTCGGCGCCCGGCACCGCCCTCGGCGTCCAGCTCGGCCACTCGGGCCGCAAGGGCTCGACCCGGGTGATGTGGGAGGGCATGGACGTCCCGCTGCCCGCGGGGAACTGGCCCCTGGTGGCGGCCTCCGCGCTGCCCTACCGCCCCGGAGTCTCGGCCGTGCCCCGGGCCATGGGCGCCGCCGACCTCGCCGCCGTCCGTTCCGAGTTCGCGGCCGCCGCCGTCCGGGCCGCGAGCAGCGGCTTCGACCTGCTCGAACTGCACTGCGCGCACGGCTACCTGCTCTCCGGCTTCCTCTCCCCGCTGACCAATCACCGCACCGACGCCTACGGCGGCCCGCTGGAGAACCGGCTCCGCTTCCCGCTGGAGGTCTTCGACGCGGTCCGCGCCGTCTGGCCCGCCGACCGGCCGATGACGGTCCGCCTCTCGGCCACCGACTGGGCCCCCGGCGGCACCTCGCCCGAGGAGGCGGTGGCCATCGCCGGAGCCTTCGCGGCCCACGGCGCGGACGCCATCGACGTCTCGACGGGCCAGGTGGTGGCGGAGGAGACCCCCGAGTACGGGCGCGCGTACCAGACCCCGTACGCCGACCGGATCCGCAACGCCCTGAACGTCCCGGTGATCGCGGTCGGGGCGATCTCCTCCTGGGACGACGTCAACTCCCTGCTGCTGGCCGGCCGGGCCGACCTCTGCGCGCTCGGCCGCCCCCACCTCTACGACCCGCACTGGACCCTGCACGCGGCCGCCGACCAGTCCTACACCGGCCCGGCCGCGCCCTGGCCCGCCCCCTACCGCGTCGGCAGCCGCAAGCCGCCGACGGGGCGGGGGTAGCCGGCGGTCTACCGGTGCGGCCGCAGGGCCAGGCACTCGTGGCAGTGGCAGGGCTCCGGGTGCGGCCAGTCGGGCCAGGCGCCGGAGCGGAGCTCCCAGGCGATGCGCTCTGCGACCACCGCGGTCTCCCGCGCGGTCGCCTCGTCCGCGAAGGCCGAGTACTCGGCGGTGCGCAGCACGGCGGGAGACCGTACGAGCACGGGCCGGAAGCCGTGCAGGTGGCGGGTGGCCACGTACGACGAGCGGTACCCGCGGCCGTGTCGCGGCCGGCCGGCGACCTGGCAGTCCTCCCAGCCGCTCACCCGGTCGTGTAAGTACACCTTGGAGCCGCCCTTGAACATCTTCGTGCCCGGGCGCTGCCCCTGGCCGCCCTCGCCGTAGCGGCGCCACAGGACCACGTTCGCGGCGAGCATCCAGAGGGGTTCGGTGCCGGTCATGCCAGGGCCACCTCCACCCGGTCCTCGACCGGGGTGTAGCCCAAGCGCTGGTAGACACCGTTGCTGGTGGGGTTCTTCAGGTCCGCGAAGAGGAGCACCTCGTGCGCGCCGGCCGCGTGCGCCGCCTCGGTCGCGGCGTACGTGACCCCGGCCGCGTACCCCCGGCCGCGCAGCTCCGGCGGGGTGTAGACCGGACCGATCCGGGCCACCGCGCCGACCGGGCGGAAGAACCCGGCCAGCGAGACCGGGGTCCCGGCGTCCTCCCAGAGCAGCATGCCCCCGTACGAGATCCGGTCGCGCAGGGCGTTCTCGGAGGCGGCCCCGCCCTCGCCGGACTCCTGCTTGAAGGCGGTCACCCAGTCGAGGAGCAGCGGGAGGTCCGCCTCCCCGGCGAGGCGGGCCCGCCCGGCCGGGGCGGGATCCGGAGGTATGAGCCCGGCGAGCCGGTAGAGGCGGTTCTCCTCCACGACCTCGGTCGGCTTCCCCCAGGAGACGGCCAGCTCCCGCGCGTCCTCGCGGCGGGCGTTGACCGCGTCGACCCCGGCCAGCAGCGGCTCGGTGGCGAGCGCGGCCCCCAGCTCCCGGACCGCCTCCGCGGGCAGCGCGCCGATCAGCAGCGGGTACGGCGGGGTGCACAGCAGGGCGCCGGCAACGGACCCGTCCGCGCCGGTCCACCAGCCGAAGAAGGGCTCGGCGGACCCGTAGGCGTCGAGGCCCCGCCGCTCCAGGGCGTCGATCACGGTCAGCAGGGAGGTGTGGGCGACGGGTTCGGCGGCGACGGCCGGCCGCGCCGCGGCCAGATAGGCCGTCAGATCGGTGGTGAAGGTCCAAGGCATGGGACATGGTCACCCGCGCAGGTCCGCCCCGCAGCCTCTTTTCCGCCCGACGGCCAGGCCGCCGCGCCCGCCCGCCTGCCCCCCCTACGGTTCCACGAAGCCGGCCCCGAGGTCCCGCAGCCGCTCGTGGAGCTCCGCGAAGACCGCCGCCGAGCGGTCGCCCGGCCAGTCCGAGGGGAGCAGCTCGCGCGGCAGGCCCGGGTCGGCGTACGGGAGCCGGCGCCAGGTGTCCAGGGCGAGGAGGTAGCCGCGGTAGGCGGCCTCCGGGGTGGGGTCGGCGGCGCCCGTCTGCAGGGCGCGCAGGGCGGGCTCGTGGAGGTCGAGGAACTCCTCGTGCTGCTTGGCCAGCGCCGCCAGGTCCCACCAGCGGCCCACCGACTCCGCGGTCGGGGCGAAGCCCAGGTGGGCGCCGCGGAAGAGCTCCACGTACGCCGTCAGGTGCAGCCGCTCCAGGGTGCGGCGGGTCTCCCCGTCCCACTGCGCCGGGGCGATCCACACGCCGGGCGCCACCGCGCCGAAGCCGAGCCCGGCGAGCCGGGAGCGCAGCAGGTGCCGCTTCGCCCGCTCCTGCTCGGGGACGGAGAAGACGGCCAGCAGCCACTCCTGGGACTCCGCCGGGCGGGTGGCCCCGTAGATCCGCCGGTCGCCGTCCTCCAGGAGCCGGCGGGCCTCCTCGGAGAGCTCGTACCCCGCCGCGCGGTCCCCGGTGCGCGCGGGCAGCAGGAAGCCGCGCCGCTTCAGCCGGGACACCGACGAGCGGACGGACGGCGCGTCCACGCCGGCCGCGCCCAGCAGGCGGACCAGCGCGGAGACCGGGACCGGGCCGGGGAAGGCCCGCCCGTAGGCGCCGTAGAACGTGACGATCAGAGATCGCGGGGTGTGCTGCTCGACCACGGCTTCACTCTAATTCGTGTTCCTGACCGAGACCGTCCTGACCGGGACCGTCCTGATCGCGGAGCCGGAAGCGCTGCAGCTTCCCCGTCGCCGTACGCGGCAGGGCGGGCAGGAAGACGAAGGTGCGCGGGCACTTGTGCGGGGCGAGCTCGGTCCGCATGAAGGTGCGCAGGGCGTCCTCGGTGAGGACCGCGCCCTCCCGGGGGACCGCGTACGCGACCACGATCTGCCCGCGCCGCTCGTCCGGGCGGCCGACCACGGCCGCCTCCAGCACGTCGGGGTGGCGCAGCAGGGCCTCCTCGACCTCCGGGCCCGCGATGTTGTACCCCGCCGAGATGATCATGTCGTCGGCCCGGGCCACGTAGCGGAAATAGCCCTCCGCGTCGCGGACGTAGGTGTCGCCCGTGACGTTCCAGCCGTCCCGTACGTACTCGCCCTGCCGCGGGTCCGCCAGGTAGCGGCAGCCCACCGGCCCCCGTACGGCCAGCAGCCCCGGCACCTCGTCCGGGACCGGCAGCCCCGCCTCGTCCACCACCCGGGCCTCCCAGCCCGGCACCACGCGGCCCGTCGTACCGGGCCGGATGTCCTCGTCGGCCGCCGAGATGAAGATGTGCAGCAGCTCGGTGGCGCCGATCCCGTTGATGATCCGCAGGCCCGTGCGCTCGTACCAGGCCTGCCAGGTCGCGGCCGGCAGGTTCTCACCCGCCGAGACGCAGCGGCGCAGCGCGGAGAGGTCGTAGGCGCCCGTGTCGTACGGGCCCAGCGTGTCCAGCATCGACCGGTACGCGGTGGGCGCGGTGAACAGCACCGACACCCGGTGCTCGGCCAGCGCGGGCAGCAGCCGGCGCGGGGAGCCGTCCGCCAGCAGCAGCGCCGAGGCGCCGGCCCGCAGCGGGAAGACCACCAGTCCGCCGAGGCCGAAGGTGAAGCCGAGCGGCGGACTGCCCGCGAAGACGTCCTCGGGGCGGGGGCGCAGCACCTCCCGGGAGAAGGTGTCGGCCACCGCGAGCAGATCGCGGTGGAAGTGCATGCAGCCCTTGGGGCGCCCGGTGGTGCCCGAGGTGAAGGCGATCAGCGCCACGTCGTCGGCGGAGGTCTCCACCGCCGGGAAGGGCTCCGCGTGGCGTTCGGCTTCGGCCAGGCGCAGCAGGTCTCCCGGGTCCGCGCCGCCGTACGCGGTGATCCGCAGACCCGGCACCCCCGCCTTCACCAGGTCGTCCACCACCTCAGCCTGGCACAGGGCGTGGCTCACCCGGGCCATGGAGCACACCGTGGCCAGCTCCTGCGCACGCTGCTGGGCCAGGACGGTGACGGCCACCGCGCCCGCCTTCATCACGGCCAGCCAGCACGCGGCGAGCCAGGGGCCGGTCGGGCCGCGCAGGAGCACCCGGTTGCCGGGGACCACGCCGAGGTCGGCGGTGAGGACGTGCGCGAGCCGGTCCACCCGGGCGTGCAGCTCCCCGTACGTCCATACCGTGCCGTCGGCGCCGCGGAAGGCGGGGCGGTCGGGGCCCAGTCGGGCGATGGTGGCGTCGAGCAGCTCCACGCCGCAGTTGAGCCGGTCGGGGTAGGCCAGCCCGGGGAGTTCGAAGAGGAGCTGCGGCCAGGCGTGCGCGGGCGGCAGGTGGTCGCGCGCGAAGGTGTCTCGGTGAGCGGAAGGCTTGAGCTCCAAGGCGGGTTCGCCCCCTTGCGACGGTCCGCGCCCCGGGTGGGGGCCGGACCCTGCGTATGGACTGTGGACCGAAGTGGAAGAGCCGGGCCGTACGAACGCAGCACGAGCGTATCGTCATGGTGACGGGAGTCAACAGGACGCGATAGAGGCTGGGGCATACGGATGACCCGATTCACGGGATTCGCGCTCGGGGCGGACCAGGAGGAGTGGTGCGCGCGGCTGCGCGCACTGGCGGCGGAGCGGCTGCGGCCGCTGGCGGAGAAGGGGGAGCCGGGCCGGGTCAACCGGCGGCTGCTCGCCGCGCTGGGCGAAGAGGGCTTGCTGGAGCGGGTGTTCACCTCGGGCGCGCTGGACCTGTGCCTGCTGCGCGAGTCCCTCGCCTACGGCTGCACGGAGGCGGAGACGGCCCTCGCCCTCCAGGGGCTGGGCGCCTATCCGGTCCTGCGCTCGGGCAGCGAGGCGCAGCGCGAGCGCTGGCTGCCCGGGGTGCGGGCCGGTCGGACGGTGGCGGCCTTCGCGCTGAGCGAGCCGGGGGCCGGGTCGGACGCCGGGGCGCTGGCGCTCGAAGCGGCGCCCGAAGGCGGGGGAGGGGGTGGGGGCCATGGCCCCGGCTGGCGGCTCAGCGGGGAGAAGTGCTGGATCTCCAACGCGCCCGAGGCCGATTTCTACACCGTCTTCGCCCGCACCGGAGAAGGCCCGGGGGCCAAGGGGGTCAGCGCCTTCCTGGTCCCGGCGGACCGGCCGGGGCTCTCCGGTGAGCCGCTCGACATGCTCTCCCCGCACCCGATCGGCGCGCTCGCCTTCGACGGGGTCCCGGTGGGCCCGGCCGACCTGCTGGGGGAGCCGGGCCGGGGCTTCCGGGTGGCCATGGACACCCTGAACCTCTTCCGCCCCAGCGTGGGCGCCTTCGCCGTCGGCATGGCCAGGGCGGCCCTGGACGCCACGGTGGCGCACACGGCCGCCCGTACCGCCTTCGGTGGGGTACTGGGCGACCTGCAGGCCGTGGCGCACCGGGTGGCCGAGATGGCCACCCGGACCGAGGCGGCCCGGCTCCTCGTGTACGCGGCGGCGGAGGCCTACGACGCGGACGCGGGCTCCCCGCAGGTGCCGCGGCGGGCGGCCATGGCGAAGCTGCTGGCCACCGAGACGGCCCAGTACGTCGTCGACCACGCGGTACAGCTGCACGGGGCGGCCGCCCTGCGCCGGGGCCACCTGCTGGAACACCTGTACCGGGAGGTACGGGCGCCGAGGATCTACGAGGGGGCGAGCGAGGTGCAGCGCACGATCATCGCCAAGGAGCTCTACCGGGAGGCGCGGGAGATGCGGCAGGCGCGGGAGATGCGGGAGATGCGGAAGGTGGGGGAAGCGTGAGCCTGGAGCGGATCAACCCGGAGGAGCTGTCCCCGGCGACGGGGTTCTCGCACGCCGTCGTGGCGAGCGGGGGCCGGCTGGTGTTCCTGGCCGGGCAGACGGCGCTCGACGGCGCGGGGAAGGTGGTGGGAGCGACGCTGCCGCAGCAGTTCGAGCGGGCACTGGCGAACCTGCTGGCCGCACTGGCGGAGGCGGGCGGCTCGCCGGCGGAGCTGGCCCGGGTCACCGTCTACGCCGTGGACGTGGCCGACTACCGGGCCTGCGCGACCGAACTGGGCCGCATTTGGCGGCGGTTGGCGGGCCGGGAGTATCCGGCGATGGCGGTCGTCGGCGTGGTCAGGCTGTGGGACGAGGCGGCACTCGTGGAGCTGGACGGGCTGGCGGTGCTCCCGTAGGTCTTTTCGCTGGTGAGCGTGGGTGCCTTTGACAGTGGGCAGGGGAGGGGGGAGGGTGGAAATGCCTCATAACGGAGCAATCCACCCTTCATTCTCGGAGGTGTATCACTATGCGCCGTGGGTTCATTGCGGCAGCCGTGGCAGGGGCCGCCGGGATCACACTCGGCCTGATGCCGGTCGGCAGTGCCTTTGCCTCGGGTCTGCCGCAGACGTACGACCGGTGTTCCGACTGGCGCGGGGGCGACTGGTGGCGTGACTGCTGCGATCCCTCACGCGGGAACGACCGCCCCAGCTGGTGCTGGGACGATGTCAGGGGCTGGTATCACGACAGCTCGAACAGCAACTGGAACCACGATGACTGGAACGACAGTTGGCGCGGTGGTAACGGTGACTGGGGCCACGACGACTGGAACGACAGTGGGCGTGGCGGTAACGGTGACTGGGGCCACGACAACTGGAACCACGACAACCGGCACGACGGTGGCGGGTGGAACGACGGCCGCCACGACTGGGGCAGCTGGAACAACTGACTCACCCCGGTCGCGGTAGCCGCCGCCGGCCTAGCCCTCCAGCAGGTTCCCCATCCACTCCTCGATGCCCGCCACCGTGCGCGGCAGGGCGCCCGACATCAGCCGGGCGCCCTCGGCCGTGATGACCAGGTCGTCCTCGATGCGGACGCCGATGCCGCGCAGCTCCGGCGGGAGGGTCTCGTCGTCGGGCTGGAGGTAGAGCCCCGGCTCCACGGTGAGCACCTGGCCCTCTTCCAGGACCCCGTCCAGGTACGCGTCCGCACGCGCCTGCGCGCAGTCGTGCACGTCCAGCCCGAGCATGTGCCCGCTGCTGCACAGGGTGTAGCGCCGGTGCAGATCGCCCTCGGCGTGCTTGAGCACCCCCCACTCCGCGAGCCCCTCCGCGATCACCCGCATCCCGGCCCGGTGGAAGTCGCGGAAGCTGGCGCCCGGCCGCAGCGCCGCCATGCCCGCGTCCTGCGCGGCCAGGACCAGTTCGTACACCTGGCGCTGGACGGGGGAGAACCGGCCCGACAGCGGGAGAGTGCGGGTGACGTCCGCCGTGTAGAGGCCGTCGGTCTCCACGCCCGCGTCCATCAGGAGCAGGTCGCCCGCGTTCAGCCGGCCGTCGTTGCGGATCCAGTGCAGCACGCAGGCGTGCGCGCCCGACGCGGCGATCGTCTCGTACCCGGTGCCGTTGCCCTCGGTGCGGGCGCGGCGGTTGAAGACCCCCTCGATCCACCGCTCGCCGCGCGGGTGGGCCAGGGCGCGCGGGAGGTCCCGTACGACGTCCTCGAACCCGGCGGTGGTGTGGTCGACGGCGAGTTGCAGCTCGGCCACCTCCCACGCGTCCTTGACCAGGCGCAGTTCGGAGAGGGCGGCGGCGAGTTCCTTGTCCGCGGAGGCGTCGCGCCCCGACGGGGTGCCCAGGTCGTCCAGGTGGGCGCAGCGGATGCCGGAGAGCCGCTCCGCCTCCGCGAGGTCGGGGCGGCGGCCGACCCAGAACTCCCCGTAGCGGCGGTCGCGGTAGAACTCCTCGTTGCCGCCGGCGCGCGGTGAGCGCGGGCGCAGGTAGAGGACGGCCTCGTGCCCGTGCGGGCCGGCCGGTTCCAGGACCAGGACGTGGCCGACCTGGTCCTCGCCGGTGAGCCCGGTCAGCCAGGCGTACGCGCTGTGCGGGCGGAAGCGGTAGTCGCAGTCATGGCTGCGGACCTTCAGCTCGCCCGCGGGGATGATCAGCCGTTCTCCGGGGAAGCGGGCGGAGAGGCGTGCGCGGCGGGCCGGGGTGACCGCGTACGCGGGGACGCGTTCGGCGTCCGGCAGCGGAGAGGCCGCCCAGTCCGACGCCATGAAGCGGGACAACTCGGCTGACACCGGCATGTCGTGACTGCCGATGTTGAGCCCGGCGGTGGGGCGGGAGGGGGTGTCGGTCACAGGGGCTCCCTCAAGAAGTTGCGAACTGGTGGGCGCACAGGTCTTGTCAGTGCAATTTCACATTACTATGTTACAGCTCACACCGCGCCCCGTTAATCCCCGTCGAACGCCGCGTGAAGCAGGGCAGTTCCGCACCCGCACCCTTCCCCACCGCCCCTCCCAGCCAGGAGTTCTTGGTGTCCCAGCACAGAGTCGTGCGCACGTCCCTCCTCTCCGCCGCCGTCGCGGTCGCCTTCCTCGCCACGGCGGGCCAGGCCGTGACCCAGGCCTCCGAGGCCGGCACCCGCGCCGACGCTCCGGGTCCCACCGCGCCCGGTACGCCCGGTACGTTCGCCGGTTCCGCCGCGACCTCCCTCGGCGGGGCCCCGGGCGCCGAGGCCGGGGCGAACCCGTTCGACGAGGTCGAGCGCCTCGCCGACGCGCAGCAGGCCGCCCCCGCGCCCGCCCCGGCCCCCGGCGGCCAGAGCGCGGGCGGCCAGGGCTCGGGCGGCCCGGCCGTCGCCGACGGCAAGGTACCCGGCGCCGTCGCCGAGCAGGCCGCCGCCGCGCCCGCCGTCGCGGACGCCACCAAGAGCGGCAGGCAGGCCGCCGCCGCCCAGGGCACCGCCGCGGGCGTCCCCTGCACCCTCGACGGGATCACCGGACTCACCCCGGAGCAGTTCGCCGACTTCCTTGCGGACCCGGCCGTCACCGCTGCCAAGGGCGGCTGCCTCGCCGGCCTCGTCTGGACCTGGGACGCCCGCCTGGCCCCCGTCATGTCGGACGCCCACGTGCAGGCCGTCTCCCGCCGGATATCCGCCCTGGCCGCCTCCCACGACGGCCTGAACTCCTCCCACCTGGAGGAGATGTTCACCTACCTCCACGCCGTGGCCTACCACGACCACTCCCGCACCGAGATCGACGTCACCGACGCCCCGACCGTCGACGCGATGCGCCGGGCCATCGCCGCCTTCGCGGGCGCCGCCCGCACCTTCGACGCCACCGCCTCCAACGCCCGCACCCTGCGCGAGGCCCTCTACGCCGGCTCCGCCCCCGGCCTGCGCCAGCACCAGCTCGGCCTGATCAAGAACGTCCTGGCCGCCATGGACCCGTCGCGCACGGCGACGCACCTGGACACCGCCTGGGCGGGCGCGGCGCTCGCCGCCCTCTCCGTCAACTACCTCGGCGTGTACAACAACGACACCGCGTTCCACGCGGCGGCCGCAGCCGACGCCCCGTACCGCGCCGCCTTCAAGAACTTCGCGACGTACGCCCACCTCAAGGGCACCGCGAACGCCTGGGTGGCGCGCGACGCCATCGCCGAGTTCGGCCGCTTCGGCCAGATCGCGGGGCTGAGGGACGGAACCGTCGCCGACCTCGGCGCGCTCCTGGGCCCGGCCCGGGCCGCCTTCGGGGACGGCAGCGAGCCGTGGGCGAAGGCCGTCTCCTGGCTCAACTTCTACCAGGCGTGCGCGCCGTACGGGGTGTGCAGGGAGGACATCGAGAGGGCGCTCTTCCCGAACACCTTCACGTACGACAACGGCGCCATCAAGGTCCGCACCGCCCTCGACCAGGCCACCGTCGACCAGCTCTACTACGCGAGCAAGCAGGTCAAGACCCAGTTCCACCGGGTGGTGGGCGCCGAGCAGCCGATCGCCGGGGACACCAACGCCACCCTGAACATCGTGCTCTACGCCTCCCGCGCGGACTACGTGAACTACCACCCGGTCCTCACGGGCTACGGCACCAACAACGGCGGCATCTACATCGAGAACGGCGCCACCTTCTACACCTACCAGCGCCGCGTCCCGCAGGACTCCTCGCTCACCCTGGAAGAGCTCTTCCGCCACGAGTACGTGCACTACCTCAACGGCCGCTTCGCCGTCCCCGGCTCCTTCGGCCAGGGCGCCTGGTACCAGGGCGACCGCACGACCGCCATGGACGAGGGCACCGCCGAGTTCTTCGACGGCGCGACCCGCGACAACGGCATCGCCGTACGCAAGTCCCTGATCAAGAGCATCATCAACGACACGGCGGGCGGCGGCCCGCGCATGTCGGTGGACCAGCTCCTGCACGCCACGTACGCCAACGACGGCTTCCGCTTCTACGGGTACTCCGGCGCCTTCTTCGAGTTCCTGTGGGCCGAGCAGCCCTCGAAGCTGCGGGAGATGTACGGCCACCTGCGCGCCGACGACCCGGCGGGCTTCGATGCCTGGCGGGGCCGCATGGGCCGGGACGCGGCCGTCCAGAACGCCTACGACCGGTTCCTGGACGCCCAGATCGCCAAGGTCGACCAGCTGTTCGTGCCGAACACCTCCTTCACCCCGAACGGGCAACTGCGCGACGCGGCGCTCGCCGACGTGAAGTCCACCTTCGCGACGGCCACGTACAACACCCCGGACTGCGTGGAGAACGGCGAGCCGGGCAAGCGCCGGTTCACCTGTACCGGCAGGATCACCGCGAACCTGACGGATTGGCGCAGCGACGACCAGAACTTCAAAGACATGTCCGAGACGGTCGACTACTTCATCCTGGACCGGGCGGGCGCGGCCTCGAACAACCTGGCCGACATGAACTGCTCCTTCGGTGCGCTGGACATCTGGACCAACCGGGTGGCGGGAACGTCGAGTTACAGCTGCGAGGGCCCGCTGCGCGGCTGACCTCGACCGGTCCTGTTCCGTCTTAAAGAAATGTGACATATTACTGCCGTGCCCAGACAATCACCGGACCTCGTGATCATCGGCGCAGGCGTCGTCGGAGCCGCGTGCGCGTACTACGCGGCGCGCGCCGGACTCCGCGTGGCCGTCGTCGACCGCGGCCCGGTCGCCGGCGGCACGACCGGCGCCGGCGAAGGCAACCTGCTCGTCTCCGACAAGGAGGCGGGACCCGAGCTGGACCTCGCACTGCTGTCGGCGCGGCTCTGGCGCGAGCTCGCGCTCGAACTCCCGCAGGAGATCGAGTACGAGGCCAAGGGCGGCCTGGTCGTCGCCGGGTCCGAGGCCACCGTGAAGGCCCTGCGGGGCTTCGCGGACGGCCAGCGCGCGGCCGGGGTCGACGCGGTCGAGGTGGGACCGGGGGAGCTGCGCGAACTGGAGCCCCACCTCGCCCCGGACCTGGCGGGCGGCTTCCACTACCCGCAGGACGCCCAGGTCCAGCCGGCCCAGGCGGCGGCGCAGCTGCTGGCCGCGGCGCCGGGTGTGGAGCTCCACCTCGGGGAGGAGGTCACGGAGCTGCTCCGCGGCCCGGTGGGCGAACTCCGCGGAGTCCGCACGCCTCGCCGCGAGCTCCTCGCCCCGGCGGTGGTCAACGCGGCCGGCACCTGGGGCGGGGCGGTGGCCGCGCTGGCCGGAGTCGGCCTTCCGGTGCTGCCCCGGCGGGGGTTCGTCCTGGTGACGGAGCCGCTGCCGAGGGTGGTGCGGCACAAGGTCTACGCCGCGGACTACATCGCGGACGTCGCGAGCGGGTCGGCGGCGCTGCAGTCCTCGGCGGTGGTCGAGGGGACCCCGGCGGGGCCGGTCCTGATCGGCGCCACCCGCGAACGGGTCGGCTTCGACCGCTCGCTGTCCACGGAGGCCCTGCGGCGGCTCGCGGTGCAGGCCGCGGCGCTCTTTCCGGTGCTGGCGGACGTGCGCGTCGTGCGTGCGTACCACGGCTTCCGCCCGTACCTGCCGGACCATCTTCCGGCGATCGGTCCGGACCCGCGGGTCCCGGGGCTGTTCCACGCCTGTGGCCACGAGGGCGCGGGCATCGGTCTGGCGCCGGGGACGGGGGCGCTGATTGCGGCGTTCCTGACGGGGGCGGCCCCTGCGCTGGACCCGGCCCCCTTCACCCCGGCCCGCTTCGCGGAGCCCTCCCGATGACGGGGCCGCCGCTGTCGTGTGCGGCGCCGTTGCCGGGGACCGGTCCCCGGGCCCCTGCGCCTCAATCGCCGGCGGGGGGGGGGGGGGGGGGGGGGGGGTGTGGGGGGGGGGGGGGGGGGGGGGC
>NZ_JBWJVM010000080.1:0-38767 GCF_056428985.1 Streptomyces sp. CA189 | reverse complement strand
TCGCCGCCCAGCTCAACGGCCGACCACGCAAAACGCTCGGCTGGGAAACCCCAGCCGAGCGCCTGCATAAACTCCTCGCGGCCTGAACAACCAACCACGTGTTGCGACGACCCCTAGAAACCGCCGAACGGGAGGGGCCCCTGGCGCACTAGCGCGGCGTCAGTGGGCGGTGGCCGGGGCGGGTGAGATCTGCTGGATGAGGCTGAGCAGGTCCGGAGCGACCCATTCCTCGGCGATCCGGTCGCCCTCGAAGCGGTAGACCTCGACGCTGCGGTAGCCGACCCGGCGGCCGGTCGCCTCGAACTGCTGGAACGCACCCCGGTGCGTGGCCTGGAAGTCGACCAGCACCGTCACCTTGTCGCCGACGCCGAACATGTCCCGCACGTCGATCTTCAGATCGGGGAACGCGTCCTTCATCATCTGCGTGCCCGCCCGCCAGGTCTCCCGGCCGTGCAGCGGGTCGGGGCATCCGGGGACGTTGGCGATGAAGTCTTCGCTCAGCAGCCGCTCGGCCGCGTCCAAGTCCCCGCTCTCCACCAGCCGGTACGCGGTGCGCAGCAGGGCCATGTTCTTCTCGACAGCGGTGGTCGTGGTCATCTGGGAGTCCTCTCGGATAGCCGTCCCGCGAGCTCGGTGCGCCTCGGACCGGATGCCACTCAGTACAAACCCTGACGTCGCGGCAAGGTCAAACCGGCCTGATGGCCCCGGGTCCTGCCGTCAGTGATCCGTATGGAGTGGGCCGATGGCCGTATGGGTCCCGTCAGGGGGTGACCTCGGGGGCGCGGGGCCGGGGATAGCTTCGGTTGCACGTCCCGGACCGCCTCCCCGCGCCGGGACGTCACCTGCCACTCGTGGTTCCCCGAGGAGGGCCCCATGTGCTTGTTCCAGTACGACGAATCCGACGCCGAGCCCGAGGAACAGCGCCCGGCCGGGCCTCTGTACGTGCCCGCCCGGCCGGGAGGAGAGCACGTCGTCGTGCGGCTGTTCCGCACCCCGCTCGGAGCCCGTACCGCCGTCGGTTTCATCAGCCCGGAACGGCTGGCCGCCACGCTCGGCACGGCCCAGCCCTGGATCCGGCTCTCCGAGGCCGCGCTCCGTGCGATGGCCCGGCCGCTCGGCGCGTCCCTGCTGACCGTGGACCCGACCCTCACCGCGCCCCCGGTCACACGGGCGGACGCCGGACCCGCCGGAGCCCCGCTCACGCGGGCATCCGAGACCACGGCCCACACGGCCTGAAGGGGAGCAGATCATGACCACAGCCGCTCTCCCGGAGGCTCCCACCGGCGGTGAGCTGTCCGTATGGCCGAGGTCCACAAGGCCGCTCCCGCACGGCGGCCCGGCCGTCGGCGGGGTTCCCCTCACCGAGATCGCCGAGCGGTTCGGCACGACCGTCTACGTGCTGGACGCGGCCAAGGCGTTCCTCTCCCGCGCCATGGTCCGCTGGGTACGGAGGTGGGGCTGGGCCTGGACGTGTGCTCGGCCGGGGAGCTGGAGCTCGCCGTCACCACGGGATTCCCGCCCGAGATGGCGCGCATCGCCGCCTCCGTCGGGCCGTCCGGCCGCCAGAAGCTCATGGTGCGGGTGATCCCGGGCGTCTCGGCCGGCGGCCACGACAAGATCTGTACGGGTACGGACGACCAGAAGTTCCCCTGCCGAGCGGCTGCGGGTTGCCCAACGGCGAGGCTGCTGCGGTCAATACCCGTAACACCGTGGCCGATGACGTCTACGTCGACCCGACCATCGGCGCGGCACGGAGGGGGCACGCGAACGCGGTGGGCCCGGCCGGGTGGAAGTTTCCCCGGCCGGGCCTGAACCGCCGCCGTCAGAACCGGCGGATCACCCGCAGCGAGGTGGTGTACAGGTCACCCTTGACGCCTTCGGCGGGAACCGCCTGCTTGCCGTTGAGGATCGACTTCGCTCCGAGATCCGCCAGGGTCGGCCCGTTCGGCGTCCTGCGGCTGGAGACGAAGCGCAGACCGCCGTGCTGGTCCTGCCCGACGTAGATTCCGGTGTGATCGATCACCCCGTCGGTGGTCTCGAGGTCGTTCGGGTCGGCGTCGGTGGCGTCGAAGAAGACCACGTCACCGATCCGCAGCGAGGTGAGCGCCGGTGCCGCGCCGGTGCCCTTTGCCACCAACACGCCGGGGCCGGAGGCGGACTGGTTCTTCGAGGTGCGGGGCAGGTTGCGACCGTCGAAGTTCTTGGAGACGACCATCGGGATGCCCAGGTGGTGGCCGTAGACCATCCGAACGAAGCCCGAGCAGTCGAGGTGGCCCTTGAACTGCGTCTCCGCGTCGACGGGCTCGCCGCTCACGGGGAAGGTCCAGTTGAGCCCCATGTAGTCGTGGAAGTCGGCGCCGACGAAGCGCAGCCCGGCGGCGTCCATCTCGCTGTACCCGGATGTGCCGAGCACCTTGGCACCCTGGAGTGCGGCGTCGGTCACGGCGGGGGCGAAGGGCCGGAACATCGAGGCGTACGCGAGGGCGTCGGGGGAGGTGTCGCCCGCCCAGGCGCGGATCTGCTGCTCGAGGGCGGGGGTCCAGCTGCCGTCGAAGGGCGCGGGCAGCACTCGTACCCAGGTGTCGTGGCTGATCACCGGCGGGTCGGTCCAGTCGGCCGAGACCACGTCGAAGTCGTAGACGCGGGCCTCCACGGGCACCGTTGCGCCGGAGGAGGCCAGCGCCCGGACCCCGAGGGTGCCGGAGCCGAAGACCTTGGCCGGGTCCTTCTCGGGGTCGCGCAGGCTGTGGTGCCAGGTTGTCGGCTCCGACGCGTTGTTCGACCAGGCGCGGGCGCGCAGGACGTCACCGGTCTTCTCCACCCGGACCCACCAGTGGTCGAAGGCGGCGAAGCCGGTGCCGACCGTGACGGCCGGGCTCAACGTGCTCGTGGTATCGGCCAGTTCCTTCTCCATCAGGAGCTGGATCTCGCCGGCGGGGGTGATGTTCAGCCGGGCCCGGTAATGGTTGTTGACGTCCGCCGCCGCGAAGGTGAGGGCGAGCGAGACGGGTGCGCCGGTGGGCACCTTGTCGAAGGAGAAACGGGCGCGTGCGTCGACGTCCCCCACGGCCTTGTCGGGGAGCAGGGCGTGGCGGCTGGCGTTCGTGGCGGTGAGCTGTATGGCGGCCCGGCCGCTTTCCAGGAAGTAGTCCGCGTCGGCGCCGTTGTAAGTGGACCACTTGCCGCCGCCGGGAGAGGAGCCCCAGCCGGTCTGGCCGGTGGGAAGGGTCCGGGAGAAGGCGTCAGAGAATGGCTTCTTCTGCTCGGTGAACCAGCGCTTCGGTCCGCGCAGCGTGACCGTCTTCGCGCCGGTGGTGAGGGTGGCGAGCACCCCCCGCTGGTCGGACACTTCCAGGAGCGTGGGGGTGCCGGCGACCGTACGGGTGGTCAGCGCCCCGGCCGGGTGGGCGCCGAAGTGCCACGGATCGCTCGGGTCGAGCACCATCGGGAGCCGCCCGCCAGGCGCCGTCGGCACGGCGGCCGTCGTGGTCGTCGTGGTCGTCGCGGCGGCCATGGTCGGCGTGGCCGCGACGGCGGACGAGGCGAGCGGCAACGAACTGCCCGCCGCCACCCCTACGAGGGCGGCGAGAGCCGATCTGCGGCTCGGCGTGGACTTGGACGTGGATGCGGACATGCGGGTACCCCCTGCGGCACAACAGATGATCAGACGAGAGGGACCCTACCGGCGCCTTCCGCTCAGCCGTCAGCCAGTCCCGCGCAGACGCTCCACCGACTTCATGGCCGTCGACTCCTCCCACACCACCGACACCCAGTCAGCTCCACGGCCAACAACGACACGGTGGCTCGCTCCATGGCGGCGGCAAGCGCCAACGTCCTGAGCCTCCACGGCCGCAAGGCCTCCCAGGCCGGTCTCCCGGACGCCACCAAGGCCGTGGTCGTCGGCGGCTCCAACGGCCGCCTTCGCCATGTGCCGACCCGGAATCTGGAGCAGGCGGGCTTCCTGATCGCTCCCGACACGGAAGAGCTCAACGCCGACCTCCGGGAACTGACCCGCACGGCACCACAGAGGGCGGCACGGTCTATCTGCCGCCCGGCGTACACAAGACGAAGCGGAGCCTCCACGTCCGCCGCCGGCCTGGAATGCCGGCCGGTCAGCACCCGCGATGTGAAGAACGTCCCGGGCCGGCCGAAGACCGACAAGCTGGACGCGGTCTGGCCGGCCAAGCTCGCCGAACTCGACATGGTCCGGGCTTCGTTCGTCCCTCCGAAGCCGGTCCGGCAGCTGAGGGACCTCACCCGCACGCGCACGGTCTTCGTCCAGGAACTTACCCGGCACAAGCACCGGGTGGACAAGGCCCTGCAGGACGCGCAGATCAAGCTGTCAGACGTCGCCTCGCACCTCTTCGGCCTCTCCGGGCGGGCCGCGCTCGACGCCCTGGCCGCCGGTGAAGGCAGCCCCCGAACACTCGAGGATCTCGCCAAGGGGAGCCTGGTGAAAAAGAAGCCGACCCTGACCGAGGCACTCACCGGGCAGTTCGACATCGCCGGGCTCATGGGGAGAGACCACGGCCCCGCACGGCGGCCCGGGAACCGGACCGCCCCACACGGAGGACACCGGCACTTCGTCTGCCCGTGGCGGTGTGACCGCGCGGGAACTGGCCGAGCGTCCGGATGCGGTCCCGCCCCCTGTGCCTCTTGTCACATCGCTCTATGGATACCGCATAACGCTTATGCCGCTTTTATCCCCCCTGTTGATCTTCAGAACTCGGTTAACTTCATCCAGCACTCTCCACGCAGTGCAACGAGCAACCCACCGAGGGAACATGAATAACCATCAACTCGACCCAGAGCTAGAACGTGGGCGGCTGTGGTCAGAGAGAAGCCTGCGAACCCTCGCAGGCGGCGTGTCTCTGGTCATGGCGCTGGCCGTTCTCGACATATCCAGCGCGGCAGCGGCAACCGAGAAGGGCCAAACGGCTGCGCAGAGCACCCCGAAGGTCACCCATGCCGGCGACATCGCTTCCGCCGGGGTCGCGGCCAAGCTGTCCGGACAGCGGGTAGAGGCGCTCTCCGAGCGTACGGAGACCTCCACCACCTGGGTCAACAAGGACGGATCCCTCACCAGCGAGGTATCGGCAGGCCCGATCCGCTTCAAGGACCCGACCACAGGTGACTGGCGCGACGTCGACGTCTCGCTCGCCGCCTCCGCCGACGGCTCGGTCGCCTCGAAGGCCCACCCCCGCGGACTGAAGCTGTCCGGCGCCACAGGCAAGCCGCGCAAGTCCGGCGAGGCTGCTCCGTCCCTGCGCTCCGCCCAAGCGGCCCCCACCACCGACCTGGTCACCCTCGGCCAGGGCGACGAGGCGATCACCCTGCAGTGGCGCGGCAGTCTGCCGACGCCGAAGCTGGACGGCACCCTGGCCACCTACGAGAACGCCGTGACCGGTGCGGACGTGGTCGTAGAGGCCACCCGCACCGGCTTCGAACAGTTCGTCGAGGTCAAGAACCGACCCGAGCCGGGCTTCTCGTACACCCTGCCGCTGCGAACCAAGGGCCTGAAGGCCGAGCAGCAGCCGGACGGCAGCGTGCTGTTCACCGACAAGAAGTCGAACAAGACCGCGACCATGCCCGCACCCGTCATGTGGGACTCGACCGTGGATGCCGCCTCCGGCGAGCACACCCGTCGGGCCAAGGTCGGCATGAAGGTCGTCAAGACCTCCGGCGGCATCGACCTGGTGATCACTCCGGACGCCGGATTCCTGGCCGATCCCGCCACCAAGTACCCGGTCACCGTCGACCCGTCGACATCCGTGCTGGGCAACCTGTTCGACACCTACGTCCAGCAGGGCGAGACCGTCGACTGGTCCAACGACACCGAACTGGACTTCGGAAACCCGGGTACGAAGAACGCCAACGGCACCTTCCGCACGGCGCGTTCCTTCATCACGTGGAACACTGCTCCCGTCGCTGACGCGCTGATCTCCAGTGCCCAGCTGTCGCTGTGGAACTTCCACTCCGGAAACACCGACTGCACTGCCCAGCCGTGGGACGTGTGGACCGCCAATGGGCCCACTACGGCCTCCCGCTGGACCAACCAGCCGGCCATGGTCACCAAGATGGCCACCTCCACCCAGACCAAGGGCAGCCCGTCGTGCGCGTCCCAGCCCGACGGCTGGATCAACGCGGACGTCACGAGCCTGGTCCAGCACTGGGCCAACAACAAGTGGACGTTCTCCAGCATGGGCCTGCGCGCCCCGGACGAGAACAACACCAAGCAGTGGAAGCGCGTCAACTCGGCCAACGCCTCCGCGAACGTGCCCAAGCTGACCGTCACCTACAACTACCGGCCGAGGACCGGCACCAAGCAGGAGGCCGGCCCGCCGTTCTTCTCCTACGGCGGTGTCTACACGGTCAACACCGTGAACCCGATCCTTCGCGACACGTTCATCGATGCCAACGGTGACAACGTCCAGGGCGCGTACCAGATCTTCGACGCAGCGACGGACACCCAGGTCGGCGAAGTCCTGCGCTCCGCCTTCGTGCCGTCCGGTCAGGCCGCGCCGGTGACCGTCCCCGCCGGGGTGCTCACCAGCGGCAAGACGTACAAGTTCCGTTCGTCCCCGTACGACGGCACCCACTACAACCTGGGCTGGTCGGCCTGGAAGACCTTTACGGTCGACACCGCCGCACCTTCCGCACCCACGGGTCTCACCTCGACCGACTACCCGGCCAATGCATGGGTCAAGGGCGCCGGTCAGAGCGGCAGCTTTAGCGTGACCCCGCCGAGCGGCGGCGACCACAACTGGCTGGAATGGTCGCTGGACGGCGCCACTTGGACCAAGGTGCCCACCGATGGAGCCTCCGGGACCAAGGCCATAGCTGTCGCACCGCCCAAGGACGGCACGCACACCCTGCAGGTCCGGGCCGTCGACAAGGCCGACAACAAGTCCGACGCCGTGTCCTACACCTTCCACGCGGGCCCCGGAGGGTTCGTGCAGCCGGTCGCCGGCGAGCGCACCGCTCGCCGACTGTCCCTCGTCGCGGAAGCCGACGGCGGCAAGTTCGACAACGTCTCCTTCTCGTGGCGACGCTCCGAGGCCGACCCCTGGGTCCAGATTCCGGCAGGCCACGTCACCTCCGGCGGAACCCCGCTCACGGCCTGGCCCGTACCGATGACGGCGGGCAAGAACGCACCGCTGGCATGGAACGCGACGGACACCGTCAACCCCGATGGCACCGCGCAGATCAAGGCCGACTTCACCGGCCCGAACTCTGCTGCCGCCGCGACCGAACCCCTCACCGTCGTTGTGGACCGCAACGCGAGCGGTGCGGCCACGGACGAGGTGGGTCCTGGCAGCGTCAACCTGCTGACGGGTGACTTCGCTCTGTCCGGCACCGATGTCTCCGCCTTCGGGCTGTCGGTCACCCGGACCGCTTCCTCCCGGACCCCGGACAAGGGGGCCAACCAGGAGGGCCAGGCATCGATCTTCGGCAAGGAGTGGGTGTCGGGTACCACTGCCGAGTCCGAGGAGTCGCAGTACTCGAACCTTCGCAGGATCTCGGACACTGCCGTCGACGTGCTCGACCCCGACGGCAACGCTGTCCACTTCACCGCCAACACGGCGAAGACCGGCTGGATCCCCGAGCCGGGCTCCGAGGACCTCACCCTCACCGGTAGCGTGGCCGGCAACTTCACGCTGTCCGACACGGACGGCACGGTAACGGAGTTCACCCGCATCGACCCTGCCGCCAGCACCTGGCAGGTCACCTCCACGCTGCTGAACGGGCTGGCCAACACCACGACCACGGTCGTCTCCGAGACCGTGACGGTGAACGGCAACAAGCTTGCCCGTCCCAAGCGGGTCATAGCCGCCACCTCGGCAGCCTCGGCAGCCGCTTGCACCGCGACCCCTTCCACGAAGGGCTGCCGGGCACTGGAGTTCGCGTACGCGGATTCCACCACGGCCACTGACCTGGTTTTCGGTGACTTCACCGGCCAGGTGCGGGAGATCCGGCTGTGGTCCACCGAGCCGGGGGCAGCGAATGCCACCTCCAAGGTGGTGCAGACGTACACCTACGACACGAGCGGCCGGCTGCGCCAGGCGTGGAACCCGCAGCTGAGCCCGGGCCTGAAGACGGAGTACGCCTACGACGCTGCGGGCAGGGTCACCGGTCTCACCCCGTCCGGAGAGCTGCCGTGGTCCTTCACCTATGGTCAGGCGGGCAACGCTGCCACCGCCGGTGACGGCATGCTCTTGACGGCGTCCCGCTCCGGCCTCAAGCAGGGGACCAACGACGTGCTGGAGGGGACCGCGGTCACCTCGGTCGTCTACGACGTCCCGCTGACCGGGGCCAAGGCCCCGCACGCCATGGGTTCCGCCGACGTGAAGGCCTGGGGACAGCACGACGCCCCCACCGATGCGGCCGCTGTGTTCCCCGGTGACTCGGTACCCTCCTCCCACTCGGGCGAGGGCCTGACAAACTCGGCTTACCAGCGCGCCGACATCACGTACTTGAACGTCTCCGGACGTTCGGTGAACACGGTCAAGCCCGGCGGACACATCACCACGACCGAGCACGACCGCTTCGGCAACAGCGTGCGCGAGCTCTCGGCCTCGAACCGGTCCCTCGCGCTCGGCGTGACCGCCGAGGACCGGGCCGCGCAGAACGACCTCGGCATTGCCTCCCTGCCTTCGGCGGAGCGGGCCGTCCTGCTGTCCACCTCGTCGGTCTACGACGCGGACGGCAACCGTGAACTGGAAGAGTTCGGACCCCTGCGGCGGATCGAACTCACTGCCGACCTGAAGTCCGGCACGACCGTACTCGCCCCGGCCGGCACCTCGGCCACAGCGCGTAGCTGGACGACCAACGAGTACGACGCGGGCCGGCCCACGGACGGCACCGCGAAGGTCAAGGACCAGCCCACCAGGGTCACCACGGGGGCACAGGTGCGTGAGCACCCGTCCGTCCAGGGCGAGCCCCGGGTCACCCAGACCGAGTACGACTGGGCCAAGGGTCTGCCCACGAAGTCCATCAAGGACCCCGGCGGCCTCGCGATCACCACGACCACCGAATACGACTCGCAGGGCCGCGTCACCAAGCAGCTGCTGCCCGGCTCCAACGGCACCGACGCCGGCACCCGTGTGACCACGTACTGGTCCGCGACCGGCTCCGGCACCTGCCAGGGCCGTCCCGAATGGGCAGACCAGATCTGCTCGACCGGACCCGCCGGAGCGATCACCGGCGGCGGTTCTCACCCGACCCAGATGCCGACCTCCACCATCGAGTACAACTGGTGGGGTACCGCGGCCAAGACGACCGAGACCGCGAACGGCGTCACCCGCACCACCACGACCGCCTACGACAACGCGGGCCGTCCCACGGTCGTAGCCGTTAGCGGCGGGGTAGGCCAGGCCGTCCCGGCCACCACGACCGAGTACGACCCGGCCAGCGGCCGCGCCGTCAAGGTCACCTCGGACACCGGCGGCACCATCGTCAAGTCCTTCGACAAGCTCGGCCGCCAGACTTCCTACACGGACGCCGACGGCGGCACGACGACCACCGCGTACGACCTTCTCAACCGTCCGGTCAATACGGCTGACAACAGCCCGTCCAGCGCGGTCTACACCTACGATCACGCAGTCGAGCCGCGCGGCCTGGCAACGAAGGTCACTGACTCCGTCGCAGGCGCCTTCCAGGCCACCTACGACGCCGACGGCTCCGTCAGCAGCGAGAAGCTGCCGGGCGGATACACGCTGAAGGTGGAAGGGGACACCACCGGAAGCCCGCTGAAGCGGACCTACACGCGCGACAGCGACAACACGGTCGTACTCTCCGACACGGTGTCCGAATCCGCTCACGGCCAGGTCACCAAGCACGCGGGCTGGTCCGGCCAGTCGTACGGCTACGACGCCATCGGGCGACTGACCACCGTCGAGGACACCGCGGACACCATCTGCACGAAGCGGACCTACACCTTCGACAACCGCACCAACCGCACGTCTCTCACCTCCGCAGCCGGCACCCCCGGCGCGGACTGCCCCCTCACCGGGGGCACGACCACCACCCACAGCTACGACAGCGCCGACCGGCTCCTGGACAGCGGCTACGCCTACGACGCCTTCGGGCGCAGCACCACCGTGCCGAACAGCACTATTTCCTATTACTCCAGCGACATGGTCCACCAGCAGGTCTCCGGCTCCAAGCGGCAGACCTGGCAGCTCGACGCCGCCCAGCGGCTGCGTTCCTGGAAGACCGAAACGGGGAGCGGCTCCTCCTGGACCCAGACCGGCTCCAAGGTCAACCACTACGACGGTGACGGGGACAACCCCCGCTGGATCACCGAGGACGCGGCGACCGGCTCGCTGACCCGCAACGTGGACTCCGCCTCCGGCGACCTTGCGGCCACCACCAGCAAGACCGGCGACACCGTCCTGCATCTCACCAACATCCACGGTGACGTCGCCCTCCAGCTCCCGCTCGACTCCGGTCAGGCACCCGTGGTGCTCGACAACGACGAGTACGGCAACGCACGGACCGGACAGTCGGCCACCCGCTACAACTGGCTCGGCGGCAAGCAGCGCTCCAGCGAGACCCTCACGGGCATCATGCTGATGGGCGTCCGTCTCTACAATCCGACCAGCGGCCGCTTCCTGTCCACGGACCCGGTCTACGGCGGCGGCGACAATGCCTACGGATACCCGGGCGACCCGGTCAACCAGTTCGACCTCGACGGCAGGTTCTGGGGTTCGGTCAAGAGTTGGTGGCGAGGCCAGCGCAGGTCCCACGCCAGCCTGGACATGCTGCACTCCTCCGTGAGGTTCGGTATGGGGCTCGCCGCCTTCCGGTACGGCGGCCCCGTCATCAAGGGAGCGGCTCGACTCCGCTGGCGCCACGTAAGGCACCCCATCCGTACCGCGAAGTACGTCAGGCGGGCCTGCAGCACGTGGGGACGCTGCGCACTCACGGGCTACGCGGCCGCTCGTTCATCGTCCACCTACTGGCACGGCCGCAACACCTACCGCCACGCGAACAGGTACATCGGCAACTTCTACGGACGACTGCTGAACTCCATGTCCCCTACCTCCCGCTACCGCTCTCGCAAGTGGCGGGGATACTTCTAGCAGACTGACCACACATCGGAACGGCTGACATGACCACCAGGATTAAACCGCCCACAGAGATCCTCGGGATCTGGGCGATAGCAGCAGTGCTGATGCTGGACGACATTGAGGAGTTCACCCTCGTTCCGTTGCTGTTCAAGGCGGTCTTCCTGGCCCTCACCGTATCGGCCGCACGGCAGAGCATCGCCTACTTCAAGGCTCGCAGGCGTTCCTGACAAGCCCGCCGGGCCATAGCAAGGAAACCCAGTGCCCGCGCAGCGCAAGCTGCGCGGGCACTGGGTTTTTTCATCATCCCCACCGCGACTCCGTCCTCCTGGACGGGAGTGCCAGGGGCGGCATTCGGCCTACACCTGACAACGTCAGTGCAGTTCCGGAGCCGGAATCGGAGCGCCGTCGTAGCCCTTGACCTCGCCGTAGCGGGTGCCGTTCATCCAGTCTTCGCGGAAGCCTGCGATGTCCTCTTGGGACCGTCCGATCCAGTTCCAGAACAAAGCGCGGCACACCAACGTTTCCGCAGGTCAATTGGGCCTCGGATAGCTGAAGGTCAGCAAACCGTCAGCATCGGTATCCGAGGAGTCCGGGCCTATGGCAGCCACGGCATTGGCACGCGGTATGGGCAGCTTCTTCAAGGACTGCGAGCACGCACCGTCCCGCTGGGCGAAGTGCCCGCACTTCTACAAGGTCCGGTACCGGGGCCCCGGCGGCAACCAGGTCGAGGAGTCGGGCTTCCTGACGCGGGACGAGGCCATCAATCGGCTGACCGGTGTCCACAAAGCGAAGAAGGCCGCCCCGGCGAAGCAGGCGAAGAGCGAGCGCATCGAGAAGTACGGTCAGAGGCGGTTCCGCGAGTACACCGTCGAGTGGAAGGCCGGCCAGCGTCACCTAGTGCTGTGACCGCTCAGCCACCTGGATTCGCTCCTGCAGCACCACATCTTCCCCGCGCTCGGCACCCGCCGGATGAGCACGTTCGACCACAAGGTGGTGGACGGCTTCATACGGACGATGGAGCGCAACGGTGTGGGACTCCCAGCGCAGTCGAACGCATTCGACAAGCTGAAGTCGGTCCTCCTCGATGCGCACCGCCTGGGGCTCTTCGACGATCACCCCCTTCTGGGCGTCAAGCCACCGCAGTACGACCCCAAGCGTGCCGTCATCCCCTCCCCCGCGCAGCTCCAGACTCTGCGGGAGGCCGGCGACGACACCTTCCGGCTCTGAACGCACACGGAAACATCGCCGCAGCCGAACATCTCCTGATGCAGTGGGTTCCTGGCCACGCACCGGAGCTCGCTGAGTCGTTCACAGCCCCCGTCCGCCCAGTCAACGGTGAGGCTGAGGGGAACCCGCATGAACAACTCGTCAGCCACCAGTCCAGCCCCGCAGGTTACTGGCGCACGAGACACCGCCGGTTCTACGTGTTCCGTCGTCAGGAAAAGATCCAGCGAAAACAGGTGGAAGATAATCGCAGTTCAGAGCCTTCCAGACCTGACTTTGCGACGTAAGTGATGGGCGCCGTGTGCGAGCGTGACGCTGGTTTCCTGCTCGGAACCTACCCGCGTCCCACACCGCGACCTACCCGGCGGCGTCGACGCCGCGACCTGAATCGCCAAACCCTCACCGGCACCGAAGGACAGCGCGCCCTGCTCCTCATCCACGCCCCCGCAGACCCAATCGCCGACCGCGTGCCCGCTCGCCTCGGCATCGTCGAACCGGTCGACGACCACACCTGCCGCCTCCTCACCGGTGCCGACTCCTTCGAATACCTCGGCGACTTCGACGTCCTCGCCACCCGGACTCGCCATCCACCTACGCACCCTTGACGAATGCGTCCTGCACGCCACCACCGCCGAGCGTCTGGAAGCCGACGCGCCCACCACGCGCTCTGGCCCGTCCTAAGCTCGCTGTCAGCGCTGATGTTTCGGAAGACCCCATTCCTTCCTCGCACGGCCTTCGGCTCTGGTCCGGCGGATGCGGCGCGACCATTCCGGCAGCCACCAGTTCGCCCGCCCCGCCAGCTGCATGGCGGCCGGCACCAGCAACGCGCGGACAAGGGTTGCATCCAGCAGGACGGTCACCGCCAGGCCGGTCCCCAGCAGTTTCAGCGAGGTGATGCGGGACATGGCCAGGGCGCTCATCGTGATCACCACCACCAGAGACGAGGCACTGATGAGACGTCCGGTGCAGGCCATGCCGTAGACGATCGAGGAACGGCACTCTCCGGTCGCCCTGTACTGCTCATTGATGCGCGACAGCAAGAAGACCTCGTAGTCCACGGATAGGCCGAGGGCGATGCAGATCGTCAGCAGGAGCATGCTGATCTCCAGCTGCCCGGTGACCGTGAAGCCGCCCATGCCGAGGCGTCCTTCTTGGAAAACGGGGACCATGCAGCCGATGCCGGCGCTCAGGCTGAGGACGGCAAGGGCAACCGTCTTGATGGAGACGAACAGGCCGCCGGTGAAGGACAGCACCACGAGCAGCGCACTGCCCCCGGCCAAGAGGGCGGCGAGCGGAACGCGGCGGGCGAGCTCCGCCTTCGTGTCCGCCGTGCGGGCAGTGGTTCCTCCGACGACCCGGGGGGCGAAGGCCGGCAGTGCACGAATCCGCTGCAGCACACGCTCGGATGCGGCCGCTTGGGCACCCGATTGCAGGCGTACGGTCAAGAGCACAGCACCGTCGCGGGCGAACTGGTGATGTGCCGGAGCCAGCGGGGCGATCCGGCTGCCGTCGCGGTAGGAGCCGGTGAACGTGTCCACCTCGGAGACGCCGTCGATCGACGACAGCCCACGAGCGTAACGGTCCACCCTCGCAGCGACACCGGCCGCCCGGGGATCGCCCACGCTCAGCACCATGGGCAGGCCGGTCCCGGTAATCTCCGGAAATTTGGCCCTCACGAGCTCACTGGTCTGCCGCACCTGCGTGGACTCCGGCAGTACCCGCTCGTCGGCAATACCGAACTGCGCCTTGTTCAACGGCATCGCGCAGCTCAGCAAGAGCAGCGCCGCCGAAACACCCCACAGCACAGGGCGCCTGGTGGCGGTGCTTCCCAGCCGCGCCCACAGCCTGCTGTACCCAGGAACGGTCGGGATCGTCTTGGGCGTGTCCAAGATCTTGTCCGCCTGGAACGGCTGCACCCTTCGCGCCCGGTCGAACAGCCATCGATCCAGTCGTGCGGCAGGAAGCATACTGACCCGCAACATCGCCGGGTAGACAAAGACCGCGGTCAATGCGGCGAAGGCGACCACGGCGATGCCACCGGCTGCCAGTGAACGCAGAAACGGCACCGGAAAGACGAGCAGTGCCGCCATGCAGGCGATGACCGTGGCGGCTGAGAACAGCACGGCATGCCCGGCCGACCGGACCGCCAGGACGACGGCGTCGGCTACCTCCGCTCCGCGCGCCATCTCCTCACGACAACGCATCAGGACCAGGAGGCCGTAATCCACCGAGAGGCCGAATCCGAGTGCCGCTGTGACGTTGACGGCGAACACGGAGACGGGCATCACGAGCGTGAGTCCGTTCAGCACCGCCAGCGTCGCCGCGATGGAGACGACCGCGATCACCATCGGCAACAACGCCAGGGCGGCCGAACGCAGGGTCACCATCAGGATGAGCAGCACGAAAGGCGCGGCGGCCATCTCGGCACGGCGCAGGTCCTCTCTGCTCAGCCGGACTGCTTCCGCATTGCTCCACACGGGTCCGGCCACGGCCACGGAGACGTTCCCGTGCGTCCCCGCCAGGCGCGGGACGATGCTCTGCGCCGTGTTGACTGCCTGCGCCCCGGTTCCGGTCAGCTCGACACCGATCAAGGCGTCCTGCTCGTCACGGGACAGCAGAGCGGGCAGTGCCGTGTCCCAATAGCTCCACACCCGTGCCACGCCCGGTTGATCGGCTGCCGCGCGGGCAAGGGCACGACCCCGGGCAGCCGCCTCGCCGTATTTCATCGAGGTTCGGCCGGAGACCAGGAACATCAAATCGGCGGACGGCTGGTCGAATTCTTCTTCAATCATACGGTCGGCCCGGTCGGACTCGGTCCCGGTGGCGGTGAACCCGGACGGAGTCAACCGGGATGAGCACCCGATCACAGCCGGGAGTAGAGCCAGCCCCAGCACCGCGACCAACGCCAGTACCCGCCACGGGTTTCCGCGAATCCACTTCACCGTGAGCATGGGGCGACTTTACCCATGGGGACGTTCTCCTGCCGGGCATACCCGCGCACTTGCGATAGAAAAGGGACATGAGAACAAAGGTCGACACATCCGCCGCCGACCGTCGCGGAGCATCCGGAGAACAGCACTATACGATTTCCGTCGCTCGCGACGAAAATACGATCCTCGAAGCCCAGCAGCTACGCTTCCGAGTATTCAATCAGGAACTCAAATCGCGATATCACGCAGAGCACGGCCTGGAGATGGACGGAGTTGACCAATATTGCGATCATCTCGTCGTCCGCCGCGCTGACACCGGCGAAATGGTCGGCATGCACCGCCTCCTCCCGCCCAGGGGTGCCGCGCAGGCAGGCGGTTTGACCTCAGAGACCCTGTTCGATCTGAGTCCGCATCACGCGTTGAGGCCGGCGCTCGTCGAGCTCACCCGGGTGTGCGTTCACCCGGACCACCGCACCGGTCCTGTCATCGCCATGCTGTGGGCGGGAACGATCCGATACATGGCGCGCGGCGGCCATGCCTGGCTCTCAGGGCGCATGACCTTTCCCCTCTTCGATGGTGGCGCCCTGGCCGCAGCCTGCCGGGACCACGTGGCGGCCGGCGGTCACATCGCGCCCGACCGCTATCACGTACGCCCTCACACCCCCTGGAAGCCCACGGAGAACGCCCGCCGCCACGGCCTTCCGATGCCCCCCAAGCTCCGCGGATATCTGCTTGCCGGCACATGGGTGTGCAGTGAGTTCGCCTACGATTCCCAACACGACGAGGTCAGTCTCTATCTCCTGCTCTCCCTTGAGAACACCGATCCGCGCCGGCGGAAGTTCCTCCTGTCATTGGGAGAACGACTGACCGCCTGACGACCCTGCGAGAGTTCGCCGTTCGGGCCAGCGGCGCAGCGTGATGCGGTAAAGCGTCGAAGCCTGGCGCATGAAAACGATCTCACTGGCCCGCAGGTAGGTGCGGTAACGCAGGTAGGCGTCGGGACCGACGAGCAGCTGGGCCTCCTCCCGGGCTTGAAACAGCCGGGAGGACCAGCCGCGCAGGGTGCGGGCGTAGTCCGCGCCGTCCTCGCGCAGTCTGGTGATCGCGAAATACGGCTCGCACGCGGTGGCGATCTCGGACAGCCGCGGCAGCGCCGATCCGGGGAAGATCTCCCCTGCGAAGAAGTCGGGTACCGACTCGTCGTGTTCCGCATGGTCGGTCAGCGCGATGGTCTGGAGGCTGAGCCGGCCGAGCGGCGGCAGCCATCCGGCGCAGCGCGCGAAGAATGCGCGGTAGGCCCCGATTCGTTCGTCACGGGACATGTCCTGATGGGCGAAGTGCTCGAATGCGCCGATCGAGACGATGCCGTCGTACGGCTCTGCCGTCTCGTGGTCCCGCCAGTCCTGGACTTCGACGTCCACGCCGGCCAGCCCGAGCGAGCGCACGTGCGCGTACTGGTCGGCGCTGAGGGTCAGGCCGACCGCCTGCCGGACACCGGACTCCTGGATGGCCGTCCGCAGCAGGCTCCCCCAGCCGCAGCCGATGTCCAGCAGCCGGCTGCCCGCCGTGAGGCCCGCTTGGTCGAGGTGGTACCGGAGCTTGGCGTGCTGTGCCTTCGCCAGCAGGTCCGTGTTCCCGGGCGCGCCCGTGATGCCGTCCCACAGGGCGCAGGAGTACGTCAGGCCGGGATCAAGCCAGAGGGCGTAGAAGTCCTTGCCGATGTCGTAGTGGGCCTGGATGTCCGCAGCGGTGGCGCCTGCGCGATGACGCTGGTCGGTCCGGGTGTTCACGGCCGCCTCTCTAGTCGTACGAAATGGACGTAGCCGGGCAAGGGAGCAGAGCAGCGGGTGCAGCAGCTCTCATCCGGTCGAACAGTCGGTTGGAGCGTTCGGCCCTCCTCTGCAACTCGTCGAGATGGCGGCCGATGCTGTCACGGGCCTGCTCGCCCACGGAGCCGAGTCCCGAGCGGGTCATCACTCCCAGGGCGCGCAGCAGTGGCTGCAGTACATGACGGCGGTGGACGTCGAGGTTGTAAATGCCGGATGCGGCGATCCGTAGGGCGCGCTGCTGAAATCCGGGAATCGTGGTGCCCGGCATGTCGAAGGCACAGATGACGTCGGCGAGGGCACAGACGGCGCTGTCGGGGTCCAACTCCACTGCGGCGGTGTACAAGTCGCGGTAGAAGATCATGTGGAGGTTCTCGTCGGCGGCGATCCGTGTGGTCAGCTGACGGGCCACCGGATCGGCGCAGGCCAGTCCGGTGTTGCGGTGGGCCTCGCGGGTGGCCAGTTCCTGAACGGTGACGTAGGCCAGGCCGTGCAGCAAGGATGCGTGGTTGCTGGTGTAGCCGGTGGACACCTGCCGCATGCGTTGACGCTCCAGGGCGACGGGGTCCACGGCACGGCGTGCATGGAGGTAGCCGCGCAGCGCGTGGGCGTGGCGGTCTTCCTCGGCCGTCCAGCGGTGCACCCAGGCGCCCCAGGCGCCATCGCGGCCGAACTGGGTGGCGATCTCGAAGTGGTAGCTCGGCAGATTGTCCTCGGTCAGCAGGTTGACCGTCAGCGCATCCGCTACGGCCTGCGGGAGCTCGGACTGGTCGGCCTGCCAAGGGGTGCCGTCGAGGGGGCCGTCGAAGTCGGCGGCCCGGCTCCAGGGGATGTAGGCGTGCGGGAACCAGTCGGGCGCGGCAGCCAGGTGCCGGTCCAACAGCCGGGCCACGGTCGGTTCAAGCTCTGTCAGGAAGTCGAGGGGAAGGGTCATCACAGACTTTCGGCCCGTGGGCGGGCGGTCGGCGCCGGGTCCCGGTCGTCCTCCATCCGCTCCGCGGTCGGACGCGGTTCGGATGCCTCGAAAGCTGGAGGCTCCTGGTCACCGGACGATGTCAGGAGCGCTGGAACACAAGCGCCGCGTTCTGGCCACCGAAGCCGAAGGAGGTGGAGAGCACTGCCTCCAGACGGGCAGGCCGTGGCACCTTGGTGACGACGTCGAGGTCGATCTCCGGATCCATCTGGTCGAGGTTGGCGGTGGGCGGGATGAGTTGATGGTGCAGGGAAAGCACCGAACAGACGGCTTCCACGGCTCCGGCAGCGCCGAGCAGATGCCCCAGGATGCCCTTGACCGCGGTAACAGGGGGCGGGGTGGAGAAAACACGGCGTAGCGCCGTGGCTTCCGCCCGGTCGTTCAGCCGTGTGGCGCTGGCGTGGGCGTTCACGTGTCCTACGTCGCCGGCTGCGAGTTCGGCGCTGGCCAGGGCTGCGTCGATGGCCCGCACCGCGCCGTCGCCTTCGGGATGGGGGACCGTGGGGTTGTGGGCGTCACCCGAAAATCCGTAGCCGGTGAGCCGGGCGTACTCCCGGGCTCGTCGGGCTCGAGCATGCTCGACCCGTTCGAGGACGAGGACTCCGGCGCCTTCGGACAGGACGAAGCCGTCCCGGTCTGTGTCGAAGGGACGGGATGCGCCGGCCGGGTCGTGGACGCGGGTGGACAGCGCCCCCATCCTCCAGAACAGCGCCGAGGCCAATCGGTTGCGGCCGGAGTCGGACCCACCGGCCACTGCGATGTCGCACGCGCCGGACCGGATCAGCATGCTTGCGATGCCGATGGCGGTGGCACCGGACGCGCAGGCAGTGCTGACGCCCAGGGTGGGACCCAGCGCCCCGAGCATGGTCGCGACTTCGCCGGCAGCCATATTCGGCAGACTGCGGGGAAGCGTCGTGGGCGAAAGCGCCAGGAGACGCCCCTTCTCCATGGTCTGGCAGGTCTTGATGGTGGTGTCGTGGCTCGTGCCCCCGGTACCGATCACCACCGCGACTCGGCTGCCGTCCCATAGCGCGGAATCGAGCCCAGCGTCAGTGACGGCTTCTTTGGCCGCTGCGTGAGCGAACTGAATGAATCGGTCGGTGCGCCATGCCAGTCCGGGATCCAGGGCAGCCGCGAGATCGGCATCGGCCACCCGGCAGGACATCGTCACCGGCAGCCCGTCCATCGCCGGATCATCTGCGGCCGTGGGGTCGCCACTGCACAGGCGGTCCCAGGTGGCAGCGACGTCGATGCCTGCGGGTGTGACCATTCCCAGTCCGGTAACGGCTACCGCGTGGCGGTTCATTCGTCGTTCTTCGTGGAGGCTCCGGTCGTACGCAAGACCTGCGATACGGCTGCGACTGCCTGGGCGAGAGTGGTGTCGAGCGTCATCTGTTCGAGGAGGCTTTCCTGGACGTCGACTCCGGTCTGCTCCTCGATCACCACAATCAATTCCATCACGGCGATCGAATCCAGGTCCAACTCCGAGAACCTGGCAGAACCATCCAATTTTGTCGGATCGATCTGGAAATATGATTGAAGAAGATCCTTCAGCCGCGCCTCAGTGAATTCCTCGATGACT
The DNA here is from genome assembly GCF_056428985.1 of Streptomyces sp. CA189. Taxonomy (NCBI): domain Bacteria; kingdom Bacillati; phylum Actinomycetota; class Actinomycetes; order Kitasatosporales; family Streptomycetaceae; genus Streptomyces; species Streptomyces sp. CA189. The sequence goes on along the minus strand of NZ_JBWJVM010000080.1, from coordinate 19,160 downwards.
TGAGACCCCATGAAAAACCATCACTTCCGATAACCCCCTCCGGTACTTCCGGCGGGGCGCAACCCACTCCTATCACGCCCGCTATGCCCCGGCAGACCCATTCCTAAAGCGCGCACGGCCATACTCATTCGTATGCAGCAATTCACAGGAGCAGGACTCGCGTGTCCTGTACACCCCTGGCCCCGGCCATTCCATGTCGCCCGGCACCTGCGTCGCAAGCCGACGGCACGGACAGCCTGGAACTCACGATCCCTCAGAGGTCGAAGAGGACCTTGCTGAAGTGGGCCTGGTCGGAAGTGAACCCCCTTGTGAGGAGTGGACCGTTCGGGAGGATGTGAGCACTCGGCCGCGAATACTGGCTGACGGCTTGGGGCGTTGATCGAGCCGTTGCTGCCGCCGTGGCCGACGAGGTCGCCGGCACCGCGGCCGGAGGTCGGAGGTCGGAGGTCGGACCAGCTTGCCTGCAGGGGATCCTGTACGTGCTCAGCAGAGACATCGCTCGGCAGCTCCTACCGCTGGAGTTGGGGTTCGGCTCCGGCCAGGTTTACTGGCGGCGGCTGGAGCGGTGACAGAAGGTCGGTCCGTGGGGAAGAAGGAGCACGATGCTGATCCGGGCCGAGGTACATGACAGCGTGCAGGACGGCCCCGGAGATCCCCGCAGCGGCGCCCCGCACCCGGCCCCTCGGGGGAGGCGCGCCCCCGCCCTCACTGATGCAGTGAACGTGGCAGCGTCGGTACGGTCCGGCCGGCGCCAGGGCCACTGTCTCCCTGTCGGGGGGATCGAACCCGTAGCCCACCCACGTAGTGCGGCAGCGGCTCCAGCAACGCCCCAGGTTGCGCTCTCAGATCCATCGACCGACTTCTGCCACCGGGGACCGGCACGACAGTCGCGGGTCAGATGATGTGTATGGTCCAGCTCGCGGGGCGGACATCGATCACGGGCATGCCGGCGGTAAGAGCGGCGACGATTCCTTCGTCGGTGTTCTCGAAGGCGAGGCACCGACACGCTGGGAGGTCGAGCTGCGCGGTGGCCTGGAGGTAGGCGTCGGGGGCGGGTTTGAGGCGAGTGACGTGCTCGCGGGCGACGATGATGCCGAAGAGATCGGCGAGTCCGACGGCGTTGAGGCCGGCGCGGACGACGTGGCCGTCGTTGGCCGAGGCCACGGCCAGGGGAAGGGACGTGGCCAGGTGGCGGGCGAGGGCCGCCACTCGCGTTACCGGCTGTGCGAGGTGGGTGCGGGTGAGCCAGTGGGACCGGGTCCGGTCAACGAACTCCGGGCGGTGCAGGGCAGTGACAGGCCCAGGTCGCTGCGGAGCCGGTCGCGCAGGGCGGTCAGGTCCGCCAGGGGGGCCTCGCGCAGCCACCGCTCCGGGACGGTCAGTCCGAGATCGGTGAGGGTCGCGCGGATCGCGTCGAGGTTGATCGTGCTGGTGTCTACGAGCGTGCCGTCGAAGTCGAAGACGCATGCATCCGGCTGATGGGCTGTCAGGAAGTCGCGTACCTCGGCCGGAATCGAGTCCTCGTCGGGCGCTGCGGCGGGGAGTGGGGTCACGGGCGTTCTCCGTCACGGTGTGGGGCGGCGGTCAGCGCGTCGCGCAGTCCGCGGGCGGTCAGTGCGTGGACCTGGGTGGCGGTGACGGTGAGGAAGGGCCTGGGACCGTACATGACCGGGCGGTCACTCCAACTGCCGTTTTTTTTCTGTGAGTCGATGAGGAAACGCACCCCGCGTGTGACGGCGGTGTCGTGCTGGCCGAGTCCTCCGGCGGTGAGGGCGAGGCCGGTGGCCGTCGCACTGGAATAGGGCTCGTCCGGGATCCGGGGCCAGCCGCCGTCGGCCCGCTGGGAGGCCAGGAGCGCCGGTGTGCCGGTGCGGCTGGCGGGGTGCGGGGCGAGTGCGGGCCCGATCTCGGCGGCGCCGTAGGCCGGCGGGAGGTACCAGTCGCAGGTCCAGCTTGCCCCACCGGTCATCGAAAGGACCGCAGGGCCCGACGCTACGCAGATCCGGTGTAGCAGGAGGACTAGGTTGTCGACTTCAAACCCCTTGTATGGGGTAGAGCCGTACAAGGCAGTTCCTGGCGAGGAGTACATGGGTGAGCCCATGCGCAAGCACTTCACGAAGCTCCTCGGTGCCTGGAAGCAGGAACTGATGCTCGACGTGGACAAGACCGTCGCTCATATGAAGGAGGAAGCCGCCAACTTCGCAGACCCGGCTGACCGTGCCAGCCAGGAAGAAGAGCTTGCCCTGGAGCTGCGCAACCGCGATCGGGAGCGAAAGCAGATCAAGAAGATCGACAAAACTCTCCAGCTGATCCAGGCCGGGGAGCACGGCTGGTGCAAGCACTGTGGGGCCGAGATCGGTCTTCGTCGCCTGGAGGCACGCCCCACCGCAGACCTTTGCTTCGACTGCAGTGAGGTGGCAGAGAAGAAGGAGACACAGATCGGCAAGGCATAGTTATTCCGGGTGGTCAGCCACGAATCCGGGTGAGGGGGCCGCCGCGAGGAACGCGGGCTGCACTGACCACCCCAGCAACGACTCGCTCCGTTTATGCCGTTCAGCGGTCCTACGGTCCGAGCCAAGGCCCCTGTCCACTCACCCCCGCACCAGCGACAAGCCCATCACCGGTTTCAGGGCGCCCAACTGCGCCGATTCGTAACGGTCGTGCAGCATGTCCCGGTGACACCAAGCATGTCGAAGCCAACCCGTCCAAGATCTCATGGCACCTCACACGTCACCAGAACCCCGATAGTTTTTCCGAACGTTCGTAGGGCGGCCGGAGTTCGACGCCATCGGCGCACTGACCGGTCTCACCGAATAGGCCACGATCGAGTGGTTTACCACGCGATCCGGGTACGTCGTCTACGTTTGGGGCAGGGGAGGCGGGTGCCTACCGAAAGGAAAGTCCCTGCCATGGCTCCTGAGGGATCGCTTCAGTCTGACAGCGACGAGCTGCTGTTCAACACATCGGTTGTCATCCGGGGAATGGGCCGGGAAGCGCGTCGACGCATCTCGAAGGACACAGGCGCCTACACGGCTGCCGCACTGCAATATCTGACAACGGAGGTGCTCCAAGGCGCCGGCGAACTCACCAGCGAGGCGAAGAGGGAGGAGACTCAGACTCAAGACGTCGTCGACGCCATCGCTCGCGACGCCGAACTTGAGCGCGCATTCCGCATCCCAAAGTCCCCCAATCCGTCTGACACGGACCGCACCCCCAGCAGAGGCTTCGGTCGTGGGGTGGAGAGGGTGTGGGGCCAGATGCACCCTGAACTCTCCCTCAGCCAGGGCGGCCTGGAGCACATGTGCGTTCAGGTCTCACAGTTCCTTGATCGCCTAGTCCATGAAGCTGAGCGCAATTTGGATAAAGCTAACAGTGAAAGCAAATACATCAAACCTGTAGATATCCAGACTTCACTCAGCCTGCTCCTGTCGCGCGATCTAGCCGCAGCCGCCCGGCAGGCGGGTTCGCGCGCGGAGAGGAAAGCTCTGGCAGAGTCCTAGCAGTAGACCGACAGCGCGTGACCGTGTGCCCGTGCCCCAACAGGTGATCTGCGGCGCTCCGCATGGGCGAGCAGGACACCGCTGGCGGCGCAAGGTCGTCCAGAGGTGCACTAGACGCATGACCTGACGGGGGCCCGCCGTGATGGTGGGCCTCTTTCTGATGCCCTGATTTCCGGGCCCACCGACCTGGCGGGCCCTCTGTCATGCCTGCGCGAATCTCGCAGGACGCATGCCACCTGAGACACGTAGGAGTGTTCTCCTTCTGGCCACCGCCTCCATGGCCGCCGCGCTCAGCGCACCGTGGACAACCACGGACGCCGTAACTTCGGGACTTCAGGGCCCAGTTCGGCGACACCTGGCAGCTGGTGCAGACCCTTCTGGGGCACGCGGACGTGTCCACGACGATCGACATCTACCTGGAGCCGTTCCGGGATCTGGATGTCTCGCTGCTGATCGAGCATGCACACGGGACGGTGCTGGCCGAGCTGATGGCGGAGATGTTCACCGGGCACCGGCAGGTCATCACCGCGGCGGGGGTGGGCCGGTGAACGAGACGGGACGACGTGCGGTGCTACCCGGGCCCGGCTACCGGATGCCGCAGCGGCTGTTCACCGACGAGGGCCGGTGCCGGGTGAGGTTCTTCCCCGAACGCGGTGGCGAGGCGGTCGATATCGACCTGTCCGGGCTGCCGGTTTCGCGGGAGTTGCGCGACTGGATGGCTCGTGGGGTTCTTGGAGTGACCGGCCCCGGTGGGACCCGCCGCACCACGACCTCGGCGCTGGACACAGTGAGCATCCTCAAGCGGTTCTGCCGCTATCTGGCCTCACTGTCGTCCCCGCCGACCAGGCCGGATCAGCTGCGCGCTGTTCACCTGGACGGATTCATGCTGGCCGGGGGCAAGACCCTGCACCGCGACCTGTCCGCGCTGCGGAACATCCTGCGGTTCGCCCCTGATCCTCCGGCTGAGTTCGCTGCCCGCCTGGCCGTGGCTCGGGCGGCGAAGCAGGACTCCGCGACCCACAGCTATAGCGAGGCGGAGTTCCGTCGCATCACGGCGCGGGCACGGACGGAGGTGCGGGCCGCCACCACGCGGATCCGGGCGGGCCGACGGCTGCTGAACGACTGGAGGGCCGGGGCGATCGACGCAGCCGACGAACGCGAGCGGTGGGGCCTGGGCTCGCTGCTTGATCATGTCGAGTGCCACGGGGACCTGCCGCGGTCCCCTTCCGGGGCTGCGCGGAACGCAACGCTCGTCTACTCGTCGGGCGGCATCGGCGGAGTGATGACCCGCCTGCACCTGACGCATCACGAGATCGGGGCTTTCGCGGTCCTGCTGCTGTGTCTGACCGGCCAGAACTACTCGACTCTGGCAGGGGCTACGACCGCTCATCACCGGCCCGACGCCCACGCCGGGGGCACTGCGACAGCTCAGCTTGACCTGGTCAAGCCCCGTCGTGGTTCCCGGAAGGCCGCCATGACCGTGGCCCTGCGCGATGTCCCTTGCGACCCGCGCGAGGCCCGGGACGATCTCAACACGCCCTTCGGGGTCTTCGCTCTGCTGCTGGAGCTGGCCGCCGGTTCCCGGAAGGTGGTCGGGACGGACTCGCTATTCGCCTACTACAACGTCAAGAACGGACCTCACGGGCGGGGCTTTCGCCACGGACTGCCCAAGCAGCTGCTCCAGTTGTGGGGCTGGGCCACCGATCTGGTCTGCGACGCTCCCAATGCTGAGGGTTGGCCGGTGCCACTGCACATCGACAGCCGTCGGCTTCGGATGACCTGGCTGGAGATCAACCAGCGGCCCGTCGCCCATACCGAGGCTACGCTCGCGAACGAGTACCTGGCCCGCAACCGCGGGAACCTGGTCGAGTACCAGAAGGTCGTCGCGGACGTCCTGACCCAGCAGGTCACCCGAGCACGGACCGCCCCGCCGATTCCCGCGCTGTCCGCCCAGGATGTCGAAGAGGCCCGCACCGATCCCCGCACGGTCGCGGCCCGGCACGGGCTGAAGACCACGGTTCTCCAGCAGCTGATCGCCGGCCGTCTGGACACCGTGCTGGCCGGGTGCACCGACCCGATGGACAGCCCCTTCACCACCGCCGGCAAGCCCTGCGGCGCATCCTTCCTGCTCTGCCTGTCCTGCCCCTGCGCACGCTCGACCCCCGCCCACCTGCCGGTCCAGGTCCTCGTGCAGGACGCCCTTCAGGCACGCCGACAGGACATGACGCCACTGAGATGGGCCGAACGCCTGGCCGAACCCGCCGCACGGCTCGCCGACCTCCTCGACCATCACTCACCCGCCGCCCTGACCGACGCCCGGACCGCGGCCACCGCAGCGGACCACGCACTCGTCGACCGCTTCCTGAACCGAGGACTCGACCTGACATGACCCCCACCCTCACGCCCACGTCCCGGCCGGTCCCGAGCCGGCGCCTGCTGCCCGGCCCCGACACCCCTGTCCTGACGACCCGCGACCTGCGGCCCGGCACCACTGTCGCGGAGCTATCACAGTTCAAAGAGGACCGCTGGAACCTGACTCCGGCCGTGTTCCAGGAACACGCCTCACGGCTCTGCGTGCGCTTCCACGACGCCCCGCCCGCGTTCCGGCCCGTGATCAAGCTGCTGACCTGGCTGATGATCAACCACCGCGACGATGGCGGCAGCCTGCTGCCCGATGTCCCTCGCCCCGCGGTCCGCACGGTGGTGACCTACTGCCGGTTCCTCAAGAGCTTCGCCCACTGGCTCACCGGCCGCGGCATCACCCGCTTCAGCCAGGTCACCGACACAGACCTGGACGACTACGCGGCCGACGTCAAGGCCTCGCCGTCCTCCCACGAACTGCGCGAGGACCTGCTCGCAGTAGTCGTACGCACCTGGACCCTGCGCGAACTCCTGCCTGACGAGGACGACCGGCTCGCCCAGACGCCACCCTGGCGGGGAGAGCGCGTCCAGGACATCCTCGGCCAGCGCCGCACCATCGAGGAGAACCGCACTCCGCGCATCCACCCCGCCACCATGACCGCGCTGCTGAAGTGGTCTCTGCATTTCACCGAGGACTTCGCCGACGACATCATCGCCGCCTTCGACGAATACAAGGCGCTCTCAGCCCAGGCCCGCCGGCGTCACAGGCAAGCCCCCGCGCCCGCCGGCACGGGCAAACGACGCCCGAAATTCACAGTCGCACAACTCGTCTCCGACCTCCTGGACGACTACCGCGACCGCGGGCTTCCCCTGCCCGGACGCCGCACCCTGGATGGAGGAATCACGGTCAACCCCCACTTCCTCGGCCTCCAACTCGGCGGCGTCCAGATCACTCCGCACGCCGCCAAAGTGATCGCCGCTTCCGGGCTGCCCGTCGCCGATGACACCTACCTCACCACCACCGTCGGCGGACTCCTCGACGACCACCCCTGGCTTCCCACCCGAATCACCTACGAGCAGGCTCCCGTGCTTGCCCGGCACCTGAGCACAGCCTGCCTGCTGATCATCGGATACCTCTCCGGACAGCGTCCGGGCGAGATCCTCAACCTCGAACGTGACTGCGTTCACCACAACCAGGCCACCGGCCTGATCCTGTTGAACGGCAAGCACTTCAAAGGCGTCCGCAACCCCGACGGCAGCACCAACGCCGAGGGCCAGCAGCGACCCGACCCCTGGGTCGTCACCGCCCCAGTGGCCCACGCGGTCACCGTGCTCAAGCGCCTGCACGACGCCCGGCTGCTGTTCCCCAACACGATGTTCGTCAACGGGCGGTCTGGAGCCACCTACCTGCGTGAACGCGTCGGACGAGCCCGAGGCGACTCCATCTGCAACAAGGACATCCACCGACTCATCGACTGGGTGAACCACTACTGCGCCACCCACCAGCGCCACGACGCGATCCCCGCGGACCCCACCCAGCCAAAGATCTCACTCAGCAGGCTGCGGCGCACCCTCGCCTGGTTCATCGTCCGCCGCCCACGCGGCCTGATCGCCGCCGCGATCCAGTACGGCCACGTCCGCGTCCAGATGACCCTCGGCTACTCCGGCAACTACACCTCCGGATTCCCCGACGACCTCGCCTTCGAGGAATGGCTCGCCCGCCTCGACGACCTCACCAACGCCCACAACCATCTCCAGACCGGTGAACAGGTCAGCGGCCCCGCCGCCGACACCTACCGCCACCGCGTCAGCGCATCCACCCGGTTCGCCGGCCGCGTCGTCCGCACCGCACGCGAAGCCAACACGCTCCTCACCAACCCCGACCTGCAGATCTTCCCCGGCAAGGGCATGACCTGCGTCTTCGATCCCGCCCGCGCTGCCTGCCGGATGAGCACACACGAACGCAGCAACCGGCGCACCCCCGACCTCGACGACTGCAAACCCTCTTGCGTGAACATCGCCCGCACCGACCGCGACATCGACGTCCTGCGCACGCAAGCCGACGACCTCCAAACCAACGTCGACGACCCTCTGGCGCCACCCATCCGCCACGCACGTGAGCAACACGAACTCGCCCGCCTCCAAGTGATCATCACCACCCATCAGGAGACCCGATCGTGAGCACCGACCGCCAAGCCGAACGTGACGCCATCCAAGCGGCAACGCGGCGGCTCCTCGCCGGAACGCCCATCCGCTCGACGGGAGCCCTCACCACCGTCCAGCTCGCAGCCGAAGCCGGCGTCAAGCGATGGGTCCTCACCCACAAACACTCCGACCTCCGACAGGAATTCGAGGCAGCCCGAGAAGCCAGCAACGGAATTCCCACCGCCTTCCAAAGCATCCACGCAAAAGTCCATGACCTCGAAACAGCCAACCAGCGGCTACGCCGGCAGAACAACGAGTTCACCGAACGAAACGAGATCTATGCCCAAGTCATCCACGCGCTCACGACAGAACTCGACGAGATTCGGAGGTCCCAGAACCTGCCGCCGAACGTCCGCCGCCTCCCGCTCGAAGGCGCAGCCTCACCTCGTCAGTGAGACTCCGGCGCTCCGCGCCGGAGCGCCGCACCAGCCGATGCAACACTGCCGAATAGGTGACAGAGGCGCCGGCGTCCAAAGCTCCGTCCTGCTCTGCCTGTCCGCGAAGGGAATCCTCCCCCGCGTCGATGCGGCGATCTTCGCCGACACCGGCTGGGAGCCGAAAAAGGTGTACGAGCACCTCGACCGCCTCGAAAAGGAAGTCGCCGCCCCGGCCGGAATCCCAATTCTTCGGGTCACCTCGGGAAACATTCGCGAAGATGCCCTAGCCCCGCACCACCGATTCGCATCCATGCCGCTCTACATCCTCAACCAGGACGGCGGAAATGGAATGTCACGGCGCCAATGCACCGGGGAATACAAGATAAAGCCGATCAAGAAGAAGGTCCGGGAAATACTCGGCCACCCCTACCCGTCCAGGGTCCCCAAGGGCGTCTTCGTCGAGCAGTGGGTCGGCATCAGTACCGACGAATTCCACCGGGCCAAGGACGCCGACGTCCAGTACATGCGCAACCGGCACCCTCTCATCGAGATGGACTGGTCACGAGCAGACTGCATCCGCTACCTGACGTCACTGGGGCTTGCCGACACCCCGAAGTCGAGCTGCCTCGGATGCCTTATGTGGAATCGACCAGGTCTAGCGTGGGGCCATGGCCGAAGTCCCGTGGGGCAAGTTCCCCACCCTGGCATTGGATCAAGAGGCCCGCCGATGGTTGCAGTTCATGGCAAACATCGGTCGGGCGCCGAACACGATTGATGCGTACGGCCGCGCGGTCGATGACCACCTGCGGTTCTGCGCCGCGGAGGGTACGGAGCCGCTGCACGCGAAGGCGGACACGGTGGCGGCGTGGATCGGGGAGATGCTGGAGCGCCCACCTGGCCGTCCGCGGGGGAAAGGTGTCACCCGGGCGAGTCCGGGCCTGGCGAACGCGACAGTGCAGCAGCGGATAGTGGCGGTCCGTTCCTTCTACGAGTTCATGGTGGAGGACGGGCTACGCGAGCGGAACCCGGTACGCCGCGGTCAGGCGGGCAGGAGCGGGCGACGGCCCAAGCGGGGCCTGGTGAGGCGCGTTGAACAGGCGCCGTGGATACCGGCCGAGGCCGACTGGCATCGGATCCTGGAAGCAGCCAAGACCGAGCCGCTGCGGAACCGGCTGATGGTCTCGCTTTCCTACGACGGCGCTTTGCGGCGCGAGGAACTCGTCCAGCTGGCCGGGGACGACTTCGATCCCGCCTACAGCCTGATCCGGCTGAGGGCCGAGACGACAAAGTCCAAGCGGTCGCGGGAAGTTGCCTACGGTACGGCGTCCGGCCATCTGTTCATGGCCTACCTGGGCGAACGCCGCAGTGCGTTCGGCCGGCTCGGCGGCCCGCTGCTGCGCTCGACGTCGAACCGAAATCCCGGCGGTCCGCTCGGAGCATCGAGCTGGTCGAAGATCGTCGAACGCCTGAGCCGCACATCTGGCGTCAGCCGCCTGTCCACACACACCTTCCGGCACCTGCGGCTGACGGACCTGGCCCGCGCCGACTGGACCATCGACCAGATCGCCCAGTACGCCGGCCATCGCGACCTGGCGACGACCATGCGATACATCCACCTCTCCGGCCGCGAACTCGCCGCGCGCTTCCACCGCGCCAACACCACCCTCCACGCCGACCGCGAGCGACTCCTCGCCCAGCTCCTGGAGACACCGTGAACCTCTCCCCCGCCCACCCGTTGACCCGACACCTGCTGCCCGCCCTGATACCGAAGGAGGTGGCCGCTCTTGAGCACATAGCCCCGCTTACAGCGATGCGCGCCGGACCGGCGAGCGACCTCGCCCGCCTGATCATCCCGATCGACAAGATCACCGCGGAGTGGGAACCGAAGAAGGCCGGCGCGGCGCGTTTGCGCCTGCTGAAGGAGGTCCACCGTCGGCAGAGCCCGTACTGGACCTGGGACGAGGGAACCTGGGTCGAGGCCGCAGCAGGCGCGCAGGCCTCCCGATTCCATCTCGTGGCTCTGGGCCATCAGCTCGGCGGCCACCATCGCCTTCACGGCACCACCGGCCTCACCAGCCTGGCCCGGTTCGCCGACCTCGTCTTCGGCCCCCAGGCCATCCAGCCTGCGGTCGAGTCGATCGAGGCGACCCTCACCGCCTGGCGGAACTCCACCCACCTGCTGCCCTGGCAGGTCCGCAACACCACCATCGACGTGCTGCTGAGCAACAACAGCCCGCATCTGGAGGACGTGCGCGAACCGCTCCTGCAGGAGCTACTCGAGCACTACCGGTCCACGGATGCCAAGGGTCGGCGCAGCGGCCTGTTCAAGATCTCCCGGGTCCTGGCCGACAAGGGCATCATCGCCTCACCCCTGCGCACCAACCAGGACAAGGCCGGACCGGAAGCCGCGGCCCTCGCCACGGTTCCGCCCGAGTGGCGCGAGCCTGCTCTGCGGTGGATGAAGCTGGTCACCCACGAGCGCGGGACGAAGCGGTCGATGCTCTCGGCCATCCTCATCGCCGGCCGGTGGGCGGCGGAGAAGCACCCGGAGGCCGTCGCGCCCGAGCAGTGGACCCGTGATATCGCTGCCGAATACATCGCCGACACGATGACCGCGGTTGTCGGGCAGTGGGCCGGGCACAGCCGCAATCGCACCCGCTACGGCCAGCCGCTGAGCCCTGGCGGGAAAGCGACCCGGATCGACAGCGTCCGCAGCTTCTTCAGCGACCTCATCGAATGGGAGTGGATCAAGCCGAGGTTTGACCCGCGCCGTGTGATGAGCATGCCGCTGTCGCTTCGCGCGCTCATGGGCCCCAACCCCCGGATCATCGACGATGCGACCTGGGCCAAGCTCATGGCTGCCGGACTGACCCTGAACAGCGAAGACCTCAAGCCCTACGGCACCCCGCGCGCCCGCTCCGCGGGCTGGGAGGCCACCTACTACCCGATCGAGATGCTCCGGGCCATGGTCGGCGTGTGGCTCTTCGCCGGCTGCCGCATGGACGAGCTCCGCCGCCTCGACCTGGACTGCATCACCTGGGACGAGGGAACCGACCAGCGGACCGGCGAGGCTTACCCGATCTGCCTGCTGCACATCCCGCAGAACAAGACCAGCCTCCCCTTCGCCAAGCCCGTCGACCCACTGGTCGGCGAACTCATCGACGCCTGGAAGCTGGTCCGACCGCCCCAGCCCGACCTCGCCGACCGGAAAACCGGCATGCCGCGCCAGCACCTCTTCTGCCACCGCGGCCAGCTCGTCGGCAACGCCTACCTCAACGAGAACATCATTCCTGCCCTCTGCCAGAAGGCCGGCGTCCCCGCGGAAGACTCCCGCGGCGCCCTCACCAGCCACCGGGCCCGCAGCACCATCGCCACCCAGCTCCTCAACGCCCGCGACCCCCTCACCCTGGGCGATCTGCAGCAATGGCTCGGGCACAAGCACCCGGCCAGCACTCGCTACTACGCCAAGATCCTCCAGCGGACCCTGACCGCCGCCTACAAGAAGGCCGACTACTTTGCTCGCAACGTCCGCACCATCGAGGTCCTCATCGACCGCGACAGCATCCTCACCGGAGCAGCCGCAGCCGGCGAACAGCCTTGGAAGTACTACGACCTCGGCGACGGCTACTGCAGCTACGACTTCTTCGCCAAATGCCCCCACCGCATGGCCTGCGCCCGCTGCCCCTTCTACGTCCCCAAGGAATCCACCAAGGGCCAGCTCCTCGCGGTCAAGGACGGCATCAACAAGATGCTCGAACAGGTCGACCTGACCGACGACGAACGCGAAGCCCTCGAAGGCGACCGCGACGCCATCGCTGCCCTCACCGAGAAACTCGCCGACATCCCCACCCCAGCAGGTCCCACCCCCAGACAGCTCGGGTCGAACAGCGCCTTCGTCCCCCTCACCCACCTCACCGGCACAGCCACGCCTAAAGAACGGCGCCCATCCCAGTAAGGCCGGAGGCGGAACTCGAACCGTGAGCTACCTGCCGCGGGGCTGATCTGTATCGACGAGGCCGGCCTCGTAGGCGAGGACCGCTGCCTGGGTCCGGTTGTCGAGTCCGAGGCGGTTGAGCATCCGCGACGTGTACGTCTTCACGCTGGCCAGAGTGAGGTGCAGGGTCTCGGCGATCTTTTGGCTGGTGTATCCAGCGCCGATAAGGGCCAGGACCTCGCGCTCGCTATCGGTCAGTGAATCAATCTTCTCCTGCAGGCCGTTGAATCCGACGGGCGTGCGTTCCTGAGCCCGGCTGACCAGCTTCGTCATGATCTCCGGCGACATCGCGGTACCGCCGGCGGCCACGGTCCGCACGGCTGCGGTCAGCTCCTCGGCGTTGAGATCCTTCAGCAGGAAACCGGAGGCTCCCGCGTTCAGCGCCTGGAGCACCAAGTCGTCCGTGTTGAACGTGGTCAGCACCAGTACCCGTGGCGTGTCCTCCAGCCGCAGCAGCTGGAGAGTCGCCTCCACCCCGCCCATGTTCGGCATGTGGAGGTCCATGATCACGACGTCGGGCAGGAGCTTCCTGGCGGCGCTGACCGCCTCCGCGCCATCGGCCGCCTCTCCGACCACCTCGATTCCGTCCTCAGCTTCCAGGACTGAACGCAGCCCGGACCGGATGAGGCTTTGGTCATCAACAATCAGGACACGGATCGTCACCGGGGCTTCCTCCAAAACGACTCGGGCGCGGCTGCGAACCGCAGGCTAGCGGCCCCACGCCCTGGACAGCCCCAAGACGCCCGAGGTTCCCCCAAACAGGCACCCACCACACGGTGGTATCAGGCGCGGAACGCGGCCGCCTGACCATGGCGCCGCCAGATGGGCGGCTCCGGACCTCTCCTCCGGTGCCAGATCACCGGGCGATCTCTCCGCAACAGCAGGTGTCAGTCACCCCCAACGAAAGGTAAAAACCCTGTCTCGATTCTCAATAACTTGCCCGTTCCACGGAAACGCGCAGTGGCGCAGCATCAGGGATGCTTCCCCGGCCGAGTGGGCCGATGTTGTCGAATTTGATGCGGCGATCCGGGAGGGCAACGCGCGCGCGAACGCGGCTGGGCACCGACTTCTCGGGCAGGCTTATCTGCACCGCTCCCGAGTGCCGCTTTCCGAGGCTCCGATCGACCATGTCACTGCGGCTGAGTGGGCGGCTCTCCAGCAGGAAAGCGGCGCCCCGGACGCCGCGGAGCTGGAAGTCGGGGTGGTGGACGGCTGCTCGCCTTGGGCGTGCCGGGGTGAGCAGCCCGAGCCGGTCCGCGACGACTTCGGTCTGACAGCGTGAGGGACCTCGTCGTCGACTTGTTCGCCGGGCCGGGTGGCTGGAGCCACGCCCTCCACGTCCTCGGGGTGCGGGATGTCGGTCTGGAGTGGGACGAGTGGGCGTGCAAAACCCGAGCTCGTGCTGGCCAGTTGACGATCCGTACGGATGTGGCGATGTACCCGGCGTGGCCGCTGGTCGGCCGTACCCGCGGGTTCATAGCGAGCCCGCCGTGTCAGGCATGGTCGATGGCCGGCAAGCGGCTGGGCCTGCTCGACCAGCCGCTCGTCCACCAGGCGGTCGCCGACCTCGCTGCCGGCCGGGACACCCGGGCGAAGCTGCTGGCCGCCTGCGCGGATCCGCGGTCTCTGCTGGCAGCCGAGCCGATGCGCTACCTCCACGCCCTGCACCAGGCGGGCGAGCCCGAGTGGATCGCGATGGAGGAAGTCCCCGACGTCCTGCCGCTGTGGCGGCAATACGCCGCGATCCTGCGTACCTGGGGCTTCTCCGTCTGGACCGGGATCCTCAATGCCGCTGACTACGGCGTGCCGCAGACCCGGCGGCGGGCGATCCTGCTCGCGTCCAGGACCCGTACGGCCGAGCCACCGCCCCCGACCCACACCCAAAGCGCCGAGCCGGAAAGCCTGTTCGGGCCGGGCCGCGAGCAGTGGGTGTCCATGGCCGAGGCCCTCGGCTGGGGCGCCACCGACCGGCCGGTCCCCACGGTCTGCGCCGGCGGAGGCCCCGGCGGCGGCCCCGAGCCCTTCCCATCCGGAGCCCGCAAGACCCTCACCGACGCCCGCGACCGCGGTACGTGGAAGCCGCCCAGCCCGCGCTCCGCCCCCCGCCGTACACGCAGCCGCCCCTCCCCGGCAGCAACCCCGGCCTGCACCTGCGGCGATCACCCCTGGGCCTGGTCGCTGCGCAGCAACAACCAGGCCAACGCCACCATCCGTTCGGTCCAGGAGCCGGCCGGGACGCTGTTCTTCGGTCATCGTGCGAACGAGTGCATGTGGGTCGCCGAGCCCTCGGCCGCCCCGCCTGCTGGGCAAGAACCGGCGCCTGATCCGATCCGGATAACCGCCGCCGAGGCCGGCGCCCTGCAGACCTTCCCAGCGAACTATCCGTGGGCCGGTACGAAGGGGCAGCAGTTCTCCCAGATAGGCAACGCGGTGCCCCCGCTCCTGGCGGCCCACCTTCTGGCTCCGCATCTCGGCAAGACCCTCAACCGGTCCGACTTCATCCTGGCGGCCTGATGGCCAACAACCGTCTTCCCGAACCGGACTTCACCCTGGGCGACATCCCCACCAGCCCGGCCGTCCACTACGCCGAACAAGCCCTGCTGGGCGCCCTCCTCCTTGACCCGCACCGGGTCAAGGCGATCGGCCCGCTCGATCCCTCCCAGTTCTCCTCAGCCAGGCACCGCGCCTTGTACGCGGCGTTGGCCTCGCTAACGCCACCAGCCCCGTCACTCCACGCGAAGGAGCCGGTCTGGATCAACGCCGTCCACGCCCACGCACTCCCGCATGCCCGCGGCCTGGCCCTGTCCTACCTCCACACCCTGGCCGCAGCCTGCCCCCAGCCCGCGAACGCCCCCGCGTACGCGCGGATGGTACGGGCCGACCACGCTCGGCGAACCCTCCAAGCCCACGCCGAACCCCTCATCCAGGCAGCCACCGACACCGCGCTTCCGGACCCAGCCGCAGTGACCCTGACCCGGGCCGACTCCCTCGAATGCCTCCTCGACCGCCTGGCCACGGCCTTCCCGTCCCACCCGGGCTCACTCCCCCGCACCCCACCCCCGCCACCGCCCGCCCGCGATACCGGCCCCGACGTGACGAGCGACGAGCAGCTACTGCTGTCGACGGCCACCGCGTACCCGACCGCACTGGCGTCGATGCGGTGGCTGCGCCCGGAGGACTTCGCCGTCCCCCTGCACGGAGCCCTGTACCGGTGTCTGACCTCGCTGGCCGCCCGCGGGGATCCGGTGGACGAGGTGACAGTGCTCTGGGAGGCCCAGCAGCACGGCCTGCTCACACAGGCATTCACCGCGCAAGACGCCCTGGACATGCTCGCCGCATCGGCCGGAGTTCCCGAGCACTGGGGCGAGCAGATCCTGCGGCGCTCCCTCCTCCACCACGCCCACACCGCCGGCCTGCACATCCAGGCCTTCACCCACGACCTGTCGAACTCCCCACACCAGCTGATCACCGGCAGCCGCCGCGCGCTCGCCGACCTCACCGCCCTCCGGGCCCGCTGGCACCACGCCACCGGCCAACCACCCACCGAACGCCCCCGTCCACGGCCGGCCCCCGCGTCCCGGGCCGGGCCACCCACCACAACCCGCGCCACCCGTGCCCCCAGCGTGTCAGCACGGTCCTCCCGATAAGCCCCCCGACCGGGTCCGGCCGGCCATCTGCCGGCCGGACCCGAGAAGCGAGCCCCATGCCAAGCCCCTCACCCGCCCATGTCCGCCTGGCGCTCCATCCCGACCACGGCACCGCCGTGATCGCCACCATCACCGGCAACCCCCTCTACCTCGCGCGCGCAGCCCTGGCCATCCATGGGTTCCGCTCGACCAGCGACACGACCATGGTTCTTGCACGCATCGACCACGACGCACCCCACTACGCCGACAAAGCCGCCCAGGCGCTCCGTGAAGACGGCACTACCGTGGACGTCGATCCCGCGCTGCAGGAAGAGATCGACACTGAGTGGACGTACGGCAACTACCCCATGCACTGGCTGACTCGGGAAGAGATCCGCGGGGTCAGCGCCGACGCCCAGGCCATCCACGATGCCATCGCCGCAGGCAGCCTGGTCATCCACATGCACGCTCACGACGGCTGGACCAACGTGGCAGTCGGTACCTACCGAGGGGGCAAAAGCATCCACCTGCACGGCGAGGACTACCTGCGTCAAGAAACCATGATCTTCGACTCCGAGACCGAGGCCATAGCTGACTTCCTCCGCCATCACCCCGTCGCAGCACGGCCGGGACCCGCGCCGCCGACAGACATAGAGCGCGCCGCAGCCGCAGTCCTCGCCGTGCCCCCCGCCGACAGGTCGGCACCGACCATGTTCGGCGCTCCGGCCGAACAGGGCTCGCTGAGCGTTCCCTCGTACGCCGCCGACCCCGGCGACCACGAAGCGCTCCTTCGCGACTTCTTCACCAAGCACCAGGAGTGGGAGAAGTGGCGCCCCCACGATGAGACCACCATCGCGAGCCACGAAACCCTGACCCTGCGCGTGGAATTCCTCCATCAAGCGCTTCGCAGCGACGACGCTTGGACGATCGCCGCCTACGAGTCCCCCGTCGGAGAGCGCCTCTGGCACGCCACCGCCACCCCCACCACCCCCGTCGAGATCATGCGTACCCTGCTCAACAGCCTCAACACCGAAAACGCCTGGAGCCCGAGCACCAACACCCCAGTGACGGAAGAAGACCTCGCCCAGGCCTCCCGCCCACTGGAAGACGTCGGCTGGCCTCTGAAGGTCGGATCCCGGCTCATCGACTGGACAGCACCCGCCCCCGACAACGGGGCGGCCGGGCTACGGTTCGACACCTCCGTAAAGCAGGGGGACCTCCTGCCGGCCTGGACCGTCTGGGGCGGCAACACCGTCGACAGCCCCCACTGGGCCATCCACCTCTCCACGCACGCACCCACAGCGCTCATCCAGGACATCACCTTCGAACTCGCCCACGGTCAGGGTCTCCGGCAGCCCCAGCTCCGCACCGCCACAACCTCACCCCACCTGCCGACGAAGGCCGCCATCGCGCACCCTCCGGCATCGACACCACGCCCTACTCCCCGACGTTGAATACCGCCCCGGCCCACTGTGGCTGAGCGGCCGACCTGCCCTCTAACGCTTGAGTTGGCCCGGCCGAGCATCGTGGTTTGCCCTCAGGGTGTCGGCCCCCCGTGTTGGTGAGACCTCTCCACGATGGACGCGCATTCGACGAACTCCCGTCTTTCAGAGGGCGTTAAGTCCTTTTCTGGTAGCGGCCTCGTCCGGGTTGGGTGAGGAAGCCTTGGCGGGTGAGACGTCCGAGACGGCTGCGGGTGATGTTGACGGAGGCCTCGTCGGTGGGCATGCCGAGGAGTTCGTGCAGCTCGCGAGCTCGGAACGCCTGGTCGGGATGCTGGTTGAAGGCGTTAACGATGTCCTGGTAGGTGGTGTTCGCCTCGGGCGAATCGGGGTCGACTCCTGCCGGTGCGACCTCCGCGATGATCTTTCGAGTGGTGGCCAGGTCCGTGAGTCGTGCTTCGCTCTCGGCCAGGGCAGCGGTGAGGTGCTCGATCTGGCCGCGTAGTTCCGCGGCCCGGGCGGTGGCATCGTCCTGCTGGGCCTGCAGACCCGCCAGGAGCACAGAGACGTTCACGCCGCCAGCCCGAGGGCGTCGCGCCAGGTGGGGGTGGGTGTGGTGAGGCGGCGGGCCATGTTCGCGGTGGAGGCCCAGTAGACCCGCGAGGCGGAGGTGTCGGGCCGGTGGTCGTATTCACGGGTCAGGCGCCGGTGCAGCATCAGCGTGCCGTTCGTCTGCTCGACCACCCACCGCTTCGGCTGCGGGACAAACCCTTTGCCCTGGTCAGCGGGGTTGCGGCGGACGATCTCGACGTCGATGTCCAGCAGGGCGCCGCGAATGACCACTTCGTCCTTGAAGCCCTGGTCCACCAGGGCTTTCTCCAGGCGCATCCCGCACCGCTCGGCGGCCTGGTCGAGCAGGGCGGTGCCGGCGGCGTTGTCGTGCGCGGAGGCGGCCATGACGACGACGCCGATGATCAGCCCCAGAACGTCGACGGCCAGTCCCCGCTTGCGCCCCGACACCTTCTTGTTCGCGTCCAGCCCCGTCGTGGTCCTCGGAACACCCGCCGCCGCGCGGACGGACTGGGTGTCGATGATCACGAGAGACGGGTCCTCTAATCGACCGGCCCTCTCCCGAACCTGGCAGCGCAGGAGTTCCTGGATCCGCTGGTCCAGCCCGTCCTCACGCCACAGCCTGAAGTAGTAGAAGACCGCCGACCAGGCCGGGAAGTCATGCGGCAGAAGGCGCCACTGACAGCCCGTCCGGTTCTGATAGAAGATCGCGTTCACGACCTCACGGAGGTCGCAGGACCCGGGATCCCCGGTCGCCGAGCGTGCCACCCGGTCCTGCTTCCAGGCCGTGATCATCGGCTCGATCAACGCCCACTGCCCGTCCGACACGTCGCTGAGGTACGGCTCTCTCTTCACGCCCGCATCTCAACATGTACATGCCCACCGGACGACCCGGACGGCGATCAGTCCCACGATCGAGCGATCACGAACCGAGGAAGACCGGACTTAACGCCCACTCAGAGGGCGTTAAGAGATTGTATGTGCCGATATGCAGGTTTCGCGGCTGCCAGGTTTGAGGTGTTTACCCCTTACGCGCCCCATCGCGCCCGTGAAGCTGTCGACTCGGACGTCCGTTTGCTCCGCTC
>NZ_JBWJVM010000079.1:0-39322 GCF_056428985.1 Streptomyces sp. CA189 | reverse complement strand
GCCGGGGGGTGGGCTCGGCCCCGGCCCAGGCCCGGGCCTCGGGCCACAGGTCGTCGTCGCCGGGCGTCGCGGGGCGGGGCCGGGGGGTGGGCGCGGCCCAGTCGCCGGCCTCGTCCTCGGGCCACAAGTCTTCGCCGGGCGCGGCGGAGTGCGGCCTCGGGGTGGGCTCAGCCCCGTCCCCGTCCCCGGCCGCGGGCCACAGGTCGTCGTCGCCGGGCGCGGCGGAGTGCGGCCTCGGGGTGGGCTCAGCCCCGTCCCCGTCCCCGGCCGCGGGCCACAGGTCGTCGTCGCCGGGCGTCGCGGGGCGGGGCCGGGGGGCGGCCGCGGCCCAGTCGCCGGCCTCGTCCTCGGGCCACGGGGCGTCGCCGGGTGCGTCGGGGTGCGGCTGGGGGGTGGCCCGGGCCGCGTCCTCCGGCCACAGGTCGTCGGGGGCTGGGGCTTCTTCTTCCCCCACCCCGCCCCTTCCCGAAACCGGGGCTGCGCCCCGGACCCCCTGCGGGGTTCCGCCTGCGGCGGCGGGCACGGCCGTGCCGGGGTGGCCGGCGGGCACGCCCCGGCCCGGCCCGGCCTGCGGCCGGGCGGCGTCCACGGCGGCGGAGGCGTCGTCCGGGTCCGGCCACGGGGCGGCTGCCGCGGCGGGGTCGTCGGCCGGGTCCGGCCACGGGGCCGGGGGTTCCTCGTCGTAGGCGGGGTCTTCGCAGTGCGGGGGCCAGAGGTAGGGGTCCTCCGGGGAGTCCGGGTGCTCGCTGGGATCCGGGTACTCCGGATCCTCCGCCGTCCCCGGGTAGCCCGAGTGGCCGGAACGGCCCGGCTGGCCCGGCTGGCCCGGCTGGCCCGAGTGGCCCGAGTGGCCCGAGTGGCCCGAGTGGCCCGAGTGGCCCGAGGAGCCCGGCTGGCCCGAGTAGTCCTGCTGGGCCCGGTGGCCCGGCCGGCCCGAGTGGCTCCGGGGTCCCGGTGGGTGGAGGTAGGACTCGACCAGGGTGGCTGCTTCGCGGCGGAGGGTGAGGGAGGCGGGGTCCAGGGGGAGGGGCCAGGAGTGGTCCGGGGTGGAGTTCGTGGACAGGGACGGGTTCTCCGCGTCGGGCGCGGGGGCGTCGGCCCAGGCTTCGATCTCGCCGTGGCCCGCGGCGCAGTGTTCGTACAGGGCGGTCAGGAAGTCGGACGGGCCGCGCGGCTTCTTCTGCGTCGGGCCCCACCAGTGCCCCGAGGCCAGGAGGAGCGAGCGCGGGCGGGTGAAGGTGACGTAGCCGAGGCGGAGTTCCTCGACGGCCTTGTGGGACTTGAGGGCCGCCTTGAAGGCGCGCAGGCCCGGCGAGGTCCATTCCGGGGTGGGCGGGAGGGTCGGCGCGTCCCCGCGCAGGGCGTACGGGAGGACCTTCGCGTACGAGGTCCAGGCCTCCGGGGCCTTCTCCTTCGGGAACGAGCCGGCGGCGAGGTCGGGGACCACCACCACGTCCCATTCCAGGCCCTTGGACTTGTGGGCCGTCAGGACCTTGACCGTGTTCTCGCCGCCCGGGAGGGCATGGTCCAGGCCCTTCTCGTACTGGGCCGCCGTGCGCAGGAAGGCGAGGAAGGCGAGGAGGGAGGCTTCGCCGTCGAGCGAGGCGAAGCCGGCCGCCACGTCCATGAAGCTCGACAGGGTCTCCCGGCGGCGGGCCGCCAGCGCGTGCGGGGACGAGGCCAGCTCCACGTCGAGGCCGGTCGTCGACAGGACGCGGTGGAGGACGTCCATCAGCGGGTCCGAAAGGGAACGGCGCAGGTCGCGCAGTTCCTGGGCGAGGTGCGCGAAGCGGACCCGGGCGGCGGCGGAGAAGGGGAGCTGGTCGGGGGCGGACTGGCCCGCGCCGTCCAGGAAGGTTTCGAGGGCGTCGGCGAGCGACACGATCTCCGCCGGGTCCACGCCCTCCACCGCCGCCGCGAGCCGGTCGTCGTCACCGGAGGAGGAGGAGGAGCGGGAGATCAGGGTGCGGGCGCGGCGGCCGAGCAGCGCCAGGTCGCGGGCGCCGATCCGCCAGCGCGGCCCGATGAGCAGCCGGACGAGCGCGGCGTTGGCGCCCGGGTCCTGGAGGACCTCGCAGACGGCGACGAGGTCCGCGACCTCCGGGAGGTGGAGGAGGCCGGACAGGCCGACGACCTCGACCGGGACGTCCCGTTCCACGAGGACCGCCTGGATCCGCGCGAAGTCCCCGCCGGAGCGGCACAGTACGGCGATGTCGCGCGGCTCCGTGCCGGTGCGGACCAGGTGGGCGATGGAGTCGCCGATCCAGTCGAGCTCCTGGGCGTGGGTCTCCAGCAGGGCGCACCGGACGGAGCCGTCGCGCTCCGCGCCCGGTGCGGGGCGCAGGGCCTCGACGCCCTCGTGCATGGCGCGCAGCGGGGCGGCGAGCTCGTTGGCCAGGTCCAGGAGGCGGCCGCCGCTGCGCCGGTTCTCGCTGAGGGAGAAGCGGGTGGCGGGGCGGCCGTCGGCGTACGGGAAGTGCTCGGGGAAGTCGTCGAGGTTGGCCACGGAGGCGCCGCGCCAGCCGTAGATGGCCTGGCAGGGGTCGCCGACGGCGGTCACCGCGTGCCCGGTGCCTCCGCCGAACAGCCCGGACAGCAGGAGCCGCTGTGCGACCGAGGTGTCCTGGTACTCGTCGAGCAGGACGACGCGGAACTCCTCGCGCAGCAGGGCGCCGACCTCGGGCCGGGTGGTGGCGAGCTGCGCGGAGAGGGCTATCTGGTCGCCGAAGTCGAGGAGGTCGCGGGAGCGTTTGGCGGCGCGGTAGCGGGAGACCAGCTCCAGCAGCTCCAGGCGGCCTCGGACCGCCTCCGGGACCTTGCGCAGGTCCTCGTTGCTGAGCTTGACGTCCGCGAGGGTGGAGAGCAGCTCCGTGTCGTACGCGCGCAGGCGCTCCGGCGGTACGAGGTGCTCGGAGAGTTCCCCGTCGAGCGCGAGCAGGTCGCTGACCAGGTCGGGAACGGATTTGGTGAGGGACGGGTAGGGCCCGGGGGCCTCGCGGAGCACGCGGGCGGCGAGCTGGAAGCGGGTGGCGTCGGCGAGCAGCCGGGCGCTGGGCTCCAGGCCGATGCGCAGGCCGTGGTCCTTGAGGAGCTGTCCGGCGAAGGCGTGGTACGTGGAGATGCGCGGCTCCCCGCCCGCCGAGTCGGCCTCGGCCGGGGAGGGATCCGGATCGCTGATCCCGGCCCGCGCGAGGGCGGTCCGCACCCGCTCGGCGAGCTCGCCGGCGGCCTTGTTGGTGAAGGTCAGGCCGAGGACCTGCTCGGGGGCGACCGCGCCGGTGCCGACCAGCCAGACCACGCGGGCGGCCATGACGGTGGTCTTGCCGGAGCCCGCGCCGGCCACGATGACCTGCGGGGCGGGCGGGGCGGTGACGCAGGCCAGCTGTTCGGGCGTGAAGGGGATCCCCAGGAGCTCCTTGAGCTGCTCGGGATCGGTGAGGGCCGCTGCCTGCGGCGCTTTTGCGGGCGCGGAGAGCGGCAGGGCCGGAGGGACGGACGGACGCGCGGACACGTGAAAAGGCTAGCCGCCCCCTCTGACAGTCCCGCCCACCCGGACCGGGCGGGCCGGGGATCCGGGCTGCGGTGCCCCGCCAGGAGGCCCCGCCCCGGGGTGCCGGCCGCCCCGGGCCGGCGCCCGCCCCGCCGCGCGGCCTACTCCACCGTCTGGCGGCCCTCCGGGCGGGCGCTGCACGAGGCGCGGAAGGAGCAGTGGTCGCAGTGCTTGCCGAGGGCGGGTGCGAAGCGCTCGTCGAGGACCCGGCCGGCCGCGGTGGCGAGCAGGTCGCCGACCCATTCGCCGGGGGCGCCGCCCTCCAGGGCCTGCTGCGCCTGGATCTTGGGCACCGTGTCGCCGCCGTCGCGCTGGGCGGCGCCCTGGCGGAGCTGTACGAGTTCGGCGCCGCCCGGTGCGGGGCGCAGGCCGTCGAAGACCTCGTCGACGGCCCCCTCGCGCACGGCGAGCTGGTACACGGCGAGCTGCGGGTGGCGTTCGACCTCCTTGGCGGTCGGCGCGGACTTGCCGGTCTTGAAGTCGACGACGTAGGCGCGGCCCTGCGCATCCGCCTCGACGCGGTCCATGGAGCCGCGTACCCGGACGGCGTACTCCCCCGCTTCGAGGGTGACGTCGAAGTCGTGCTCGGTGGCCACGGCCGCCCGGCCGCCGCGGTCGGTGGTGTGCCAGCGCAGGAAGCGCTCCAGGGCGGCGCGGGCGTTCTCCTTCTCCTGGCGGGACTTCCACGGGGCGTCGAAGGCGAGCGAGTCCCAGACGGAGTCGAGGCGTTCCATGAGGACGGCGAGGTCGGCCGGGGTGCGGCCGGAGGCGACCTCGTCGGCGAGGACGTGGACGACGTTGCCGAAGCCCTGGGCGGCGGTGGAGGGGGCGTCGGCCTTGACCTCGCGGCCCAGGAACCACTGGAGGGAGCAGGTGTTCGCGAGCTGCTCCAGGGCGGAGCCGGACAGGGCGACGGGGTGGTCCCGGTCGCGCAGCGGGACGCTGCTGCGGGTGGGCTCGTACAGCCCCCACCAGCGCTGCGGGTGCGCGGCGGGGACGAGCGGGCGGTCCTCGTCGTCGGTGAGCACGGCGAGGCGGGCGAGGCGTCGGGCGGCGGCGTCGCGCAGGGCGGGCGAGGCGTCGGGGTCGACGGTGGTGGCGCGGAGTTCCGCGACGAGCGCGGGGACGGCGAGGGGGCGGCGGGGGCGGCCGGTGACGTCCTTGACGGGGACGCCGAGCTCGGTGAGCAGGCGGGAGGGCTGGTCGCCGTCCTCGGCGGGGGCCTTGACGGCGGTGACGACGAGGCGGTCGCGGGCGCGGGTGGCGGCGACGTAGAAGAGGCGGCGCTCCTCGGCGAGGAGCGCGCCGGGGGTGAGGGGTTCGGCGAGGCCGTCGCGGCCGATGCGGTCGGCTTCGAGGAGGGAGCCGCGGCGGCGCAGGTCGGGCCAGAGCCCTTCCTGTACGCCGGCGACGACGACGAGTCCCCACTCCAGGCCCTTGGAGCGGTGCGCGGTCATGAGGCGGACGGCTTCGCGGCGGGTGGCGCGGGCGGTGAGGGTGTCTCCCGCGATGTCCTCGGCTTCGAGCTGTTCGAGGAAGTTGAGGGCGCCGCGGCCGCCGGTACGTTCCTCCGCGCGGGCGGCGGTGTCGAAGAGCGCGCAGACGGCGTCGAGGTCGCGGTCGGCGTTGCGGCCGGCGGGGCCGCCGCGGCGGGCGCTGCGCTCGAGGCGCTGCGGCCAGGGGGTGCCGTCCCAGAGGGTCCAGAGGACCTCTTCGGCGGTGCCGCCGCCGGCGAGGAGTTCGCGGGCCTTGCGCAGCAGCAGGCCCAGGCGTTGCGCTCCGCGGGCGTAGGCGGGGTCGTGGGCGACGAGCCGCTCGGGCTCCGCGAGGGCGCGGGCGAGGAGTACGTCCGAGGGCGCGGGCGTGCGGACCCCGGCGGTCCGCTCCTCGTCGCGCAGCGCGCGGCCGAGGCGGCGGAGGTCGGCGGCGTCCATCCCGCCGAGCGGCGAGGACAGCAGCACGAGCGCCGCCTCGACCCCGATCCACGCTTCGCCTGCGGCGTCGCTGGGGGTGGGCTCGTCGCCTGCCGCGGGCTCGCCGGGTCCGGGCACGGCCTCGGCACCGGGCCGGCCGGTGCCGCCTTCGGCGGCGGGGGGAGTTTCCCGCCCGCCCGCCCCAGAGTCGCGAGTCGGCTCGCTCACACCGGCGCCTGCGGCGCCGAAACCGGCCCCGACTCCGTCGGACGGTTCGCCCTCGGCCCCGGCCGGGGCACCGGCGGAGCCGGGTGCGGACTGCGGGCCGGGCAGCCCGGCGGAGGACAGCCCCAGGGTGCGAGTCGGCTCGCTCGCGACGGCACTCCCGGGGCCGAACCCGGCCCCGACTCCGTCCGACGGCTCGCCCTCGGCCCCGGCCGGGGCACCGGCGGAGCCGGGTGCGGACTGCGGGCCGGGCGGTTCGGCGGAGGACAGCCCCAGGGTGCGAGTCGGCTCGCTCGCGACGGCACTCTCGGCGCCGAAACCGGCCCCGACTCCGTCCGACGGCTCGCCCTCGGCCCCGGCCGGGGCACCGGCGGAGCCGGGCACGGGCTTCGGGCCGGACGGGTCGGTGTCGGATTCGGCAGCGGGGGCGGTTGTCTCGGGTGGGGGCTGCGCCGTGTTCGGGGAGGTCGTGGATTCCGCGAGGGTGCGGAGGGCTGTGAGGAGGGGGGATATGGCCGGCTCGTGGCGGAGGGGGGTGTCCGTGCCGTCCGTTTCGGCCGGGACTCCCGCCGCGATCAGGGCGCGGCGCATCTGCGGCAGGGTGCGGCCGCCCGCGCGGACCAGGACGGCCATGTCCTGCCACGGCACGCCCTCCTCCAG
This sequence comes from Streptomyces sp. CA189, assembly GCF_056428985.1. Lineage (NCBI taxonomy): Bacteria > Bacillati > Actinomycetota > Actinomycetes > Kitasatosporales > Streptomycetaceae > Streptomyces > Streptomyces sp. CA189. The sequence goes on along the minus strand of NZ_JBWJVM010000079.1, from coordinate 32,974 downwards.
GTGGGCCCGGCGCAGGATGTCGGCGATGTTGTCCAGTTCCGCGCCGGCGGTGGGGTACGTGAACACCTCGACCCGGCCGCCCTCGCGGGTCGACGCGAGCCCGCGGTGGGCCCGTACCGCCGCCGAGGGCAGGCGCGGCATCGGCATGCGGGCGGTCAGGTGGCGGGTGGCGGTCAGGAGGACGGCCGAGGAGCGGCGGGAGACCGTGAGGGCGCGGACCTCCGCTCCCGGGAAGGAGGTCTCGAAGTCCAGGATGTTGTTGATGTCCGCGCCGCGGAAGGCGTAGATCGACTGGTCGGGGTCGCCGAAGGCGGTCAGCCGGCCGGAGGGGCCTGCCAGTGCGCGCAGCAGGCGCAGCTGCGAGGCGTCCGTGTCCTGGTACTCGTCCACGTAGATCACGTCGTACAGGGACGACAGCGACGGGGTGCGCTCCGCCAGGAGGACCGCGCGGTGGAGGAGTTCCGCGTAGTCCAGGGTGCCCTGGAGGTCCAGGACGTCCAGGTACTCGGCGAGGAAGGCCGCCGCCGCCTTCCAGTCCGGCCGGCCGAGGCGGGACGCGAAGTCGGAGAGGGCCGCCGGGCCCAGGCCCAGCTCGCGGGCGCGGGCGAGCACCGCGCGGACCTCGTCCGCGAAGCCACGGGTGGTCAGGGCGGCCCGCAGGTCGTCCGGCCACCGGATCGAGCGGATCCGGCGCTGGCCCTCCAGCAGGGTGCGGACCATGACGTCCTGCTCCGGGCCGGAGAGGAGTCGCAGCGGGTCCGCGAACAGTTCGGCGTCCTGGTGGGCGCGGACCAGTCCGTAACAGAAGGAGTGGAAGGTGGTGGCCTGCGGGGCGCGCGCTCCGCCGAGCCGCAGGGCGGTCCGGTCGCGCAGTTCCACGGCGGCCTTGCGGCTGAAGGTGAGGATCAGGATGCGGGCGGGGTCGGTCCCGGACTCCACGCGGGCCGCGACCGCTTCCACCAGCGTGGTCGACTTTCCGGTGCCCGGTCCGGCCAGGACCAGCAGCGGGCCGCCGGTGTGCTCAACCACCGCCCGCTGCGCTGCGTCCAGCACAGGGGGATCCACCCGTTCCGCGCCGGTACGCACCAGGCGGTACGCGTCCGGGGTCCGCGTACGCCGCCGCTCGGTGCGGTGGCCGTCGGAGGAAGAGGTGTTCACGTGGGGTGCCGGTCCTGGTGGGTCTGCCGTTGCGGCGGTCGCTGCCGCAGCGGTTGCTGCTGCTGTGGTGACGGCCCGGGCGGTGGCCGTGGCCCAAGCCGAAGCCTGAGCCGAAGCCTGAGCCGAAGCGGTGGCCGAAGCCGAGGCCGAGGCCGAAGAGGCAACGCTACGGCAAGGCGCGCGGCACGCGCAGTTTCCCCGGGACTCCCGTCCTCACTGCCATCCGGTCCCACGCGTCCCCCGTACGGGGCTTCGCACGTCCCTTCGACCGCCCCTCCGGGCCGCATATGGCCGAAGCTGTCACATGTGACCTTCGTCCCGCGCTGTGTCCCCGCCGTACCCGTCCCAGCGCGCCCGCCGCATGTCGAGCCGCGGTTCGCCGTCGCCGGTGAGCCGCAGCGGCGTGGCCTCGGCGCGGTAGTTCTCCAGCGCCCGCCGCTCGCTGCCGGGCAGCGGACGGCCGTCCGCCCGCACCACGCGCCACCAGGGCACGGCTCCCCCGTACAGCGCCATGACGCGGCCCACTTGGCGGGGTCCGCCCTCGCCGAGCCACTCCGCGACGTCGCCGTACGTCATCACCCGGCCGGGCGGAATCCGCTCGGCCGCCTCCAGCACCCGCTCCGCGTACGCCGGCAGCTCTTCGCTCATTCGGCCCATGGTGCCGCACCGGACCGACACGGAGGCGGCAAGCGCGTGGAAGCCCGTGTTCCGGACCGGCTCGCACCCTGCTGCCCTCCGCGGCCGCCGGTCCGTGCCACCATCTTCCGGGCGGTGACGCGTGATACGTGATCAAGAAGAGACGGAAGTGACGGGAAGGGAGCAGGGTGTGAGTCCTCCGGACGGCGCGGCGACGAACGACGGCGCGCGCCCAGACGAAGGCCCGCCCCAGGCTCGCGAGGACAGCACCCCCGCGGACCTGCCGTCGGCTCCGGTCCCGGCCCCGGCTCCCGCCCCGGCCCCCGAGGACGTCGAGACCCCGCACGGCCACACCCCGACGGCCGCCGACCAGGTCGAGGTCGACGAGCCGCTGCTCGCCGCCCGCGTGCACCGCCCCTCCGACCTCGTACGCCTCCTCGTCGGGATCCTCGGCATCGCCCTGGTCCTCGGCATCGCCGCCTTCGCCCACGGCACCACCGCGGGTCTGGAGGCCGACATCAGCAACGGCACCGGGCAGGCGCCCGACATGCTGATCAAGGTCGCCGGGCTGGTGTCCAGCATCGCCGTGCTCCTCGTCCCGGTGGCCTTCGCCATCGAGCGGCTGATCAAGCGCGACGGACTGCGCATCGCCGACGGCGTGCTCGCCGCCGTCCTCGCGCACGGGGTCACGCTCGCCACCGACCTCTGGGTCTCCCAGGCCGCGCCCGCGACCATCCAGGAAGCCCTCACCCGCCCCACCATGGCCGACGGGGCCCTCACCGATCCGGTGCACGGCTACCTCGCGCCCGTGATCGCGTACATGACCGCCGTCGGGATGACCCGGCGTCCCCGCTGGCGGGTCGCCCTGTGGGTGGTCCTGCTGCTGGACGCCTTCGCGATGCTGGTCGGCGGCTACACCACGCCCTTCTCGATCATCCTGACCGTGCTGATCGGCTGGAGCGTCGCGTACGGAACCCTGTACGCGGTCGGCTCGCCGAACGTCCGCCCCACCGGGCAGAACCTCCTCGCGGGCCTGCGCCGGGTCGGCTTCCAGCCGGTCAGCGCGATGCGCGCCGAGTCCCCGGAGGGCCCCGACAGCACCGAGGTCAGCGACCGGGGGCGGCGCTACCACGTGACCCTGGAGGAGGGCCCGCCGCTCGACGTCACCGTCGTGGACCGGGAGCAGCAGGCCCAGGGCTTCTACTACCGGGTCTGGCGCCGCCTCACGCTGCGCGGGATCACCACCCGGCGCAGTCTGCAGTCCCTGCGCCAGGCGCTGGAGCAGGAGGCGCTGCTCGCGTACGCGGCCATCGCCGCCGGAGCCAACGCGCCCAAGCTCATCGCCACCTCCGAGCTGGGTCCGGACGCCGTGATGCTCGTCTACGAGCACCTGGGCGGCCGGAGCCTGGACTCGCTGGCCGACGAGGAGATCACCGACGAGCTGAGCCGCAACGCCTGGCAGCAGGTACGGGCCCTGCAGTCCCGGCGGATCGCGCACCGCCGGCTGACCGGGGACGCGCTCGTGGTGGATCGTTCCGCCGGGGGCGGGGCGGCGGGCACCATCACCCTGACCGACCTGCGCGGCGGCGAGATCGCGGCCGGCGACCTCGTGCTGCGCATGGACATCGCGCAACTGCTCACCACCCTCGGCCTGCGGGTCGGGGCCGAGCGCTCGGTCGCCTCGGCGGTGTCGGTCCTCGGCCCGGACGCGGTGGCGGACTGCCTGCCGCTGCTCCAGCCGATCGCGCTGAGCCGCTCCACCCGGGCGACGCTGCGCAAGCTGGCGCGGGAGCGGGCGGACCGGGAGCGGGAAGCAGTACTGGAGTCCTCGCGGGCGGCGAAGGCGGCGCGCGGGGCTGACTCCGCCTCGACCTCGGCGCGCTCCGCCGTCGAGAAGAAGGCCGAGAAGAAGGCCCTGGACGATGCGCTCGACGGGGCCCGCGAGGAGGATCTGCTGAGCCAGATCCGCCAGCAGGTGCTGCTGATCCGGCCGCAGGCGCCGGTGGAACCGGCCCGGCTGGAGCGGATCAGGCCGCGCACGCTGGTGTCGTTCATCGCGGGCGCGTTCGGTGCGTACTTCCTGGTCACGCAGATCGCGCACGTCGACTTCGGCACCCTCATCGGCGAGGCGCAGTGGGGCTGGGTCGGGGTGGCCCTCGCCTTCTCGGCGCTCACCTATCTCGCGGCGGCGATGAGCCTGCTGGGGTTCGTGCCCGAGCGGGTGCCGTTCCTGCGGACCGTAGTGGCCCAGGTCGCCGGATCCTTCGTGAAGCTGGTGGCTCCGGCGGCGGTCGGCGGGGTCGCGCTGAACACCCGCTTCCTCCAGCGGGCCGGCATCCGGCCGGGGCTGGCGGTGGCCAGCGTGGGCGCCTCGCAGCTCTTCGGACTGGCGAGCCACATCCTGCTGCTGCTGTCCTTCGGCTATCTGACGGGGACCGAGAAGACCCCCGAGATGACCCCGTCAAGGACGGTCATCGCGGGTCTGCTGACGGTGGCCGTGCTGGTGCTGGTGGTCACGGCCGTGCCCTTCCTGCGGAAGTTCGTGGCGACCCGGGTGCGGGCCCTGTTCGCCGGAGTCGTCCCGCGCATGCTGGACGTGCTCCAGCGGCCGCAGAAGCTGCTGGCCGGCATCGGCGGGATGCTGCTGCTGACGGGCTGCTTCGTGATGTGCCTGGACGCCTCGATCCGCGCCTTCGGGGGCGGCGAGGCCATCAGCTACGCAAGCATCGCGGTGGTCTTCCTGGCCGGCAACGCCCTGGGTTCGGCCGCTCCGACGCCGGGCGGCATCGGAGCGGTGGAGGGCGCGCTGACGCTGGGCCTGGTCGCGGCCGGGCTGGACGGCCAGGTCGCGTTCTCGGCGGTGCTGCTGTTCCGCGTGGTGACGTTCTGGCTGCCGGTGCTGCCGGGGTGGATCTCCTTCAACTTCCTGACGCGCAAGGAAGCGATCTGAATCCGCTGGAGCCCTGTCGGCGCCCTGCCTAGGGTGGGCCCGATGAACGGGACGAGCGGGACGAGCGGCATACGGGTCGTGGCCGACCGGGGCGAGTGGCGGGGCGGGTTCGAGGCGCGGGTGCTGGCCGGGTACCGGGCCGCGGGGTGCTCGGAGCCGCTGGCCCGGGCTCTGCTGGAACGCGTGGTGAAGGGGATCGACGACTGGACGGTCGCCACGGACGGCACCGGGTGGATCGCGGTCGGGGTGACGCAGGAGAACGGAGCGGCCGTAGGCCGGATCCACGACCTGACGGTGGCGGGGGCGGAGGCCCGCGCATGGGCCGAGCGGTGGTGCGCGGAGCACGGCGCGCGGCGGGTGGAGGTCCGGCTCACCGGCGGAGCGGATGCGGGCGCGTTCGCCGACTACCCCGTGCGGGGCCAGAACCGGATGCGGGCCGCCGCCGAGCGGCCGGCCCTGCCGCCGGGCCTCACCGTCCGCCCGCTGACCGAGGCGGAGTACCCGGGCTGGTACGCCGGCGAGGAGGCCGCGTACGTCGCGGACATCGTCCGGGCCGGAGCCCTGACCCCGGAACAGGCCAAGGCCAAGTCCGACGAGGACTTCGCCCGCTACCTGCCGCAGGGCTACGAGACCCCCGGCCACGCCTTCTACGCGCTGGAGGCCGACGGGCAGGTGGTCGGCGCGGGCTGGGTGAACCACGGCCACCTGCCGGGCGTCACCTTCGGCTTCTCGCTGGAGGTGTACGAGGAGCACCGCGGCAAGGGCTACGGCCGCGCCGCGATGTCCGTCGGCGAGTGGGCCGCGCGGCAGGGCGGCGACGGGGCGCTGATGTTCAACGTCTTCGGCGGCAACGAGGTGGCGATGAACCTGTACGACCGCACGGGCTTCGCCGTCCTGGACGAGTTCCGCTCGCTCCCCCTGCGACGGGAGCTCCGCGGCCCGTCAGAAGATCAGCAGCAGTGAGGCCAACAGCGCCGCCGAGCCCACGAGTTCGACGGCGCCGACCACCGGGACCTTGAGCCCGCGGCCGGGGAGTGCGGCGGCCCGGGCCAGGTAGGCCGCGAAGGGGAGGGCCAGCCACGGGGAGAGGCAGGCCGCCAGGGCGGCGGCGATGCCGTGGTAGGCCACCGAACCGCGGTAGTACGTATGGGAGTTACGCTCCCTGATCATCGTCTTCACGTACGGGACCGTGCCCGCGAAGTACAGCAGGCAGGCGGCGGCCGGCGCCCACGGCGGCCCGCCCCCGCCCAGCCGCGCGGCGACCAGCAGCATCCCGCACGCCGGGACCACCGCGACCAGGCCGTTGGCCAGGGCCCGCTCCCGGTTGTGCCGCGCGTACCAGGTGTTCACGGCCACGAAGGGCGCCGCCGCCGCGCCGGCGAGCAGCAGCCAGGGGTGGAGCACCGCGAGCGGGATCCCCGCCAGGGCGGTCGCCGCGCCGAGGACGAGCGCCGGGCGGACGTGCCGCCGCGCGACCTCCGGGCGCCGGGCGGCGACCCGGCGCAGGCGCAGCCACTGCTGGGCGTGGAAGACCGCCGCGTAGCCGAGCAGCCAGGCCGCGAGGAGCAGGGCGTGCTGCCATCCGGGCCGCGGAGAGAGGAACGCACCCGCGAGGAAGGGCACCGTGAGCATCGCCCACGCCCCGTGCTGGTCCGGGATCCAGGAGGCCTTCTTCGGCGGCACGCTCCCCAGCCTTCCACTCGGTGTTGTCTAAAACTGGTATTCGGGCTCGTAATTTTCCGGCCGCGGGGCGGAGTTGGACCTTTCCAGCGTGACATCCACTCGACCTGTGAAAGACCGGAATTAGGTCACGCCCGTACGGGACCTTTGTCATCGGATTCGCCTCCGCGCCGGGCGTAGCGTCGTGTCTGGGTCATCTTGCCCTTGACCCCGCACCGCCTTTATCACGGCCTGGAGGGTCGCCTTGCACGAGCGCCACGGACGCCACGGACGCGACGGACGCGACGGACACCAGGACGCCGCCGATTCTCTGATCAAGGCGGGCAGCTTCTTCAGGACCGCCGAGGTCTCCGACGACCTGCGGACCGTCCACCACACCGGCGGCCGCGCCGCGGAGGCCTTCTACCGGGACCGGTGGAGCCACGACAAGGTCGTGTACTCCACGCACGGCGTGAACTGCACCGGCTCCTGCCGGTGGAAGGTCTACGTCAAGGACGGGATCATCACCTGGGAGACCCAGTCCACCGACTACCCCTCCGTGGGCCCCGACAGCCCCGAGTACGAGCCCCGCGGCTGCCCGCGCGGCGCCTCGTTCTCCTGGTACTCCTACTCCCCCACCCGGGTGCGCTACCCGTACGTGCGCGGCACCCTGCTGGAGATGTACCGCGAGGCCAAGGCGCGCCTCGGCGATCCGGTCGAGGCCTGGGCCGACGTCCAGTCGGACCCGGTGCGCCGGCGTACGTACCAGCAGGCGCGCGGCAAGGGCGGGCTGGTCCGGGCGACGTGGGAGGAGGCGACGGAGATCGTCGCCGCCGCGCACGTGCACACGATCAAGGAGCACGGCCCGGACCGGGTCGCCGGCTTCTCGCCGATCCCGGCGATGTCGATGGCCTCGCACGCGGCCGGCGCCCGTTTCCACTCGCTCATCGGCGCGCCGATGCTGTCCTTCTACGACTGGTACGCCGACCTGCCGGTCGCCTCCCCGCAGGTGTTCGGGGACCAGACCGACGTCCCGGAGTCGGGCGACTGGTGGGACGCCGCGTACCTGATGATGTGGGGCTCGAACGTCCCCGTCACGCGCACCCCGGACGCGCACTGGATGGCCGAGGCCCGCTACCGCGGCCAGAAGGTCGTCACCGTTTCCCCGGATTACGCGGACAACACCAAATTCGCCGATGAATGGATGCACCCGCACCCCGGTACGGACGGTGCGCTGGCCCTCGCGATGGGCCATGTCATCCTCAAGGAATTCTTCGTCGACAAGCAGACCCCCTTCTTCACGGACTACGTCCGGCAGTACACGGACCTGCCTTTCCTGGTGTCCCTCACCGAAACCGAACAGGGCCTGGTTCCCGGTAAATTCGTCACCGCCGCCGATCTCGGCCAAGACACCGAGAACGCGCAGTGGAAGACCGTCCTGATCGACGACACGACCGGTGAGGTCGTGGTCCCGAACGGCACGCTCGGCCACCGCTGGGGCAAGAACGAGAAGCCCGAGTGGAATCTCGAACTCGGCGACACCGTCCCGCGCCTGACCCTCCACGCCGCCGCCGGCGAGAGCGCGGAGATCACCCTCCCCCGCTTCGAGGACGACGAACAGGGCGTGGACCAGGACGGGAAGCCGCGCGGCACGATCCGCCGCGGTGTGCCCGTACGGCGCCTCGCGACCGCCTCCGGGGACCGGCTCGTCACGACCGTCTTCGACCTGATGCTGGCCCAGTACGGGGTCGGCCGCGAGGGCCTGCCCGGCGTGTGGCCCACCGGCTACGAGGACGCGAGCGCCCCGGGCACCCCCGGCTGGCAGGAGTCGCTGACCTCGGTCCCGGCGGCCCAGGCGGCGCGCGTGGCGCGGGAGTTCGCGCAGACCGCCGAGCAGTCCCACGGCCGCTGCATGATCCTGATGGGCGCGGGCACCAACCACTGGTTCCACTCCGAGACCATCTACCGCTCCTTCCTGGCCCTGCTCACCCTCACCGGCTGCCAGGGCCGCAACGGCGGCGGCTGGGGCCACTACGTGGGCCAGGAGAAGTGCCGACCGGTGACCGGCTGGGCCACCCTCGCCGCGGCCTCCGACTGGTCGCGCCCGCCGCGCCAGATGATCGGCGCGGCCTGGTTCTACCTGCACACCGACCAGTGGCGCTACGACACCCTGCCGGCGGAGGCGCTCGCCTCCCCGCTCGGCACCGGCGCCTTCGAGGGGATGACGGGCTCGGACTGCCTGGCGGCGAGCACCCGGATGGGCTGGATGCCCTCGTACCCGACCTTCGACCGCAACCCGCTGGAGCTGGGCGAGGCCGAGGACCCGGTCGCGGAAGCGGTCCGGCAGCTCAAGAGCGGTGAGCTCGGCTTCGCCGGCGAGGACCCGGACGCCCCCGGCAACTGGCCGCGCGTGCTCAACGTGTGGCGGGCCAACCTGCTGGGCTCCAGCTCCAAGGGCAACGAGTACTTCCTCAAGCACCTCCTGGGCACCCACTCCAACCTGCCCGAGGACGGGCCGCGCTGCACGCCGAGGGACGTGACGTACCGGGAGGAGGACGTGGAGGGCAAGCTCGACCTGCTCATGTCCATGGACTTCCGGATGACGTCCACGACCCTGCTGTCCGACGTGGTCTTCCCCGCGGCCACCTGGTACGAGAAGCACGACCTGTCCTCCACGGACATGCACCCCTTCCTGCACGCCTTCACCCCGGCCGTGGACCCGCCCTGGCAGGCCCGCTCCGACTACGACGCCTTCAAGGGCCTGGCCGAGCGGTTCGGCGAGCTCGCCAAGACCCACCTGGGCGTGCGCAAGGACCTGGTCGCCACCGCCCTGCAGCACGACACCCCGGGCGGCGAGATGGCCCAGCCCGGCGGGGTCGCGCTGGACTGGTCGAAGGGCGAGTGCGAGCCCGTACCGGGCCGGACCATGTACAACCTGGCGGTCGTGGAGCGGGACTACGGGGCGGTCGGCGAGAAGTTCGCCGCGCTCGGCCCGCTCGTGGACGAGCTGGGCGTGACCACGAAGGCGATCACCTTCGACGTGGGCGAGGAGGTGGCCTACCTCGGCGCGAAGAACGGCACGGTCCGCGGCGGCGTCGCCGACGGCCGCCCGCGCCTGGAGACCGCCCAGCAGGCCTGCGAGGCGATCCTCTCCCTGTCCGGCACCAGCAACGGCCGGCTCGCCACGCAGGGGTTCGAGACGCTGGAGAAGAAGGTCGGCACCCCGATGGCCCACCTGGCCGCCGAGGCCGAGGGCAAGCGGATCACCTTCGCCGACACCCAGGCCCGCCCGGTCCCGGTGATCACCTCGCCCGAGTGGTCGGGCTCCGAGGCCGGCGGGCGCCGGTACACGGCCTTCACGGTCAACACCGAGCACCTCAAGCCCTGGCACACCCTCACCGGCCGCCAGCACTTCTTCATCGACCACGACTGGCTGCACGAGGTCGGGGAGTCCCTGCCCGTGTACAAGCCGCCGCTGAACATGCACACCCTGTACGGGGAGCCCGAGCTCGGCACGGTCGACGAGAAGGCGAAGTCGGTGGCCGTCCGGTACCTGACCCCGCACAACAAGTGGGCGATCCACAGCCAGTACCAGGACAACCTCTACATGATGACGCTGGGCCGCGGCGGCCAGACGGTGTGGATGTCCCCGCAGGACGCCGAGGCGATCGGGGTCGCGGACAACGACTGGATCGAGGCGGTCAACCGCAACGGCGTGATCACCGCCCGCGCGATCGTCTCCCACAAGATGCCGCCCGGCACGGTCTACATGAACCACGCGCAGGAGCGCACGGTCGGCGTCCCCAAGACGGAGAAGACCGGCCGCCGCGGCGGCATCCACAACTCGCTGACCCGGGTGATGCTCAAGCCCACCCACCTCATCGGCGGCTACGCCCAGCTGACCTGGGCCTTCAACTACCTCGGCCCGACCGGCAACCAGCGCGACGAGGTGACGGTCATCCGCCGCCGCGACCAGAAGGTGGAGTTCTAATCGTGCCCAGGAGCGAAGCGACCATCGGACGCGTCATGGCTCAAGTCGCGATGGTCATGAACCTCGACAAGTGCATCGGCTGCCACACCTGCTCGGTCACCTGCAAGCAGGCGTGGACCAACCGGCAGGGCACCGAGTACGTCTGGTTCAACAACGTCGAAACCCTCCCCGGCCAGGGTTACCCGCGCCGCTGGGAGGACCAGGAGAAGTGGAAGGGCGGCTGGGAGCGCACCCGCTCCGGAAAGCTCCGCCTCAAGGCGGGCGGCCGCCTCGCCAAGCTGGGCAAGATCTTCGCGAACCCGGACCTCCCGGAGATCGACGACTACTACCAGCCCTGGACCTACGAGTACAAGAACCTCACCGAGGCCCCGGCGGGCGACGACCTGCCCACCGCCCGGCCCGTCTCCCAGCTCACCGGCGAGCCCATCGACAAGATCGAGTGGGGTCCGAACTGGGACGACAACCTCGGCGGCGCTCCCACGCACGCCCCGCGCGACCCGATCATCGAGAAGATCCGCGACGAGGTCGGCGAGAAGATCCGCTTCGAGTTCGAGCAGAGCTTCATGTTCTACCTCCCGCGGATCTGCGAGCACTGCCTCAACCCGGCGTGCGTCTCCTCCTGCCCCTCCGGCGCGATGTACAAGCGCGAGGAGGACGGCATCGTCCTGGTCGACCAGGACCAGTGCCGCGGCTGGCGGATGTGCGTGACCGGATGCCCGTACAAGAAGGTGTACTTCAACCACCAGACCGGCAAGGCCGAGAAGTGCACCTTCTGCTTCCCGCGCATCGAGGTCGGCATGCCGACCGTGTGCTCGGAGACCTGCGTGGGCCGGATGCGCTACCTCGGCGTGATGCTCTACGACGCCGACAAGGTGGCCGAGGCCGCCGCGGTCGAGGACGAGCACGATCTGTACCCCTCCCAGCTGGAGTGCTTCCTGGACCCCGCGGACCCGGCCGTGATCGCCGCCGCCCGCGCGGCCGGCATCACCGACGAGTGGCTCGACGCGGCCCGCGACTCCCCGGTCTACGACCTGATCGCCACCTACCAGGTCGCCCTCCCGCTCCACCCGGAGTACCGGACGATGCCGATGGTCTGGTACGTCCCCCCGCTCTCCCCCGTCGTCGAGGCGGTCGCCGCCACCGGCAGCGACGGCGAGGACGCCGGCAACCTCTTCGGGGCCATCGAGTCCCTGCGCATCCCCGTCGAGTACCTCGCCGCGGTGCTCACCGCCGGCGACACCGTGCCGGTGGAGGCGGTGCTGCGCCGGATGGCGGCGATGCGCGCCTACATGCGCCGCGTCAACCTGGGCGAGGAGCGGGACGAGTCGATCGCGCGGGCCGTCGGGCTGTCCGGGCAGGAGATGGAGGACATGTTCCGCCTCCTCGCCATCGCCAAGATCGAGGACCGCTTCGTGGTCCCCAGCGCCGCCCGCGCCGAGGCCGACGCGCTCGCCGACTCGCACCCGCTGAACGACGTGGAGCAGGGCTGCCCCGTCGGCGCCCTGCCCGAACCCCGGGTGATGCTCAACCTCGGTGACATCAGGAGGCGTTCGTGACCCGGGACCCGATGAGCGGTGACGCACTGGTGCGGCTGGTCGCGGGCTGTGTGCTGCAATACCCCGGCGACTACTTCCACGACGAACTCCCGCGGCTCCGTGCGGCCCTCGCCGGGGCGCCCGCCGAACCGGCCGCGCTGCTCGGCGCGTTCCTCGACGAGGCCGCGCGGCAGACCCCGATCGAGCTGTGCGCCCAGTACACCTCGACCTTCGACACCCGCAACCGGCGCTGCCTCTACCTCACCTGGTGGGTCGACGGGGACACCCGCCGGCGCGGGCTGTCCCTGGTCCGGCTGAAGCGGATCTACCGGGACTTCGGGCTGGAGTTCGCGGGCGAGGAGCTGCCCGACTTCCTCCCGGTGGCCCTGGAGTTCGCCGCCCGCGAGGAGGAGGCCGGCACCCGGCTGCTCCAGGAGCACCGGGCCGGGCTGGAGCTGCTGCGCCTGGCGCTCACCGAGTCCGGCTCCCCGTACGCCCGGATCCTGGAGGCCGTCTGCGTGACGCTGCCCGGGCCCTCCCCCGAGACCAAGGCGGAGGCGAAGGCCCTCGCGAGGAACGGGCCGCCGCAGGAGCTGGTGGGCGCGGGCTCGGCGCTGGAGCCCTTCGGGCCGGGCCTCGACATGCCCGCGGACTTCCCGTCCGCGGCCCCGACCGACCTCCCCTGGCCCACCACGGCTTCCGCAGCCGCTGCAGCCGCCTCCGAAAGGATGCCCGCCTGATGGACCTCCTCCTGTGGGGCGTACTGCCGTACGTCTCGATCGCGCTGCTCATCGCGGGCACGGTCTGGCGGGCCCGCTTCGACAAGTTCGGCTGGACCACGCACTCCTCGCAGCTGCACGAGTCGCGGCTGCTGCGCATCGGATCGCCGCTCTTCCACTTCGGCATGCTCTTCGTGATCGTGGGCCACGTGGTCGGCCTGCTCATCCCCAAGAGCTGGACCGACGCGGTGGGCCTGAGCGACCACGCGTACCACCTGATGGCCCTCTCCACCGGCACGGTCGCGGGCCTCGCGGCCGCCGTGGGCATCGGGATCCTGGTCTACCGGCGCTTCAAGGTGCCGGCCGTGCGCAGGGCGACGCTGCGCAGCGACCACCTGATGTACTCGTTCCTGCTCGGCGCGATGATCCTCGGACTGACGGCCACCCTGCTGAACTCGGCCGGCATGACGGACGGTTACAACTACCGCGACGGCATCTCCGTCTGGTTCCGCAGCCTGTTCACCTTCACCCCGGACTACCACCTGATGGCGGGCGCCCCGCTCGCCTTCAAGATCCACATCCTCTTCGGCTTCACGCTGTTCGCGCTGATCCCGTACTCGCGCCTGGTGCACATGTTCTCGGTGCCGCTGAAGTACCTGTTCCGGCCGTACGTGGTCTACCGCAAGCGGGACCCGAAGCAGCTCGCCAACCGCCCGAGCAAGCGCGGCTGGGAGCGCGTCTCGTGACCCGCCGCCCCGGCCACGCGGTCGTCCGGAGCCCCCGCCACGCGGTCTCCGACCGGCCGTTCATCGTCATCTGGGAGGCCACCCGGGCCTGCCCGCTGGCCTGTCTGCACTGCCGGGCCGAGGCGCAGACCCTGCGCCACCCCGAGGAGCTCGACGGGGCGGACGCCCGCCGGGTGATGGACCAGATCGCCGCCTTCGGCAAGCCCAGCCCGCTCTTCGTGATCACCGGCGGGGACCCCTTCCAGCGCGCCGACCTCACCGACCTGGTCGCGTACGGGACCTCCCTCGGCCTGCGCGTCGCGGTCTCCCCTTCGGGCACGCCGACGCTGACCCGGGAGAACCTCGTAGCGGTCCGGGAAGCTGGGGCCATCGCGCTCTCGCTCTCCCTGGACGGTTCCACGGCCGGGCGCCACGACGCCTTCCGGGGCGTGCCCGGGGTCTACGACTGGACGCTGGACGGCTGGCGGGCCGCCCGGGAGCTCGGGCTCAAGGTGCAGATCAACACCACGGTCACCCGCGACAGCCTGGAGGACCTGGCCGACATCGCGGCGCTGGTCAAACGCGAGGGCGCGATGCTGTGGTCGGGGTTCATCCTGGTCCCGACCGGGCGCGGGGAACAGCTGGACTCCTTGACCGCCGCCGAGATCGAGGACGTCCTGCACTTCCTGTACGACTGCGGGGCGGTGATGGCCACCAAGACCACGGAGGGCCACCACTTCCGGCGGGTCGTGCTGCAGCGGACGGTCCTGGACGCGCGCGGCGAGCGGCCCGTCCTGGGCGCACTGTACGAGCGCCTCTCGGCCCGCGCCCGCGAGCTGGGGGTCTTCGACGGGGAGCGGCGGGCCGTGCGCCGGCCGCCCATGGACGTCTCCTCGGGCCGCGGCTTCGTCTTCATCTCGCACACGGGCGAGGTGCACCCCAGCGGCTTCCTGCCCCTCTCGGCGGGCAACGTGAAGAACCACCCGCTGACCGAGATCTACCGGGGTTCGGCGCTCTTCACCAAGCTCCGCGACCCCTCGCTGCTGCGCGGGAAGTGCGGGGCGTGCGAGTTCAAAACGGTGTGCGGGGGGTCGCGCTCACGGGCGTACGGCTTCACGCGCGACGTGCTGGAGGCTGACCCGTACTGCGCGTACGAGCCCGGCAGCTTCCCCTATCAGGAGGACCTCGACGCTTTGGCCGAAAGCATGAGGCGCTGACTCACCCCGTTCCCATAAGTTTCATATGGGAACATATCGACCACGGCCTCGGGGCCACGGGAGAACACAATGCGTTCATTGAATCCTCCCCTCCCTAAAGGGAGGGAATTCCTGGCTCACTGCGCCTGCGGCCCGGCGGGCGCGCAGGTCTTACGAGATCGGCACCAGCCGGGTGGAGACCAGCCCGGACGAGCATGACGCGGGCGGAGTTCTTGTCTCTGGGGGAGACGGCTCCGCACGCGGTGCACGAGTAGGTTCGCATCGAGAGAGGTAGCGCGTGCTTGGTTCTCGCTCCGCACTGTGCGCAATCCATGGTGGTGTGCGCGGGGTGGACAAGGTGCAGCTCACGGCCGTGCTTGCGGGCCATGTGGACCAGTGCATGTTTGGTCGCGCCGATCGCCGCGTCGGCGGCCTTCTTCGCCATGGCCGACTTGGCGAGGAACTTCGGGCGGAAGTCCTCTACAGCAAGCCGGTCGTGATCCCTGACCACCGACTTGGCCCACTTGCGGCCCGTGTCCTCACGCTGGCGTGCAACTTTCTTGTGCAGCTTCGCCGTCAGCTTCTTCGCCATCCGGTAGGCCTTCGAAACAGGCTGTCCCTTCTTCGGCTTCCTGCGGGACATCATCCGCTGGTAGCGCGCCAGGCGCTGGGCGGCATTCTTGCCGTGTTGCGCGTGGGGAAGGTCGTGGGCGTCGCTGGTGGTGGTCGCGGTCTCCTTCACCCCCCAGTCGATCCCAATCACCGCGCCCGTCTCCGGGAGCGGCCGCACTTCGGCGGGGACGACAAAAGAGGCGTACCAGCGGCCGAGACTGTCGCAGTAGATCCGCACCGAGGACGGCGCCTTGGGCAGGTCCCGCGACCACACGACCGTCACGGCGATACCGCCCGCCAGATGCAGGCGTCCGTCCTGCAACCGGAAACCGCGCTGGGTGTAGTTCAGGCTCGGGTCGGCCTGGTGCTTCTTCTTGTACTTCGGCATCCCGGCCCGCTGCCGCATCGGCAGCCGGGCCTTGACGTCCTTGAGCGCCTTGGCGCGGGATTTACCGAAGTCCCGGATGAGCTGCTGCTGTGGAACGCTGCTGCCCTCACGCAGCCACACGTTCGCGGTGCGGGCCCCGGTCAGCATCTTGTCCAGCCTTGCCGGACCGCACTTCTCGTCCTCGGCGTGGGCCTTCTTCGACCGGGCGCAGCACTCGTTCCAGATCCACCGGCACCGCGCCCACTCCGCTTCCAGAGAGGCCCGGACGGTGGACGACACGCGAAGCCGGTAGGTGTACCGGGCATGCCCGGCCTCCTCGGCCATCTGGGGCGTCGTCACGCGCTCAACCTAACCGAGGCCACTGACAATCCAAGAAAGTGCAGGTCACAACAGATGCGCAGTGCACTCCGCCGCTTCGCGGCTCCGTGTCAAGGACCCATTCCTCCCCGAGCTGAAGCCCGGAGCATCCTGTGAGAAATCAGGTGATCGTCATCGGTGGCGGGATCAGCGGTCTGGCCGCCGCGTGGCAGTTGCGCGGCCAGGCCGATGTCACCGTCCTGGAGAGCCACGCCAAGGTCGGCGGGAAGCTCCGGACCGGCACCATCGCCGGCATCACCGTCGACGAGGGCGCGGAGTCCCTCATGGCCCTGCGTCCGGAGGCCGTGGAGCTGGCCGCCGCCGTCGGACTCGGCGAGGCCCTCTGCGATCCCGCGAAGGCCGCCACCACCATCTGGACCAACGGCGCCCTGCGCCCGCTGCCCGCCGGACACGTGATGGGCGTCCCCACCGACCCCTCCGCGCTGGTCGGCACCGGGCTGCTCTCCCCCGAGGGCGTCCAGCGCGTCGCCGCCGAGGAGACCCTCCCGGCCACCCCGCTCACCGAGGACTGCTCGGTCACCGCATACCTGGCCGGACGCTTCGGCCAGGAGGCCGTGGACCGGCTCGTCGAACCCATGCTGGGCGGCGTCTACGCCGGTCTCGCCGACCGGCTCTCGCTGCGCGCGGCCATGCCCCGGATCGCGGCCCTCGCGGAACAGGGCACCCCGCTCCTCCCGGCCCTGCGCCGGATGCGCGCGGCGGGCGCCCCCCGCTCGGGGGCCGTGGCCGTCCAGGGCGTCGTGGGCGGCACCGGGCGCTTCCCGGCGGCCGTCGCGGAAGCCTGCGGAGCCCGCATCCTCACCGGGACGACGGCCCGCTCGCTCCAGCGGGTGGCCGACGGCCGCTGGCGCGTCCAGGCGATGACCGGCGACGGCGCGCTGACGATGGAGGCCGACGCGGTGATCCTCGCGCTGCCCGCCTTCGCGGCGGCGGAGCTGCTGCGCCCGCACTCCCCGATCGCCGAGGCCGAGCTCTCCTCGATCCCGCACGCGTCGACGGCCGTCATCACCATGGCCTTCTCCCGCGCCCAGGCCCACTTCCTCCCCGAGGGCAACGGCTTCCTGGTCCCGCCGGTCGACGGCCACACCCTGAAGGCCGCCTCCTTCCTCTCCAACAAGTGGTCCTGGCTGCACGACGCGGCCCCCGAGACCTTCGTGCTCCGCGCCTCCATCGGCCGCATCGGCGAGGACGAGCTGCTCGGCCGCCCCGACCGCCACCTGGTCCGCTCGGCCATCGCCGAGCTCCACCACGCGGTGGGCCCCATGGGCGAACCCCTGGCCACCCGCGTCACCCGCTGGGACCGGGGCCTGCCCCAGTACGGCGTCGGGCACCGCGAGCGCGTCGCCCGCATCCGCGAGGCCGCCGGCAAGCTCCCGGGCATCGCCCTGTGCGGTGCGGCGTACGAGGGCGTGGGCGTGGCCGCCTGCGTCGCGACGGGGCGCGCGGCGGCCAAGCAGGTCCTGGCCCAGCCGTAGGGCCCAGCCGTAGGGTGCGGCCGCAGAGCCCAGCCGTAGGGCGCGGCCGCAGGTCACGGCCGTGGGGCGCAGCCTTCGTATCGGGCGGGTATCAGCGGGCGCTCGGCTCTTCATCTGATCGGCCCGCGGGCCCGTGGTGAAGGGAATCGGGGCTTCCGCGGCCCTATCGTTCCTTCCAGGTAACCGCCCCGCCCGCCGAACAGGAGCCTCCGCCGTGTCCTCCCCCACCCCGGCTCCCGCCGCCCCGCGACCCGTTCGCGTGCTGCTGGTGGAGGACGACGAGCTGATGCGCCGCTCGTTCACCGTCTCCCTGGAGCGCTACGGGTACACGGTGCGGGCCGCCGCCGACGGACTCGCCGGCCTCGAATCCTTCCGCGACGAGGACTTCGACCTGCTGATCCTCGACGTGATGCTGCCCGGTCTCGACGGGATCGGCCTGTGCCGCAAGGTCCGGGAGACCAGCCTGGTCCCGGTCCTGATGATGTCGGCCCGCGGCGACGGGCTGGACATCGTCTCCGGTCTGGAGGCCGGGGCGGACGACTACGTGGTCAAGCCCGTGGACACCAACGTGCTCGTGGCCCGCATCCGCTCGCTGCTGCGGCGCGCCACCTACGCCCCCGCCCCGGCGACGGCCGGGCAGGCCACGGAGCAAGGACCCGGCCCGGCCGAGGGGGAGCTGCTGACCTTCGGCGACCTGACCCTCCACACCGGCGGCCTGGACGTGGCCGTCGGCGGAACCCCGGTGGCGCTCACCCCGACCGAGCTGAAGCTGCTGCTGGAGTTCGCCGCCCACCCGGGCATCGTGCTGGAGCGGCACACCCTGCTGCGCAACGTCTGGGACTACGGCTGGGACGGCGACAGCCGCGTCGTGGACCTCTGCGTGCAGCGGCTGCGCGGCAAGCTCGGCCGGGACCGGATCGAAACGGTCCGCGGCTTCGGCTACAAGCTCAAGCGCTGAGACCGGTGATCCCCATCGAGAGGCCGCGGCCGGGCCGCGTCCCCCTGCGCTGGAAGATCGCCGCACTGGCCGCGGGGACCGCCTGCCTGGTCGCGGTGGCCGTGGGCCTCCTCGTACACCTCTGGACCGCACGGGACATCCGCGAGCGGTCCGACATGCGGGCCTCCAACTCCGTGTACACGGCCATGGACACCTACCGGCGCACCGGCACCTTGATCGACGGCGCCGAGCTCGATCCGCCCGGACTGCCCGCCGCACTGCGGAGCCCGGACGACGACGCTCGCCACACCGCCTTCGACGGGCACGTCGAGGGGAATCTCGGGCCGTCCGCCTGGGCCGCCCAGCGCGTCGGCGGCCCAGGCAGCCCGGTGCTCGCCGTCCGCGTGAACATGAGCCCGGAGTTCTACGATCTGTACCGGCTCGACCTGACCATGGCGGTGTCCTCACTGATCGCCCTCGCCGCAGCCACCCCCCTGGCGGTGTACGGAGCCGGGCTGCTCGCCCGCCGGCTGAGCCGGGTCTCCGAGACCGCGACCCGGATCTCCGCCGGGGACCTGGACGCCCGTACCGGCCCCACCCAGGGCCGCGACGAGGTCGACGACATCGCCGCCACCGTCGACCTCATGGCCGACACCCTCGGCCGGAAGCTGCGCGACGAGCGCCGGTTCACCGCCGACGTGGCCCACGAACTGCGCACGCCGGTCGGCGGTCTGCTGGCCGCCGCGGACCTGCTGGCGCCCGGGGAGACGGAGGACCTGCTCCGGGCCCGGGTACGCGATCTGCGCGGGCTCGTCGAGGACCTCCTGGAGATCTCCCGGCTGGACGCGGGCGCCGAACTGCCCGTCCAGGCCCGGGTTCCGCTCGGCGAGGTCGTCCGCGAAGCCGTGACGCGCACGGGCCTCGCCACGGAGGTCGACGTCGCCGAGCAGGCCGAGAGCGTGGAGACCGACCCGCGCCGCCTCGAACGCATCGTCGGCAACCTCGTCGTCAACGCCCACCGGCACGGGGGCGCCCCGGTACGGGTCACCGTCGAGGGCCGCACGGTCGTCGTGCGCGACCACGGCCCCGGCTTCCCCGCGGACCTGCTGCTCGCAGGCCCCCGCCGCTTCCACACGGGCCGTGCGGAGCGCGGCGCGGGCCACGGCCTGGGCCTGACCATCGCCCTGGGCCAGGCCAGGGTCCTCGGCGCCGAACTCCACTTCGCGAACGCCCCGGACGGCGGCGCCGTCGCCACGCTGCGCCTGCCGGGCTGACCGCCGGCGTTTGAGGCGCGGGGTCTGGGGCGGAGCCCCAGGGAACGGGCGAACCGGGGGTCCCCCCGGACGGAGTCTGGGGGAGGGTAGGGGACCTCGCCCCGCGCAGCGGCAGCCCGCCCGCCCGCTACCGGACCGATACACACCGGAGCGGCCCCCGATACCCGGCGGCCCGGGCCCCGATACGTCCCCCGGACACCCTTCGAAGTGCAGCTTCCCGCGCCGAAGAGGAGTCCCCGTGACCGCCGCCCCCCTTGCCCCGCAGCCGCACCCGCTCCCCACGCCGACCGGCATCGCGGCCGCCACCACCGGCCTCTCGAAGGTCTACGGCAGCGGCGACACCCGGGTCGTCGCCCTGGACGGCGTCGACATCGCCTTCCGCGAGGGCGAGTTCACCGCGATCATGGGCCCTTCCGGCTGCGGCAAGTCCACCCTGATGCACTGCGCCGCCGGGCTCGACTCCTTCAGCTCCGGCTCCGTCCGCATCGGCACCACCGAGCTGGGCTCCCTGAACGACGAGCAGCTCACCCGGCTGCGCCGCGACCGGGTCGGCTTCATCTTCCAGGCGTTCAACCTGCTGCCGACCCTGACCGCCCTGGAGAACATCACCCTGCCGCTCACCATCGCCGGCCGGAAGCCCGACCGGCAGTGGCTGCACCACGTGGTGTCGATGACCGGCCTCTCCGACCGCCTCGGCCACCGTCCCGGGCAGCTCTCCGGCGGGCAGCAGCAGCGCGTGGCGGTGGCCCGGGCCCTGGTCTCCCGTCCCGCGATCATCTTCGGCGACGAGCCCACCGGAAACCTCGACTCCCGTGCCGGGGCCGAGGTCCTCGGCTTCCTGCGCGATTCGGTGCGCGAACTGGGCCAGACCGTGGTCATGGTCACCCACGACCCCGTCGCCGCCGGCTACGCCGACCGCGTGGTCTTCCTCTCCGACGGCCGCCTCGTCGACGAGATGACCCGGCCCACCGCGGACCGGGTGCTGGACCGGATGAAGGCCTTCGACGCCCGCTCCCGCACGAGCTGACCCCGCCGCGCTCCCGCACGAGCTGACCCCGCCGCGCTCCCGCACCGCACCAGCCGCCCGCCCGCTCCCCCGGGCCCGCCTCCCAGGATCCGCATCCCATGTTCCGTACCGCCCTGCGCAACGTGCTCGCGCACAAGGCCCGCCTGCTGATGACCGCGTTCGCGGTCATGCTCGGGGTCACCTTCGTCACCGGCAGCCTCGTCTACGGGGACAGCCTGAAGCAGGCCGCCGTCGACCGGGCGAGCGCCGGCTACGACCGCATCTCCCTCAACGTCGCACCCAACACGCTCCCCGGAGCCCCTCCGGCCACCCTCGACGCCCGCACCTCGGCCACCCTGGCCGAGGTCCCCGGGGTCGCCGCCGTCGCGGGCCGGGTCAGCGGCTTCGCCGCCGTCGCCGACCACGAGGGCCGGCTGCTCGGCAACGGCACGTTCCGCAAGGGCGGCAACTTCGCCCCGGCCATGGACGGAACGGACCCCGCCTACCGGTTCACCCGGGGCGCCGGCCCCGCCGGCGAGCACGCGGTCGCCCTCGACGAGGCCAGCGCCGCCAAGGGCGGCTACCGCGTCGGCGACACCGTGCGCGTCGGTACGGGCACGGGCGCGGCCTCGTACACCCTCAGCGGCGTCTTCCGCACCGACGCCTCCAAGCTCTTCCCGGGCGGCAGCCTGGCCCTGTTCGCGGACGCCACCGCCCAGGGGCTGTTCCTCCGGCCCGGCCAGTACACGAACATCGAGATCACCGCCGCAGCCGGCACCGACCTGACGGAATTCGGCGCCCGGGTCGACACGGTGATCCCCAAGGACTCCACCGCCGTCACCGGCGCCCAACTCGCCCGCCTCCAGGCCGACCTCGCCTCCAGCGACAGCGACACCATGAGCCAGATCATGCTGGGCTTCGCGGCGGTCTCCCTGTTCGTGGCCGCCTTCCTCATCTCCAACACCTTCACCATGCTGGTGTCCCGGCGCACGAGGGAACTGGCCCTGATGCGGGCCGTCGGCGCCTCCCGCAAGCAGGTCCGCCGGATCCTGCTCACCGAGTCCGTCCTGGTCGGACTGATCGCCTCGGTGGCCGGCATCCTGGCCGGCACCGGGGTCGCCGCGCTGCTCCAGACCTTCTTCTCGCCCGCCGACGGCCCGGCCGCCCCGCCGGTCCTGCTCCCGGCCACCGTGTTCGTCGCGCTGCTGGTCGGCACCGCCCTGCCGGTGATCGCCGCGTGGGTTCCGGTCCGCCGGGCCATGGCCATCCCGCCCGTCGCCGCGCTCGGCGCCGCCGAGCCCGCGGCGCCCGCACGGGCCGCCTCCCTGCGCACCGGCCTCGGCGCCGCCCTGGCCCTCACCGGCGCCGCGGCCGTGCTCTACGGGGCCCTTACCACCGGCAAGGACGCCCGGACCGTCATCGGCCTCGGCGCCGCCCTCACCCTGGCCGGGGTGATCACCCTCATCCCGGTCCTGTCCCGGCCCTTCACCGCCCTGCTCCGGCCGCTGCTGGTCCGCGTCAGCCCGGTGCAGGGCGACCTCGCCGCCCGCAACACCGTGCGCGATCCCCGTCGTACGGGCGCCACGGCCGCCGCGCTCGCCATCGCCCTCACCCTCGCCTCGGGCCTGTCCGTCCTCGGAGCCTCCGCCACCCGGTACCTCGACGGCGCGACCACCCGCGACCTCACCGCCGACTACCTGGTGAAGGCCGCCCCGGGCGGGCAGCGGATGACCCCCGCCACCGCCGGGCTCCTCAAGGCCGAGCTCCTCAAGGCCGAGCTCCTCAAGGCCGAGCTCCTCAAGAACCTGCCGGACGCCTCCTCCAGCCCGCTCAACCAGTCCACCGAGTACCGGATCGGCGGCGTCTCCTCCGTCCTGACCGGCGTCGACCCCGCCACCATCGGCCGCCTCCTGCGCTACGAGGTCACCGCGGGCTCCCTCGACAGCCTCGGCGAGGGCCGGATCGCCGTGGCCGACTACAAGGCGGAGGCGAACGGCTGGAAGGTCGGCCAGAAGCTTCCGCTGGAACGCCACGGCAAGCAGGGCGAGGTCACCATCGGCGCCGTCTACCAGGCGGACCAGCAGAGCAACCTGCTGCCCAGCATCACCGCACCCGACTCCCTGGTCGCCCGGTACGACGCGACTCCGCACACCGACGCGATCGTCGTGGCCACCGGCGGCGGACCCGGCCGGGCCGCCCTCGCGGGCATCACCAGGGCGCTCGGCGACAACCCCGCCCTGTCCGTCCTCGACAAGGAGGCCGTCCGCACCGAGGACACCAGCGGCATCGGCGACCAGCTGAACGTCTTCTACGCCCTGCTGAGCATGGCCCTGGTGATCGCCGCCCTGGGCATCGCCAACACCCTCGCGATGTCCGTGCTCGAACGCCGCAAGGAGATCGGCACGCTCCGCGCCCTCGGCCTG
The DNA here is from genome assembly GCF_056428985.1 of Streptomyces sp. CA189. Classification (NCBI taxonomy): domain Bacteria; kingdom Bacillati; phylum Actinomycetota; class Actinomycetes; order Kitasatosporales; family Streptomycetaceae; genus Streptomyces; species Streptomyces sp. CA189. The sequence goes on along the minus strand of NZ_JBWJVM010000079.1, from coordinate 9,912 downwards.
GACCGCGCCGGAGTGACCCGGATGATCCGCATGGAGGCCCTGCTCGTCGGCGCCCTGGGCGCGGCCGTCGGCACGGTCATGGGCGTCTTCACCGGCTGGGCGCTCGGCCGCACCCTCCAGGAGAGCGTCGTGGGCTACGCCCTGGTCCTCCCCTGGGGACGGCTCGCCCTCGGGGTGCTGCTCGCCCTCGCCGGCGCCCTCCTCGCCTCCCTCTGGCCGGCCCGCCGGGCCGCCCGCGTGGACATCCCGGCGGCGACCGCGGCGCACTGACCATCCGCCCGGCCACCACCGCCTGCCCCGCCCGCCCCGCCCCGCCCCCGCCCCCGCATGACCCGTATGGGTCAGCGCGGGGGCGGGGCGCGCAAGCCGCGCACAGGATGAAGACATGCCGACACACGCCCTCCGGGTCGCCGCTGCCGCCACCGCTGCCGCCGCACTGCTCGCCACCAGTGCCTGTTCCGACGGCGGAGGCGAGGAGAAGAGGGGCAAGGACGGCGCCGCGCAGGACGTCAAGAAGCCCGAGTGGGGCGAGTGCGGGGCTCCCACCGCGGCCCAGGGCGGCGGGCAGGTCCCCGGCAAGGAATGGCAGTGCGCCGTCCTCGACGTTCCCCTCGACTACGCCGAGCCGGAAGGGGAGACGATCCCCCTGGCCCTGATCCGGGCGAAGGCCCGTGACCAGAACAAGCGGATCGGCTCGCTCGTCTTCAACTTCGGCGGCCCCGGCGGCTCCGGCATCACCAGCCTGCCCGGCGCGGCGAAGGAGTACGCGGCCCTGCGCGACCGGTACGACCTGGTCAGCTTCGACCCGCGCGGGGTCGGCCGCAGCGCGCCCGTCCGCTGCGAGGACGACAAGCAGCTGGACGCGTACTACGCCTCCGACTCCAGCCCCTCGACGCCGGAGGAGGAGAAGGCCTTCCTCGCCACCGGCAAGCAGTACCGGGACGGCTGCGAGACGAAGTCCGGCAAGGTGCTGCCCCACGTGGGCACGGAGAACGCCGCCCGCGACCTGGACCGGATCCGCCAGGCCCTCGGCGACGACAAGCTGTACTACTTCGGCATCTCCTACGGCACCGAGCTCGGCGGGGTCTACGCCCACCTCTTCCCCAAGAACGTCGGCCGGGCCGTCTTCGACGCCGTGGTCGACCCGACCAAGAACTCCGAGGAGGGCGCCCTCGGCCAGGCCAAGGGCTTCCAGCTCGCGCTCGGCAACTTCGCCCAGGACTGCGTGAACCGCGGCGATTCCTGCGTCCTCCAGGGCAGCACCGCCAAGGAGATCGAGGCGAACATCATCAAGCTCCAGAAGGAGCTGGCTGCCAAGCCCATCCCCGGCTCCGGGGACCGGCTGCTCACGGAGGACTCCGCGACCAACGGCATCGCCTTCGCCCTCTACTCCAAGGAAGCCTGGCCCCTGCTGGAACAGGGCCTGGACGAGGCCGAGGGCGGCCAGGGGCAACTGCTGCTCGCCATGTCCGACGCCCTCAACGGCCGCGACCCGAAGGGCACGTACAGCAACATCGGGTCGGCCAACACCGCCATCAACTGCGCCGACTCCAAGGACCGCTACACCCTCGCCCAGACCAAGGCGAAGCTGCCCGAGTTCCGCGCCGCCTCGCCCGTGTTCGGGGACTTCCTCGGCTGGGCCATGATGGGCTGCACGGACTGGCCCGTCGACGGCGCCTGGAACACCCCGGACGTGTCCGCCCCCGGCTCGGCGCCCATCCTGGTGATCGGCAACACCGGTGACCCGGCGACCCCGTACGAGGGCGCCCGCAAGATGGTGGAGCGGCTCGGCCCCGGCGTCGGCGTGGAGCTCACCTTCAAGGGCGAGGGGCACGGCGCGTACAACAGCGGCGACCCTTGCGTGCAACAGGCCGTCAACGCCTACCTGCTCGACGGGAAGGTGCCCGGCGCGGGCACCGTCTGCAAGGCCTCGCAGTCCCCGGCGCCGACCTCACCCGTCTAGGCCGTCGGGTGACTGCCGGTAGAAGGTCGGCGCAGCTGCTGTTGAGGTTGTAGACGTGCTGGACGCTGACCTTGAGTCGCAGCACAACACACCCAGAGTCGTCGACCGTTCACTTACCGTGCCGGTGGTCGGCTAATCTGTGACGGGGGTGCAAATGGTGCGGGCTACTCAGACGCGCAGGTTCCGGGGTAAGAACAAGGCTCCGAAGTGGAAGAAGCCCGAAGACGGGCAGGTTTCGGTGATGGTGCTGCCCCTGGCCGTCACCGACCCCGCCGAACTGGGCCCGCTGGATAAGCTGTTTGCCGCGATGTGGGCCATCAAGCGGGCCGCCCAGCGGGACGCCCGCGCTAAGGTTGATGGCTATTGGACCGCGTTCCACGAGCGCGAGGAGCATGGGGCGAAGGCCGTACGGAAGCGCCTCGGGCCGTCCCGTGAGGCTCTGGAGCGGTGTGCGTACAAGCACCTCGAAGCCTCTGGGCACTTGAAGCACCATGCTTCGAAGGCTCTGGCCATGCATATGGCCGATGAGGTGTGGAACGGCGTCCAGCGCCATCTGTTCGCTGATGCCGCCGGCAAGCGGCACGGCCGCCCGAAGGCGGGTCGCTGGTACGACTTCATCCGCATCCCCGGCCGCGCCCGCTCCCACACCACCGACCGCAAGTGGGAGACCTTCCGCATCGTCGGTGACCTCCACGGCCACACGATGACCTACACCGACGGCGGCCAGCGCAACCTTCAGCAGCCCCGCCGGATGCCCGTGTCAGCGGCGCCGTCCGGAGTCGTACCCACCGGCAACGCCACGGCGTCGGGGAAACCGGGCACCAGGAAGGCGACGTGGTGGGACCACGCAGGCCCGCTCGCCGTGGTGTTCGCTGGCGGGCCTGACGGCAGCCGCGGTGGCCTCGTGCTCCCGGTACGCATCCCGCAGCAGCCCGGACAGTGGGCGCGCGTCGAGCACTTCCTTTCTCACCCCGGCCGCTGGCACAAGGTCGACCTCGTACGCCGCCGGAAGGTGTCCGCTCCGGGCGGCTGGGTGTACGAGGCGCACCTGATGTTCCTTGGCCCCGGCTACACCGCGCCGTCGGTTCGGGCCATGCGTGAGCAGGCAGCCGCCATGGACCGAATCGGCGGGGTGGACGGCAACGTTTCCAACGTCTCGATCGTCTCCCTGCCCGCCAGCCTCGACCCGTCCAACGGCGCCCCGGCCTCCACCGAGATCACCCTCAGCCCCGAGGAACAGGCACTGCTGGAGCGCGAAGCGGAGAAGCGGCGCGGCCGGGCACGAGCCTTGGAGCGTTCCCGCCGGGCGACGAACACCGCGCAGTATGCGCTGTCGAAGAAGCAGGCCCGACGGGCGGAGCAGCGGGCTGCCAAGGGCCTGGAGCCCAAGGCCGTCAGCGTGCCCGGCGGTGCCCGCGCTGCCCGCATCAATGGGGTGCCGAAGCAGGCGTTCCGCCGTGACCGGCTGTCGGTGAACTACCGCGAACAGCGAGCCCGGCAGGCCGAACACGCCGCCTCGATGGCGGAGCACCGCCGTTTCCGTGCCCGCGAGGTCGCCCGGCAGATCATCGCCGCTCACGGCCCCGTGCTCGTGGTCGAGGACTGCGACATCCGCACCTGGTTTCGGCTGTGGGGCAAGCGCCTGTCCCAGACCACACCCGGCCTGCTCATCGCAGCCCTTGAGCGCGAATGCGCGGCTGCGGGCGGCCGACTCCTCCGGGCGTCCACCTGGTCCACTGCGTTGTCGCAGCACTGCCTGTGCGGCGAACGCGTCTCCAAGTCGCTGCGGGAACGGGAACACAGGTGCATCGCGTGCGGCCTGGTCGGCAAGCGCGACATGGTGTCCGCTGCCCTGGCCGTGTTCGTCCGCTTCACCGACGTGGCCGGCCCCAAGACCGCATATCTGGACACCACGGCGTCCCGGTACGCGCAGATCATCTTCTCCGAAGGGCTGGAAGAAGCCCTGCGGGAGTCAACCACACCGTGCCAGAACACCCTTCGGGGCGCTGGTCGCGTGGCAGTTCCACGCCAGCGTGGAACCTCTGCTCCCCGAACCGCCGGACGGCGGGACCGAGTAACCCCAGAAGGGACACGCCCTGTGCGTGACCACGCTGGAGCACCCGGCCCCCGCCCCGACTGCGACCCGCAGCTCACACTCTGGTGAATTGCGGATCAAGTCTTAGTAGACCGGCTTCTCGGGCTCGATCTGGTGGACCCAGCCGATGACGCCGCCGCCGACGTGGACCGCGTCCGCGAAGCCCGCGGACTTCAGGACCGCGAGGACTTCCGCACTGCGGACACCCGTCTTGCAGTGCAAGACGATGCGCTTGTCCTGCGGCAGGTCCGCCAGGGCGGTGCCCATCAGGAACTCGCCCTTGGGGATCAGCTTCGCGCCGGGGATCGAGACGATCTCGTACTCGTTGATCTCACGGACGTCGATGATCTCGATCGGCTCGTCGGTGTCGATCCACTCCTTGAGCTGCTTGGGAGTGATCGTCGAGCCGAGCGCGGCCTCCTGGGCCTCCTCCGACACGACGCCGCAGAAGGCCTCGTAGTCGATGAGCTCGGTGACGGTCGCGTTCGGACCGCAGACCGCGCAGTCGGGGTCCTTGCGGACCTTGACCTGGCGGTACTGCATCTCCAGGGCGTCGTAGATCATCAGGCGGCCGACCAGCGACTCGCCGACGCCCGTGAGGACCTTGATGGCCTCGGTGACCTGGATGGACCCGATGGACGCGCAGAGCACGCCCAGCACGCCGCCCTCGGCGCAGCTCGGGACCATGCCCGGCGGGGGCGGCTCCGGGTAGAGGCAGCGGTAGCACGGGCCGTGCTCGGACCAGAAGACCGAGGCCTGGCCGTCGAAGCGGTAGATCGAGCCCCAGACGTACGGCTTGTTCAGCAGCACGCAGGCGTCGTTCACGAGGTAGCGCGTGGCGAAGTTGTCCGTGCCGTCGACGATGAGGTCGTACTGGCTGAAGATCTCCATCACGTTGTCGGCTTCGAGCCGCTCTTCGTGGAGGACCACGTTCACGTACGGGTTGATGCCCAGCACGCTGTCGCGGGCCGACTCGGCCTTGGAACGGCCGATGTCCGCCTGGCTGTGGATGATCTGGCGCTGCAGGTTCGACTCGTCGACCTCGTCGAACTCCACGATGCCCAGCGTGCCGACGCCGGCCGCGGCCAGGTACATGAGGGCGGGCGAGCCGAGGCCGCCCGCGCCCACGGCCAGCACCTTGGCGTTCTTCAGGCGCTTCTGGCCGTCCATCCCCACGTCGGGGATGATCAGGTGCCGCGAGTACCGGCGGACCTCGTCAACGGTGAGCTCAGCAGCTGGCTCTACCAGCGGTGGCAGCGACACGGGCACTCCGTAGATGGGGAGCATCCCCGCAGAGCAGGGAGCAAACTGAATGGTTGTTCTCCCCGTAACACTGCCACGGCCCTCTTCATTCCAAGACACCCGTCCCGATCCGCGAGACGATTTCGTCCCAATACCCGGGCATCGATGCCCAGGGGTCCCGGTCCGCGGCCCCGCGCCGGTCGGTGAACCAGATGGTCCCCGCACCCTGCCAGCGGGCGATCCGGAGCGCTTCCTCCAGGTGCGTGCGCGGCACTCCGTGCACGAGGTGGCAGAACGTCTCCGGCGGATGGTCCGCCGTCCACTCCGCGACCTGCGACCAACGGTAGTCGGCCCAGGTCCCGGAGAAGGTGACCAGCTGGTCGGCGGTCTCCGCGTACCCCTCGCACGGGTGGGTGCCGTGTCCGAGGACGATCCGCAGACCCTCGCCGAGGCCCCGCAGGGTGTCCACGACCCGGCGCACCGAGGCCAGCTCCGCCTTCCCGGCCGGGGCGTCCGCGAGGTAGAAGCCGTCGGCTCCGTACCAGTCCCGGAAGCGGTGGGCGTCGGAGACGAGCTCCCCGAAGGACCGCACACCGTCTCGCATCGCGAGATGCCCGAGGACCGAGCCGCCCGCCCGGCGGAGCTTCGCGGCCGCCTCCGTGCAGTGCGGGTCGGGCCGGCCGCCCGGCCCGTCCGTGACGTTGAGGACGGCCCAGTGCAGCGGGGTGCCGGGCCGGGTCAGCTCGGCCCACTCCACCGGTGCCAGCAGCGGGTGCGCGTACCCGGGGACGCCCAAGCCGATCCGGCCCGCCTCGGTGGCGGCCTGGCCGGCGGCCGGCGGGGTGGTCAGATGCGGCACGCCGCCTCCATCCAGATGTCCGCGAGGGACTCCTCCAGGTTGATCCGAGGCCGCCAGCCGAGCCGGTCGCGGGCGGTACGGACATCCGCCTGCTGCCAGGCTCCGCAGCCGTCCGGGTAGGGGTACGGGGGCTGGGCCGTCGCGGCGGCGAGCTGCTCGGCCGTGGCCTCGGAGCGCGGGGAGCCGATGGCGGCGAGCCCGGCGGGCCGGCCGGGGTGGCCGTGCGCCTGCGGGTGCTGGGCGTGCTGCGGTACGTCGATCTCGTGCAGCGAGCCGCCGTACCCCGCGACCCGCGCCAGCACGGCGGCCGCGTCGCGCAGCCGGACCGCCCGGCCGGTGCCGATGTTGACGACGCCCTGGGCCGCCGACAGCGAGGCGGCGTGGACGGCCCGCGCCACGTCCCGTACGTCGACGAAGTCGCGCTGGACGCCGAGCCCGCTGAGCTTGAGCTCGCCGTCCCCGGACTGCATGGCGCGCCGCATGGCCTCGGCGAGCCGGCCGAGGGGGGATCCCGCGGGGGTGCCGGGGCCGACGGGCGAGAAGACCCGCAGGACGACGGCGTCCAGCCCCGAGCCGAGTACGAGCTCGGTGGCGGCCAGTTTGCTGACTCCGTACGGCCCTCCCGGTCTGGGCACGGCGTCCTCGGCCGTGGACGAACCGGGCTGGCTGGGCCCGTACTCGGCGGCGCAGCCGAGCTGGACGAGCCGGGCTCCGCAGCCGCTGCGGCGCAGCGATTCGCAGATGGTGGCGACGGCGACGGTGTTGTGCCGGGTGAGCTCGCGGGCGCCGCCCCGGGTGGCTCCCGCGCAGTTGATGACGACGCCCGGGTGGACGGCGTCAAGGAACCGGGTGAGCGCGCCGGGGCTGCCGGTGGCGAGGTCGAAGCGGACGTCGGCGTCGTCGCCGCGGCCGAGCGCGGTGAGCTGGACCGCGGGGTCGGCGAGCAGCCGGTCGGCGACGTAGCGCCCGAGGTATCCGTTGGCTCCGATCAGCAGCACCCTCATCGCGCGGCCCCTTGGTTGGTTGGCTGGCCGGTCATCGTGATCCCTTCGGGGAAACCCCCTGCTTTTGCTGGGGGAGGAAACGAAGCTCCTGCGGAGCAGGGCAACGGCTGGGATTCGCCGCCAGGGCGAGTCCCAGTGCTCTGGCGGTCAGGCGGCATCGGTGGTCTTTCGTTCGGGCCTTGTGGTGTAGGCGTAGCCGTCTGCCCGCTGGAGGAGGCGGAAGTGTTTGTGCCGGACGCCTTGGACCGTGCCGTGAGCGGTGGTGATGTTGAAGCTGCCGGTGGATCGGACGGCGATGCGTCCGGTGTGGGTGCCTGCGTTCTTGCCTGTGGGAACGACTGCACGGGCGAGGTCGCCGGTGACGTAGCCGAAGAACTGCTTATGCCGGGGCATCCGAAGTCGGGGGAACCCGTGCTTGTCCGGCCGGGTGCGGGTGTGGGTGCCGCGCCCTGCGCATCCGGTGACCAGGACCGTGGCAACGGTCTCGGTGATGGTGTCGAGCTTGCCGACCGCGAGGGCATCCAGGCTGTGGGTTTTCGCCGGCCCGGTACGCTGCCGGTTCCACTTGGTGCGCCCACCACTGGCGGCGTGGGTGGGGAACAGGGCATCGAGGGCCCGCCGTAGTGCCCACCTGGTGGAGTTGACGGCTGCCGCGTCCCGGAGGGGGGATTTGGCCCGGTTGAGGATGTCGGCGGCCCGTCGGGGCGCGAACTCCTCCACTGGCCGGTTCGACTTGGCCTCGTTGCAGGGGATGCAGGCCAGGACCAGGTTGGAGACCCGATCCGATCCACCCTTTGACCGGGGGTGGACGTGGTCGATGTTGAGCGGTACGCCGGTGATGCCGCAGTAGATGCAGGCCCGGCCGAACTTGGCCAGCAGGTACTCGCGCACCTCCATGCCCTGGAGGGTGCCGTGTTGGTACTCCGCGCCTTCCAGTGGTTTCCCGGCGCTGATGGTGTGGGTGTCGAACGCGACCCGTTCCACATGCACGCTGCGGACGGGAGCCCAGCGGGCCAGCCGGTTCGTCCACGACAGGGTGGTGACCACGCGGTGACGGAGGGACGGGGCGAGCCAGCCCTTCGGCTTCGTGCGGTTGAGGAAACGCGGGGCGCGGTAACGCAGGTTGCGGGTACGGCGGCCCCGCCGGTAGGCGGCGCGCTGCTCCATCGGTGTGTGCCGGTGGACAACAGCACGTCCCTTCTTCAGCAGCTTCCGTGCCCGCGCCGGGTTGGTGGGCTGCAACGGCCTGTGGCGCTTGTCGAGTACAAAAACATGGGGGTGCCGCTCACGCGGCTCCTCCCCAGCCCCGGAGGACTGGAGGGTGACGCCTCTGCCGCCCGGTGAAGCCGCAGAGGTCTCCTCTGGCACATGTTCCGCACCCGGTGCCTCACGGCCTTCGAGCCCCGTTTCGTCCCCGATCCGGGGGGTGTCTGCTGACTCGAATTCGAGGGCGAGCTGCTGAGGAAGCACAGCGCGGTCGGTCTTCTGTCGTGAGCGGAACGTAGCCAACTTGTTCACCTCCAATATGGGTGTTGGCTGGTGCTGGTAACGGCGGCCCTCAGCCCATCGGGCTGAAAAGCCCCCTTCTTCAGAAGGGGGATCCCGTTACGTCCTGTTTCTCCTTGGTGGATGGGTGGATCGGGGTGGGGGGTACGGCGCTTCGGTGTCTGATTCCGAAAGGACTCAATGGACTCCGTGCCGCTGCGCGTGTGCGGAGGCCCGCGACAGCGCGAGGACGGCGGGTACGAGGACTCCCACCGCGGCGGCGAACGGCGCCGCCGGGACCGGGAGCAGGGCGAGTACGAGGGCCAGGGCCGCCGCGAGGGCTCCGCGGGGGGCTCCGTGGCCGAGCAGCAGCCGGGTCAGGAAGAGGAGCACCGCGAGCGGTACCGCCACCGCCAGGGGGGTCCCGGCCAGTGCGGCCGCCCCCGCGGCGGCCGCGGCGTACAGCGCGAGCGTGCCGAGGAGCAGCGGCCGCACCCCGTCGGCGAAGTCCTCCAGGGCCCGACTCCCCGCGAGCCGGCGCCGGGCGCGGGCCGCGAAGACGGCGCCGGCCAGGTGTCCGGGTGCGACGGCCACGGCCAGGGCGATCCCGAGCGGGGTGCCGTGGCGGTGGACGGCCCAGCCGAGGGCGGCGGCGGCCAGCAGGTACACGGCGGCGGGGAAGCGGCCCCCGGCGGCCCGGGCGGGCCGGCCGAGCGCGGCGACGGTGACGAGCACCGCGAAGGCTCCGGCCCAGGGCAGGCCGGCGGCGGCCGCGCCCAGGGCGAGGGCCCCGGGCAGCAGCGCGTAGCCGAAGCCCCGTACCGCCCTGGCGTGGACCGGGATCCCGGCCGGCGGGGCGGGCGGGGTGCCGTCGCGGGGTGTCCGGGCGTAGAGCTCCTCCGCGAGGGAGAAGACGTCCCGGTGGCGGAACCGGGCGGCGGTGCGGTCGGTGATGCCGTGCGCCTCCAGCCCGGCGGCGATCTCCAGCGGGTCCACGGCGTTCTCGCAGAGCTCCCGGTGGCGGTGGAGCAGTGCCTTGACGGGATCCCCGCCGGAGCGGGCCCTGCGGGGCGGGGGCGGAGGCGGGTCCATGGGGGGGACGGCTTCGTCCAGGGGCACGGTCATGCGGAGGCCTCCGAATTCGCCGCGGGCACCATCACGCGGTCCCCGCCCGGCCCGGACCCGTCGGCGGGACCGGGCACACCGGGACCGGCCGGGCGGGCGTCCGGGGCGGGGGTGTCGGCCCCGGCACCCTCGGGGGTGC
>NZ_JBWJVM010000078.1:0-39339 GCF_056428985.1 Streptomyces sp. CA189 | reverse complement strand
GCGGGGCGGATACCCCCGCCCCCGACCGTGCCCCCGCCCGTTTTCCGTACCGCGCCCCGTACCGCGTGCCCCGTACCGCCCCCGTACCGCGCCCCGCCCCGCGCCGGGCGTGCGGCGCCCGCCGTCCGGGCCGTACGTCAGGCCGAGGCCAGGGCGGCGCGCCCGGCGAGCAGGACACGGGTCTGCTCGGTGACCCGGCCGCCGAGGTGCTCGGCGGTGGCGATGTCGGCCTTGTGGACGAACTCGGCACCCTGGTCGCTGTTGGACTGGGCGGCGGCGCCGTCGAAGAAGCCGAGGCGGTTGAGGTCGTTCTCGGAACCGGTGCTGGAGTTCCAGCCGGGCTTCAGACCCAGGTTGACCCAGCTCATGCCGTGCTGCGCGGCCAGCGTCTGGAAGTAGTCGAGGGTGTTGCCCTTGTCGCCGGACTTCGAGCCGGAGTTGGTGAAGCCCGCGGCGACCTTGTCCTGCCAGCCGCCCGCGAACCAGATCTTCGAGGTGGCCTCGGCGAAGACGTGGAAGGCGCCGGAGGCGGTGCCCATGTAGGTCGGAGCTCCGAAGACGATCGCGTCGGACGCAGTCAGGAGCTCCCACTGCGCGTCGTCGATCTCGTCGACCTTGATCAGGTGTACGGTCGCGCCGGCGTCGACGGCGCCGGCCTTGACGGCCTCGGCGATCACGGCGGTGTGGCCGTAGCCGGAGTGGTAGGCGATCGAGACGACAGGGGTGTACGTGGTTGCGGACAAGGCGGTTCTCCCTCGGAAGACACCGTGGTGGGTCACGGCGTCGCACGGCGTGGTAACAACCCCAAGGAAAGCACTAACTTTTCGAAAGCGCAACCTGGATCGCTGGCGCTGTGCAGTAGTAGGCTGAACCCATGCAGACTCCAGGGTGTGGCGAGGCCGAGAACGACGGTGCGCCCGAACAGGCCTCCGAGGCCTTCGGTGATTTCGATGTGTTCGCCCGCGCGTGCCCGTCCCGCGAGACGCTCGAACACGTCACGGGCCGCTGGGGCAGCCTCACGGTCGGAGCCCTGTCCAAGGGGCCGTGCCGTTTCAACGAGCTGCGCCGCCGCGTGGACGGCATCAGCGAGAAGATGCTCTCCCAGACCCTGCACGCGCTGGAGCGCGACGGCATCGTCAACCGGGAGGCGCAGCCGACCAACCCGCCCCGCGTCGATTACGAGCTGACCCCGTTCGGCGCGGCGGTCGCGGAGCGCGTGGACGCGCTCATCGGGCTGCTGGAGGGCAGCATGCCCGTGGTGCTCTCTTCCAGGTCCGCCTACGACGCCGCGCGCGAAGGCCGCTGACAGCGCGGGCAGAAGTAGCTCGACCGGTTCATCCAGGGCCGGCGCCGCATCGGAGTGCCGCAGCGCCGACAGGGCTCGTCCTCCCGCCCGTAGGCGTCGAGGGAGCGGTCGAAGTAGCCGGACTCCCCGTTGACGTTGACGTAGAGGCTGTCGAAGCTGGTGCCGCCGACGGCGAGGGCCTCGTTCATGACGTCACGGACGTGGCCGAGGAGTTCCGTGCTCCGGGGGCGCGTGAGGGTGGCCGTGGGGCGCTCGTAGTGCAGCTTGGCGCGCCAGAGCGACTCGTCCGCGTAGATGTTGCCGACCCCGCTGATCAGCGACTGGTCGAGCAGCGCCCGCTTCACCGTGGTGCGCTTGGCACGCAGCGCCAGATGGTAGGCCGCCTCGTCGAACATCGGGTCCAGGGGGTCCCGCGCGATGTGCGCGATGACGTCGGGCAGCCCGTCCTCGCTGCCGGGGACGCAGGGGTGCAGCGACAGTCCGCCGAAGGTCCGCTGGTCGACGAAGCGCAGTTCGGTACCGGCCCCGTCCCCGAAGCGGATCCGGATGCGCAGGTGCTTCTCGTCGGGGGCACCCTCGGGCTGCACGAGGAGCTGCCCGCTCATCCCGAGGTGCCCGAGCACGGAGTGCTCCTGCTCCTCCAGCGGCAGCCACAGGTACTTGCCGCGCCGCTGCGGCACCCCGAAGGTCTCCCCCGTGAGCCGCGCCGCGAAATCGGCGCCGCCGCCCGCGTGCCGCCGTACCGCGCGCGGATGCAGCACCTCGACGGCCGTGACGGTCCGCCCGGCCACCCAGCGCTCCAGCCCGCGCCGCACCACTTCGACCTCGGGCAGCTCGGGCACGGTGTTCCTCCGGAGGGTTCGGATCGGGCTCTCTCCCGCGAGCGTACCGACCCGCCCTGCGGGGCTCGTCCCCTACCCGCCCTTCCCCCCGTTCCCCGGGCTCTGCCCGGAAACGGGTCCGCCCCGCCACCTGCCGGAGCAGGTGGCGGGGCGGGGGGTTCCCGGAAGAACGGGTCAGGCGCTCGACGTCGGATCGGTGGGGGCCGTGGCTCCGTCGTCCTCGGCCGGAGCCGGGGCCTCGGTCGCGGCCGAAGCCTGGACCTCGGCCGGAGCAACGCCGTCTGCCGAAGCCGCCGCGGTACTGATACCGCGCCACGCGGACTCGGCCGCCTGCTGTTCCGCTTCCTTCTTGCTGCGTCCGACACCGGAGCCGTAGGAGACGCCACCGACGCGCGCGGCGGCGGTGAAGGTCTTCTCGTGGTCCGGGCCGGTCTCGGTGACCAGATATTCGGGCACGCCAAGACCTTCGGCCGCCGTGAGCTCCTGGAGACTGGTCTTCCAGTCCAGGCCGGCACCGAGGTTCGAGGACTTCTCGATGAGCGGGTCGAAGAGCCGGTGAACCAGCTCCGAGGCCGCGTCGAGGCCCTGGTCGAGGTAGACCGCGCCGATCACCGCTTCAAGGGTGTCGGCGAGGATGGAGGCCTTGTCCCGGCCACCCGTGCCCTCTTCGCCCCGGCCGAGCCGGATGAAGGAGCCGAGTTGGAGGCCGCGGCTGACCTCCGCCAGTGCACGCGAGTTGACTACCGCGGCCCGCAGTTTGGCCAGTTGGCCTTCCGGCAGGTCGGGGTGGGTCGTGTACAGCGTGTCCGTGACCACCAGGCCCAGCACGGAGTCCCCGAGGAACTCCAGCCGTTCGTTGGTGGGCAGACCGCCGTTCTCGTACGCGTACGAGCGGTGGGTCAGCGCACGCACCAGAAGGGCGGACTCGAGTCGATACCCGAGCCGCCCTTCCAGAAGCACGTGGGACGAGGCCGCGTTGTTACTGACTGCCTGCTTCTCAGCGTTGGACAGCTCAGACATTGCGCCTCTCACCAGCCGCTCAGACCTCGAGGACCTGGCGCTTGTTGTAGGTGCCGCAGCTCGGGCACGCAATGTGCTGGAGCTTCGGCTCCTGGCAACGCTCACACGAAACCAGGGTGGGGACCGCAGCCTTCCACTGCGACCGGCGGTGGCGCGTGTTGCTGCGCGACATCTTCCGCTTCGGAACAGCCACGGCTACTTCTCCTGCTTCTCGGCGGCGCTCTGAACTCCGTCGGAGGCAGTGCCGCTCATATTGTCCTTCTCGACGCCCTGATCGGTGACGAGTCCCTGCAATGCCGCCCAACGGATGTCGACGGCGTCATGGTGATGGTCCGGGTCGTCGTTCAGGCTGAGCCCGCAATCGGGGCACAGTCCGAGACAGTCCTCCCGGCACACCGGCTGCAGCGGCAGTGCGAGCACCACCACATCGCGCAGCACGGATTCGAGGTCGAACAAACCGTCCTCGAGAAAGAGCGTGTCCTCGTCGTCCTCGGCGTCGTCGGCCGGCTCCGCCTTGGAGCGGATCCGGTCGTCGGCGTCAGGGTACGAGAACATCTCCTGGAAGTCCGCCTTGAGCTCACACTCGACGGCCTCCAGACACCTTACGCATTCCCCGGTTGCCGAGCCACGGGCGGTGCCTGTGACAAGCACCCCTTCCATGACCGACTCCAGACGGATCTTGAGGTTCAGCCGACTGCCTTCCGGCACTCCGATGACACCGGCGAGACCGAGGTCCGCCGGCGCCGCGATCTCACGGGACAGCCGCAGCATGGCACCAGGACGCCGACCCAGCTCGTGCGTGTCGAACACGAGGGGGTTGCGGTGGTCGAGGTGGGTGTTCAGGGCTGTTCCCGCTTTCACAAAATCACTGGAGACTGCTGAAGATCAAGATTTCCGCCACTCAAGGGCAGCATGGATCGCGGTGCATACGCGCGACCGAAGAGCCAGGATACCCGCCGCTTCGCCCTGAGCCCAATCCAGGTCCGCGGCGAGGTCAGCGGCCCTGCTCGTACTGGCGCAGCTGGTCCAGATTGATCATGCTCGTGTCGAAGAAGCTGGTCTCGTCGAGCGCCGCCTGCTGGTCCGGTACGGGCTGCTGCTGGACCTGCTGGTAGCCGCCGTAGGGGTCGGGCTGCTGGTCGTACGAGACCGCGTACGGGTCGGGCTGCTGCTGGACCTGCTGGTAGCCGCCGTAGGGGTCCTGGTACGCGTAGGCGTCCTGCTGGACGGGCTGCTGGTAGGCATAGGCGTCGTACGCCGGCTGCTGCTCCGGCTGCGCCTGGGCCTGGGCGGGGATCAGCGGCGCCTGCGGCTCGGCCAGCCCCGCCAGGAAGTCCGCGTCGCTCGCGGAGCGCGACTGCTGGTGCCCCGCCGCGTCCTGGGCGGCCATGTGCGCGCCGAGGTCGTCGGTGGCCACGCGGCCGAGGAGCTTCTGCCGGCCCCGGCCGACTGCCTCCAGCGTCTTGGAGAGCACCGCTTCGAAGGTCGCCAGCTTGGTGTCCACGTAGTCGTCCGCCTGCCGGCGCTGCGTCTCCGGGTCGTGGCTGCGCTCGGGCGCCTCGGTGTCCGCGTAGCCCTGGTCGTCCAGCCCGGGCCCGCGGCCCAGCAGCTTCTCGCGGCCGCGGTCCACCGAGCCGATGGTCTTGGTGAGCACGACCTCGAAGTTCGCCAGCTTGCTGTCGACGTAGTCGTCGGCCTCGGCCTTGACCTCGTCCGCCTCCCGGCGGGCCTCCGCCAGGATCCGGTCCGCCTCGTCCTGGGAGCGCCGCGCGACCTCGGTGTCGGAGATCAGCGAACCGCGCTGGGCGTGCGCCGACTCGATGATCCGGTCGGCCTCCCGACGGGCCTCCTCGACGAGCTGCTCCCGGCCGCCGATGAGCTCCTGGGCCTGTGCGAGCGAGCCCGGCAGGGCCTTGCGGACCTCTTCGAGCTGTGCGAGCAGCTCGGCGCGGTTGATCACGCACGAGGCCGACATGGGCATGGACCGGGCGCTGCCGACGGCCGCGACGATCTCGTCGAGCTTCTTCTGCACGTCCATGGGTGCTCGCACTCTCTCGGCCCCGGGCGGTTCCCGAGACGGACGGGACGACTGTAAGGCCACCGGCCCGGGAGCCGACACCGACTGACCCCGGCCCAGACCGGGGCAGGGGGGCGTCGGCGACCGGGGTCAGCGCTGGGCCAGGCGCTCCAGCAGCGCGGCGTGCACGTGTGCGGGCAGCAGGTGGGCCACGTCGCCGCCCCAGGCCGCGACTTCCTTGACCAGGGAGGAGGACAGGAAGCTGTAGGTGGGGTTGGTCGGGACGAAGAGCGTCTCGACGCCCGACAGGCCCATGTTCATCTGGGCCATCTGCAGCTCGTAGTCGAAGTCGCTGACGGCGCGCAGCCCCTTGACGATGGCCGGGATCTCCCGCTGCTTGCAGAAGTCGACGAGGAGTCCGTGGAAGGACTCGACCACGATGTTGCCGTAGCCGGCGGTCGCCTCGCGGATCAGCTCGATCCGCTCCTCGACGGTGAAGAGCCCCTGCTTGGACTGGTTGATCATCACGGCGACGTGGACCACGTCGTAGAGCCGCGAGGCCCTGCCGATGATGTCGAGGTGTCCGTTGGTGATGGGGTCGAACGACCCCGGACAGACGACGCGGCGCAACTGCATTCCCTCGTTCCCGGGTGCGGGCTTCATGACTCTTCGCTGGTGGAAGCGGCGCGACCGTACCAAAGGGTGCCTTCGCCGTACTTCCTGGAGCGCAGCGGCTCGAAGCCGTCCGGCCACGGGAAGGCCCCGCTGCGGGTCCTGCGCTCCACGGTGACGAGCGCGTCGTCGGTGAGCCAGCCATTGGACCGGAGTGTGAGGAGGATCTCGCACAGCTCGGCGTGCTCGACCTCGTACGGCGGGTCCAGGAAGACCACGTCGTACGGGTCCCCGTGCGCGGCGCCGGCCGCGATCTGCTCGGCCTTGCCGGACCGGAATTCGGCGCCGGGCAGGCCGACCGACGTGATGTTGTCCTTGATCGCCTTGGCGGCCTTGGCGTCGGGCTCGACCAGCAGCGCGTGGTCCGCGCCGCGGGAGAGCGCCTCCAGGCCGACGGCGCCGGAACCGGCGTAGAGGTCGAGGACGCGGGCCCCTTCGACTCCGTGCAGCGACTCCAAGGTGGAGAAGAAACCTTCGCGCATCCGGTCCGAGGTGGGGCGGGTGCCGGTGCCGGGCGGTACGGCGAGGCGTCGCCCGCCGGCGCTTCCGGCGATCACGCGGGTCATCTGGGGTCCTTCGGTGAGCGGGGCGGGGGGTGGTGCAGGCCTTCAACGATAGGTCGTGCCCGTCACCCCTTCTCCAGGTACTGCTCCCGCTCGGTGTCCAGCAGGGCGTCCAGGGCGGTCCGCAGGCCCGGCAGCTCCGTGAGCTCGGGGTCGGCGGCGACCACGCGGGTGGCCTCCTCCCGGGCCTGGGTGATGACCTCCTCGTCCTCGATGACCGCGAGCATCCGCAGCGAGGAGCGGACGCCGGACTGGGCCTGGCCGAGCACGTCGCCCTCGCGGCGCTGCTCCAGGTCGATGCGGGAGAGCTCGAAGCCGTCCAGGGTGGCGGCGACGGCCGAGAGCCGGGCGCGGGCGGGGCTGGCCTCGTGCATCTCGCTGACCAGCAGGCACAGTCCGGGGGCGGAGCCGCGGCCGACGCGGCCGCGGAGCTGGTGGAGCTGGGAGACGCCGAAGCGGTCCGCGTCCATGATCACCATGACGGTGGAGTTCGGGACGTTCACGCCGACCTCGATGACGGTGGTGGCGACCAGCACCTTGACCTCGCCCGCGGTGAAGCGGCGCATGACGTCGTCCTTGTCCGCGGGGTCCATCCGCCCGTGCAGCACCTCGACGGACAGTCCGGCGAGGGGGCCCCGGGTGAGCTGTTCGGCGATCTCCAGCACCGCGAGCGGGGGCCGCCTGTCGCCGTCCTCCTCGGCCGCCGCCTTCTTCTTGGCGCCCTTGGCGCCCTTGGCGCCCTTGCCGTTCTCGTCCTCGCCGTCGCCGATGCGCGGGCAGACCACGTACGCCTGGTGGCCGTTCTCCACTTCCTCGCGGACCCGCTCCCAGGTCCGGGCCAGGAAGTGCGGCTTGTCCTTGGCGGGCACCACGTGGGTGGCGATCGGGGAGCGGCCGGCGGGGAGCTGGTCCAGTACGGAGGTCTCCAGATCGCCGAAGACGGTCATGGCGACCGTGCGCGGGATCGGGGTGGCGGTCATGACGAGCAGGTGCGGGGGCTGCTTCCCCTTGGAACGCAGGGCGTCGCGCTGTTCCACGCCGAAGCGGTGCTGTTCGTCGACGACGACGAGGCCGAGGTCGTGGAACTGCACCTTGTCCTCGATCAGCGCGTGCGTGCCGATCACGAGCCCGGCCTCGCCGGTGATCAGGTCGAGCAGGGCCTGACGCCGCGCGGGCATCCCCATCGAGCCGGTGAGCAGCACCACTTTGGTGCCCCGGTCGGAGCCGCCGAGCATCCCGCCTTCGGCGAGCTCGCCCATCATCTCGGTGATGGACCGGTGGTGCTGCTGCGCGAGCACCTCGGTGGGGGCGAGCATGGCGGCCTGCCCGCCGGAGTCGACGACGGCGAGCATGGCCCGCAGCGCGACCATCGTGTTGTGCGTGACGGTGAAGTTGTCGGTCACGTAGGCATGGCTCGGATGCTCGACGCTGATGCACTGAACAGGCTTGGCGCCGACGTGCTCCACGGCGCGAATACCGCGCCGGAACGTGTTGTACTTCGGCCTCGGCCGCATACGTGCCGCCTTGCGCGCCAGCCTGAACGGCTCGAACTCCTCAGGGAGGGCGACTGAGACGTTGAAGGCCGCCTTCTTGGGCAGCACGCGGGCACGTCCACCGAGAGACCGCACGAGCCAGGCCACATCCTCTGCCAGTCGGCGCGAGGCAGAGCAGAACGAAATGCTCATTCCGTTCGCGTCAAGCGTCCCGTCCGTGTCCATGAGCCCTTGAAGGACCGCCAGACGTTCCTTGACCGGTGCGTTCTTGTAGACGTCCGGGACGAATTTGCCGTGGGAAGTCACACCCCACAGCCCCAGGTCTCGAACCGCTTGGATGACCGGGTTCCGTCGGGTGCCGCCCTTCGGCCCGCTCATACGGATCGTGTAGTCGCACCGGGATCCTGGAACGACGGCCATCTCGCAGTCCGGCGCCACCTCCGCCTCGACCGCGTCCAGGATCTCCGCGTCCGCGGTGGACAGCCTCAGGTTGTGCCGGAACGACCCGTCACCGATGAGTACACCCATCAGGTAGGGATCAAGCGGTTGGGTGTCACCGCTCGCGAGGTCCACGGGTACGGCTACCGGCAGGTACCACTTGGAAGATCCATTGGCCTTGTACAGGTCCGATCGGATCTCCCTCGTGGTCATGACTTTGGGTTCCTGGCCCCGGTGCCATCCGCAGCTGGTGCCGACGATCCACAGGTGTTCGTCGTCGCACTCGACGGCGCTGCCATCCGAGAGCACCACTCGCCACACCTCGCGCTCCCCCTGCGGGAACACACCTCCGACGACGGTGATCTCGCCGGTCGGCACCACCACCTCGTCCCCGACCTGGATCCGGCCCATCGGCCGGAACCCCATGGGTGTCAGAACTTGTGCGTCGAGCGGCTGAGCTTTGCCCGATCCGACTTCTCCCTGGAGGAGGCGGTGCATGGGGTGCTCGGTGGCGAGGTCGTCGAAGATCTCCTTCGAGACGGTCTCCTGGCCTTCGGTGAGGGTGAAGGGGAGCTTGGCGTCGAAGTTTTCGAGGAGGCCGCCGGGGCTGGGGCGGCGGGGTACGGCCGGGAGCTGGGAGTCGGCGTGCCGGCGGCGGGCCAGTGCCACCTGGAGGACGAAGGCCTCGTCCCACTTGAGGCGCCCGCGGGCGTCCTCGATGTCGGCCTTGGTGACCGGGCGGTGGATCTTCAGCAGGGCCTCGGTGAGCGGGACCAGTCCGCGGTCCTCGCGCAGGGCGCCGGGCAGCGGGTCGACCACCTCCTGGGCCCTGGGGAGCACCGCGTCCACGCACTTGGCGATCTTCCAGGACTCCAGCTTCGCGCAGGCCGGGTAGATCGGGATGAGCTGGCTCGCGAACGCGGCGGCCGCGTCCCGGTCCGAGGCGTCCGCGCCGAGCGGCTCGTAGGCGGGGTGGGCGAGCTGGAGCTTGTGGTTGAACATCCCGACCTTGCCCGCGAACATCGCGCGGCTGCCGGGCAGCAGTTCCTTGTGCGGTTTGTGGACGCCCGATCCGAAGAAGACGAGCTGGAGCCGTCCGCTGCCGTCGGTGATGGTGACTTCGAGGCGCTTTCCACCGCCCCGGCTGCCCTGGTACGTCAGCAGGCGCGCGTCGGCGACCTGCGCGACCACCGTGACGTGTTCGTCGATCTGGTCGGCGAGTTCGGCCAGCGAGGTCAGCTCGCCGCGCTCCGCGTACCGCCGGGGGTAGTGGTGGAGCAGGTCCAGGGCCGTGTGCAGGCCGAGCTGCTCGGCCAGCACCTTGGCGGTGGCGGGGCCGAGGGTCTTCTTGAGGTCTTCGTCGAGCGCGGGCACGTGTTCATTGCACACCATGGCGCCGACAACGCGGCTATTCCACCCCGATGAGCAGCGGCGCGGACCAGCGGCCGCCCTGGTAGGTGACGGTGTCGACGGCGAGGTGGCCGTGCTGGACGTACGCCTCCAGGCGCTCGGCCAGCGCGTCCGGCACCTCGGGGCCCAGGACCAGGGTGACCAGTTCGCCGCCGGATCCGAGCATCCGGGCGAGGACGGCCTCGGCGGTCTCGGCCAGGCCGGTGCCGATGACGGCCACGTCGCCGTCGATGAGACCGAGCACGTCGCCGGCCTGGCAGATGCCGGCCGAGGTGAAGGACTGCCGTTCGGCGACGGCGAGTTCGCCGTAGCGGGTGGCTCCGGCGGCCGCCGTCATGGCGACCACGTCCTCGTCGAAGGTGCCGTCCGGGTCGTGCACGGCGAGCGCGGCCAGGCCCTGGACCTCGGAGCGGGTGGGGATCACGGCCACCCGTACGCCCTCGGCGCGCGCCTGCTGGGCCGCTGCCGCGGCCACCGCCCGCAGTTCGGCGCCGTTCGGGAGCAGGACGACCTCGCGGGCGTGCGCCTCGCGGATGGCGTCGGCCAGTTCGGCGACGGCCGGCGGTTCCCCGGGCCGGGCGAGCACGGTGGTGGCGCCCGCCTCTCCGCAGAGCCCGGCGAGCCCCTCGCCCTGGACCACGGCGACGACCGACCGCTGGGAGCGCTCACCGCGGCCCCGACGGCGTTCGTCGCCGAAGTGCGTGATGCGGATCCGGTACGGCCGCCCGGCGACCACCGCGGCCTCCACGGCCGCGCCGGGGTCGTCGACGTGGACGTGGACGTTCCACAGCCCGTCGCCGCCGACCACCACGAGGGAGTCGCCGAGGGCGTCGAGCCGGGTGCGCAGCCGGTCGACCTCCGTCTCGGCGGCCTCCAGCAGGTAGATCACCTCGTAGGCGGGTCCGCCGTGCTCCTCGGCGCAGGGTTCCGGCGGCCTCGGTACGGGCACGGCCCGGCCGCGTACCGGTTCGGGGGCCGGCTCCCGCCCGGACAGCGCCTGCCACAGGGCCCCGAGTACGGCGACCAGTCCGCAGCCGCCGGCGTCGACCACCCCGGCGCGGCCCAGCACGGCCAGTTGCCCCGGGGTTTCGGCGAGGGCCGCGCGGGCTCCGTCGTAGGCGGCCCCGGCCACGTCGGCAGCGGTCCCGGCGGTCCCGGCGGCTCCGGCCGCGACCTCGGCGGCCCGGGCCGCCACGGCGGCGACGGTGAGCATGGTGCCCTCCACCGGGTGTGCGACGGCCCGGTACGCCTCCTCGGCGGCCCGGGTCAGCGCCCGCGCGAGCAGCCGCGCGGGATCACGGTCGGCGGGATCACGGTCGGCGGGCTCGTCGCCGAGTACGTCGGCCACTCCGCGCAGCAGTTGCGCGAGGATCGTCCCGGAGTTGCCCCGGGCGCCTATCAGGGCGCCGTGCGCGAAGGCCCGTACGGCCTCGGGGAGGGAGGCTCCGGCTGTGCCGTCCGTCACTCCGGCGAGGAGGTCCGCGAGCTCGCGGTCGGCCGATTCGGCGGTCAGGTAGAGGTTGGTGCCGGTGTCCGCGTCGGCGACGGGATAGACGTTGATCGCGTCGATGTCCTCGCGGGCCCGGCCCAGTGCGGCCAGGGCCAGCGAGCTCCAGGTGCGTACCGCTTCGGCGTTCAGGGGGTACGGCTGAGGCTGGTGCGCCACCGGGCGTTCCTCCTTGTGCGGGCCAGGGTTCACCGCAGGGTAACGAAGGACTGCCGGGCCGGCGGGACCCCGGGGCGGGGGCGGCCGTGGACATGGTAGTTTTCTTGGACCGAGGCAGTCGTTGTATGCTGCTCCGGTTGCCCGATGAGAGTCGGGCCATTCCCCCGGCAAACCACTTCAGATCCCTGATACCGGTGCGCCGGGATTCACTGTAAGTGCATCTGAAGTCTTTGGAGTGACCTGTGGCTGCCAACTGCGACGTTTGCGCCAAGGGGCCGAGCTTCGGCAACAGCATTTCCCACTCGCACCGCCGCACCTCGCGTCGCTGGAACCCGAACATCCAGCGTGTCCGTGCCGTGGTCAATGGGACGCCGAAGCGCCTCAACGCCTGCACCTCGTGCATCAAGGCCGGCAAGGTCTCGCGCTGACGCCTTCCGTCGTAGCGCAGCCCTTTCCGGTTGCTGAGAAGGCCGGTCCACCTGGTGGACCGGCCTCTTGCTTTGCCTGATCGAACATGATCAAACCTGTAGGGCCTGCTCCACCTCGTACATGTACGAGGTGGAGCAGGCCCTACAGGCATTTCAGCGCGGGCCTTTCAGCGCCACCGCCACGCGTGGTCCACCGGTCCGATGCCCTCGCCCAGGGCGAACCCGGCGGCGATGGCGCCGGTGACGTACTCCTTGGCCTCGGTGACGGCCTCCGGGACGGTCCGGCCCTTGGCCAGGCCCGCCGCGATCGCGCTGGCGAGCGTGCAGCCGGTGCCGTGGGTGTGCCGGTTGTCGTAGCGGGGGGCGCGCAGCCAGCGTTCGTCGGCGCCGTCCGTGAGGAGGTCCACGGCCTCGTTCCCGTGGGCGGCGAGGTGGCCGCCCTTGATCAGCGCCCACGCGGGCCCGTAGGCGAGGATGGCGTCGGCGGCCCGGCGCATGTCGTCCTCGGTCTCCACGACGACTCCGGTGAGCTGGGTCACCTCGTCCAGGTTCGGCGTGGCCACGGTGGCCCGGGGCAGCAGTTCTCCCCGTACGGCGTCCAGCGCGGTGGCGGCGAGGAGCGCGTCCCCGTGCTTGGAGACGCCGACCGGGTCCACGACGGCCGGGGCCGCGGTCGCGGCGAGCAGCTCGGCCACGGTTTCCACGAGGGCGGCGGAGGACAGCATTCCCGTCTTCACGGCCTGGACGCCGATATCGTCCACCACGGCCCTGTACTGGCCCTTGACGGCCTCCGCGGGCAGTTCCCAGACGCCTTTGACGCCGAGCGAGTTCTGCGCGGTCACAGCGGTCACCACGCTCATCCCGTGGACCCCGAGCGCCAGCATCGTCTTGAGGTCGGCCTGGATGCCCGCGCCGCCGCCGGAGTCGGATCCGGCGACGGTCAGGCACAGCGGCGGGTGGGGCCGGCTACGGGAGGGTCCCCTTGAGCCGGGGGCTCCGGGGGCGCCGGGGGAACCGCTCATCTCAGGTGGTCCTCGGTGGCCGTGTCGCCGCCGAAGTGGTCCCAGCCGCCGGTGGAGGCCCAGGGGGCGCCGTCGACGGTCACCTGGGGCAGCGCGGAACGGTTCTGGACCTCGCCGATGACCTTCCAGCGGGCCGGGAGCTTCACGTCCGGCGGGAAGGTCGCGACGATCGCGTGGTCCTCTCCCCCGGTGAGGACCCACTGGAGCGGGTCCACGCCGACGGCCTGCCCGATGTCGTGCATCTGCGTCGGGATGTCGACGGCCGCCGAGCGCAGGTCGATCCGCACCTTGCTGGCCTCGGCGATGTGCCCGAGGTCCGCGATCAGGCCGTCGCTGACGTCGGTCATGGCGGTGGCGCCGAGTCCGGCGGCCGCGGGGCCCGCGTGGTACGGCGGCTCGGGGCGCCGGTGGGCCTCGACGAAGGCCCGCGGCGAGCGGAAGCCGCGCGAGAGCACCGCGAAGCCGGCCGCGGACCAGCCGAGCCAGCCGGTCACAGCCACGACGTCGCCGGGCTGGGCGCCGGAGCGCAGCACGGGTTCGCGGTTGCGCAGGTCGCCGAGAGCCGTGATGGCCACGGTGATGATGTCGCCCCGGACCACGTCGCCGCCGACCACGGCCGCGCCGGCGACCTGGCATTCGTCGCGGATGCCGTCCATCAGCTCGGTGGGCCAGGTGGCCGGCAGCTCGGCCGGCACGACGAGGCCGAGCAGCAGTGCGGTCGGCACCGCGCCCATGGCGGCGATGTCGGCGAGGTTCTGCGCGGCGGCCTTGCGGCCGACGTCGTAGGCCGTGGACCAGTCGCGCCGGAAGTGCCTGCCCTCCAGCAGGATGTCGGTGCTCGCCACGACCCGCCGGTCGGGGGCCGACACCACCGCGGCGTCGTCGCCCGGGCCGACCCGGACCGCCGGGGTGGTGGTGAGCCGTGAGGTGAGCTCTCGAATGAGCCCGAACTCCCCCAGCTCGCCCACAGTGCCCTTCATCGCTGTGCCCCTTCTTGCCCAGTCCGCTTGCGGTCGCGAGCCGTCACAGCTCTGGGTACCGTCAACAGATACGTCAACTTCTGCTCTTCGTACGCCCCGCTCTGCGCGCCGCCGGACCCGCGGGTCTCCCCGCGGCGCTCGGCGACGCGGTACCGTGGCGTCCCTTCTTCCCCGGGCCCACCCGTCATCCCCGGGCCCACCCGAAGGGTAGGGGAAATGATCCTCGTGGCCGCCCTGGAGGTTCCGTGGTACAGGCGTACATCCTCATCCAGACCGAGGTGGGCAAGGCGTCGTTCGTCGCCGAGTCCATCGCGCAGATCGCGGGGGTGATCCAGGCCGAGGACGTGACCGGCCCGTACGACGTGATCGTGCGCGCCCAGGCCGACACCGTGGACGATCTCGGCCGCATGGTCGTGGCCAAGGTCCAGCAGGTGGAGGGGATCACCCGCACCTTGACCTGCCCGGTCGTCCATCTGTAGCCCCCGTCTACTCTTGGCCGGTGATGTCACGACACCGCCGGCCCTTCTCTCTGCTCGCCGCACTGACCGCGCTGGCCGCCTCGGCGGCCGTCGCGGGCTGTTCCCCGGGTGAGTCCGAGGCCCGGGTGGAACCGCCGTCCGCTCCGCCCGCCGATGTCGCGGGCCTCTGTGCGGCGCTGCACAAAGAGCTCCCCGGAACGGTGGCCTCACTGGACCGGGCCCCGGTGCTTCCGAAGTCCGACCTGACCGCCGCGTGGGGCGGCTCGGCGATCGTACTGCGGTGCGGAGTCGGCAAGCCCGTGAAGATGCTGGATCCGAAGCAGGACGGCATCGAGGTGAACGGTGTCGGCTGGCTCGTGGAGCGGCTGGACGACGGCGGGGTCCGGTTCACCACCGGGCTGCGGCTGGCGTACACGGAGGTCCTGGTCGACAAGGAGCATGCCACGGATGCGGGGATGCTGGTGGGCCTGTCCGCCGCGATCGCCAAGACCGTTCCGGTGGGCATCTCGTCTTCCTGACGGGCCCCGGACCCTCCCGGGCCCGCCCGCGCGGACGAGGACCGCCCGCCGCCTCCTCGTGCGAGGGGCGGCGGGCGGTCCTCGTCCGCGTACGGGGCTTCGCGCCCGGGGGCTAGCGCAGTCCGGTGGATCGGCGCAGGGCGGCCTGGATCAGGCGGTCCACCAGCTCCGGGTACTCGACGCCCGACTCCTGCCACATGCGCGGGTACATGGAGATCGGCGTGAAGCCCGGCATGGTGTTGATCTCGTTGATGACGAAGGTGCCGTCCTCGGTGAGGAAGAAGTCGGCGCGTACCAGGCCCTCGCAGGACGCGGCGTCGAAGGCCTCGATCGCGAGCTTCTGGACCTCGGCGGTCTGCTCCGCGGTGAGCGGGGCGGGCACGAGTCCGGAGGCGGAGTCGATGTACTTGGCCTCGAAGTCGTAGAAGTCGTGGCTGGAGACCGGCGGGATCTCGGCGGGCACGCTCGCGCGCGGCCCGTCCTCGAACTCCAGGACCCCGCACTCGATCTCGCGGCCGCGCAGCAGCGCCTCCACGATGATCTTCGGGTCGTGGCGGCGGGCCTCGCGGATCGCGGCGTCCAGTCCGGCGGGCTCGTCGACTTTGGTGATGCCGATCGAGGATCCGGCGCGGGCCGGCTTGATGAACAGCGGCCAGCCGTGCTCGCCCGCGAAGTCCGCGATGCGGGCGAGGGCGCCCTCGCGGTCGTTCTCCCATTCGCGGGGGCGGATGGTCACGTACGGGCCGACGCGCAGCCCGAAGGACGTGAAGACCCGCTTCATGTAGTCCTTGTCCTGGCCGACGGCCGAGGCGAGGACGCCCGAGCCGACGTACGGGATGCCCGAGAGCTCCAGGAGGCCCTGGAGGGTGCCGTCCTCGCCGTACGGGCCGTGCAGGACGGGGAAGACCACGTCGACCTCGCCCAGCGCCTTGGGGACGGCGCCCGGCTCGGTGTAGACGACCTCGCGGCTGGCCGGGTCGACGGAGAGCACGACGGCGCCGTCCTCGGATTCGGCGAGCTGCCCCACGTTGGGGAGCTCGCCGCCGGAGATGGCCATGCGGGCGGGCTCGTCGGCGGTCAGCGCCCACCGGCCGTCCGTGGTGATGCCGATGGGCAGCACCTCGTACTTGGAGCGGTCGATGGAGCGCAGGACGGCGCCCGCGGTGACGACCGAAATGGCGTGTTCCGAGCTGCGGCCGCCGAACACGACGGCCACGCGGGGCTTGCGGCCCTGCTGCTCAGGGGTCTGGGGGAGGTTCTCGCTGCTCATATCGCCACGAGGGTACCCGCTCGGGCATCCGGAAAGCAGTCAGCGCCGTTCCGGTTTGGCGCTGCGTCCCATGAGCTCCTTGAGCGCGACCAGGGTGGGCTTGCCGTGGTGGACGATGTCGACGACCGTGTCGGTGATCGGCATGTCCACTCCGTGGCGGCGGGCCAGATCGGCCACGGACTGGCAGGACTTGACGCCCTCGGCGGTCTGCTTGGTGACCGCGATGGTCTCCTCCAGGGTCATCCCGCGGCCGAGGTTGGTGCCGAAGGTGTGGTTCCGGGAGAGCGGCGAGGAGCAGGTGGCGACGAGGTCGCCGAGGCCCGCGAGGCCGGAGAAGGTGAGCGGGTCGGCGCCCATCGCCAGGCCCAGGCGGGTGGCTTCGGCGAGGCCGCGGGTGATGAGCGAGCCCTTGGTGTTGTCGCCGAGGCCCATGCCGTCGGCGATGCCCACGGCGAGGCCGATGACGTTCTTGACGGCGCCGCCGAGCTCGCAGCCGATGACGTCGGTGCTCGTGTACGGGCGGAAGTACGGGGTGTGGCAGGCGGCCTGGAGGCGCTGGGCGACGGCTTCGTCGGTGCAGGCGACCACGGAGGCGGCGGGCTGCCGGGCGGCGATCTCACGGGCCAGGTTGGGGCCGGTGACGACGGCGACGCGGTCGGCGGGGACCTTGGCCACCTCTTCGATGACCTCGCTCATCCGCTTGGCGGTGCCGAGTTCGACGCCCTTCATCAGGGAGACGAGGACGGTCTCGGGGGCCAGCAGAGGGGCCCAGGCGGCGAGGTTGCCGCGCAGGGTCTGCGAGGGCACGGCGAGGACCGTGAAGTCCGCGCCGGCCGCGGCCTCGGCCGGGTCGCTGGTGGCGCGGATGTTCGCGGGGAGTTCGATGTCGGGGAAATAGTCCGGGTTGGTCCGGCCGCTGTTGATGGCGTCGACGAGCTCTTGGCGGCGGCCCCACAGGACCACCTCGCAGCCGGCGTCGGCGAGGACCATGGCGAAGGCCGTGCCCCAGGAGCCGGTTCCGAATACGGCTGCCTTCACGGGACGTGTCACGTGTTGCCCTCCCCTGCGGCCTTGCGCCGCTGTTCCGCCCTGGCGTTGCGATGGTCGTACGGCTGCGGGGGCGCACTCTCGCCCCGCAGTTCCTCCAGCAGCCCGGTGATGGCCGCCATGATGACTTCGGTGGCCTCCCTGAGCACCTCCGGGGTGGGTTCCCGGTCGTAGTACTCGGAGAGGTCCACGGGCGGCCCGGCGAGGACCTGGAGGGTTTTGCGCGGGAACAGGCTGAGCTTGTTCTCCTCGGCGTAGGGCGGCATCGCGAGATTCGCGCCCCACTGGGCCACCGGAATGACGGGGGCCCTGGTCATCAGCGCCACGCGGGCGGCGCCGGTCTTGCCGGCCATCGGCCACATGTCCGGGTCCCGGGTGAGGGTGCCTTCCGGGTAAAAGGCCACGCATTCGCCGTGCTCGATCGCGTCCACGGCGGCCCGGAATGCGTCCAGGGCGTTGGTGGACTCCCGGTACACGGGGATCTGACCGGAGCCGCGCAGGATCGCTCCGACAATGGGGACCTCGAAGAGGGCCGCCTTGCCGAGCAATCGGGGCACCCGGCCGGTGTTGTACTGGAAGTGCGCGTAGGACAGCGGGTCCAGATACGAGTTGTGATTGACGGCGGTGATAAATCCGCCCTCGGTCGGAATGTGTTCCATTCCCCGCCAGTCCCGCCTGAAGAGCACTACCAGCGGCGGTTTCGCGATGGCCGCCGCAAGGCGGTACCAGAAGCCGATTCTGCGGCGGGACACTCGGACACCTTCCTCTAGGACCGGTGCGCGGCTTGGGCGCCTCGGGGCCGGACAAGTGTGGCCCCGGGTCCGGTCTCTGTCGAGAACACCGTACGCCCCGGACACCCGGACCAGGCCCCGGGCCGCCGGGCATGAGGTGACAATGGGGCTCCGCATGACCTGACCATGACCCGTACATGGTTTGAGCGGCGCGCGAGCGTGCCGGAGGGAAGGGGCCCGTCACGAACGCCGTCTGGAGTCTGGTGGTCCCCCTGAAGCCGCTCGCGGTGGCCAAGAGCCGCCTCGCGGCGGCCGTCGGAGCGTCCCGGCCGGGGCTCGCCCTGGCGTTCGCGCTGGACACCGTCGCGGGGGCGCTGGCCTGCGCGGCGGTCGCGGATGTGGTGGTCGTCACGGACGATCCGGCGGCCGGGGCGGAACTGGCGCGACTGGGGGCCCGGATCGTGCCGGACTCCCCGGCGGCCGGGCTCAACGCGGCACTGTCCCACGGGGCGCGGGAGATACGGGCGGGCAGGCCGGGGGCGGCGGTGGCCGCGATGAACGCGGACCTTCCGGCGCTGCGGCCACCCGAATTGCTACGCGTGCTCGAAACCGCTTCGGGATTTCCCCGGGCATTTCTGGCGGATGCGGCGGGAATCGGGACGACCTTGCTTTCCGCTGCTCCGGACGTGGAATTGGCGCCCTCGTTCGGCGGCCCCTCACGGGCCCGGCATTCGGCCTCGGGCGCGGTGGAAATGGCCCTCTCCGGCGTCGACAGCGTCCGCCGGGACGTGGACACGGGGGCGGATCTGCGCACGGCCCTGGCCCTCGGCGTGGGGCGTCATACGGCCCGATACAGTGCCCGTATGCAGGCGACCGCGTACACGTACGACTCCCAGACCCGCAGCGGCAGTGTGCTGCTGGACGACGGCACCCCGGTGCCCTTCGAGGCCCCGGCGTTCGACGCGGGCGGCCTGCGGCTGCTGCGCCCCGGGCAGCGGGTCCGGATCGAGACGGACGGCGAGGGCGCCGGCCTGCGGATCACCCTGGTCACGCTGCAGACCTTCTGACGCCGGGAGACTCCGGTCCACCGGCCGTGCGGCCCACCGGCCTTCCGGCGCACTGACCTTCCGGCGCTCCGGCGCACCGCGGGCCGGTTTCCCCGCCGTGGGGAAACCGGCCCGGCGTGTGTGACTCCTTGCCCTACTTGGTCTTGCGGGCGGTGGTCTTCTTCGCGGTGGCCTTGCGCGTCGCCGTCTTCTTGGCGGGCGCCTT
The DNA here is from genome assembly GCF_056428985.1 of Streptomyces sp. CA189. NCBI lineage: Bacteria > Bacillati > Actinomycetota > Actinomycetes > Kitasatosporales > Streptomycetaceae > Streptomyces > Streptomyces sp. CA189. Next base: position 20,165 of record NZ_JBWJVM010000078.1, on the reverse strand, counting down.
CGTCGCCGCAGTGGCCTTCTTGGCCGCCGGCGCGGTCTTCTTCGCGGTGGCGGTGGTCTTCTTCGCCGTCGCCGCGGCCTTCTTGACCGTGGCCTTCTTGGCCGCGGGGGCGGCCTTCTTCGCCACGGCGGTCTTGGCGACCGCCTTCTTGGCGGTGGCGGTGACCTTCTTGGCCGTGGTCTTCTTCGCGACCGTGGTCTTGGCGGCTGCAGCGGCCTTCTTGGCGGGTGCGGCCTTCTTCGCGGCGGCCTTCTTGACCGTCGCCGAAGCGCCACCGGTGAGGCTGCCCTTGGGCGCCTTCTTCACCGAAACCTCGCCGCCCTTGGGCAGCTTCTTGGTGCCGCTGACCAGGTCCTTGAAGCCCTGACCCGCACGGAAGCGGGGAACAGAGGTCTTCTTGACCCGGACGCGCTCACCCGTCTGGGGGTTGCGGGCGTAGCGGGCCGGGCGGTCGACCTTCTCGAACGAGCCGAAGCCCGTGACCGAGACCCGGTCACCCCCGACGGTCGCGCGGACGATGGCGTCCAGTACCGCGTCGACGGCGTCCGCGGCCTGCTGACGGCCGCCCAGCTTGTCGGCAATCGCTTCTACGAGCTGCGCCTTGTTCAACGTCTTCCCCTTCGGAGACTTCGCCAGAACGAATGTGTTCAAGCTTATTTCGCACGTTAGGCGGATATATACCGCAAATCAAACACGAAACGGGCTTATCACCCTAGTGCCGCAACGTTGTAGGCCGTTACGGAGTTCCTTCGCATCAGTCGCCTTCAGGGAATCGACCCTCGTCGAGGTCCTTCATCAACCTGTCCAGGCGCCTTGCCGCGTCGGCGAGATCATGCTTCGCCACGGCCGTGACGACCAACAGCTTCCGGGACAGCGCCATCCTTACGCCCTCCGGGACTTGCAGTGTGCGCACCCTTGTGTGTGCTTCTTTCAATCGGTCGGCGACAAGTCCGTAGAGCTCAAGTTGACTGTCGCGTTCCATGCACAGATTGTGCCATCTGGGGCGAGTTGTCGCCTCACGGGGCCTCAACACACGACTGTGCCCCCTACCGGATGGCAGGGGGCACAGTGTTGCCTATGTGATCACCCTAAGGCGAATAAGCGCTGATCAGGCTGGAATCACGCCTGAATCGTGCGCGGCTTGAAGGCCGGGCGGACGCTTTCGTAGGTGGCGATGTCCGCTTCGTTCTGAAGGGTGAGCGAGATGTCGTCCAGCCCCTCCAGCAGCCGCCAGCGGGCGTTGTCGTCGAGTTCGAACTCCGCTACGACGCCTTCGGCTCGGACCTGGCGGTCGACCAGGTCGACCGTGATCTCGGCGGTGGGGTCGGCCTCGGTCAGCTTCCACAGCTGCTCGACGGTCTCCTGCGGCAGGACGACGGTCAGCAGACCGTTCTTCAGCGAGTTGCCGCGGAAGATGTCGGCGAAGCGGGAGGAGATGACCGTCTTGAAGCCGAAGTTCTGCAGGGCCCAGACGGCGTGCTCGCGCGAGGAACCGGTGCCGAAGTCGGGACCGGCGACCAGGACGGTCGCGCCCGCGCGCTCGGGGCGGTTGGTGATGAACTCCGGGTCCTTGCGCCAGGCCTCGAAGAGCCCGTCCTCGAAACCGTCGCGGGTGATCTTCTTCAGCCAGTGGGCCGGGATGATCTGGTCGGTGTCGACGTTGCTGCGGCGCAGCGGGACGGCCCGGCCGGTGTGGGTGGTGAAGGCTTCCATCGTTCTCAGACTCCTGCGGGCGCGGTAGCGGCGGACGACCCAGCCAGGTCGGCGGGCGAGGCCAGGTGGCCCAGCACCGCGGTGGCGGCGGCCACCTGCGGGGACACCAGGTGGGTGCGCCCGCCCTTGCCCTGCCGGCCCTCGAAGTTGCGGTTGGAGGTGGACGCGGAGCGCTCACCTGGGGCCAGTTGGTCGGGGTTCATGCCCAGACACATCGAGCAGCCCGCGTGCCGCCATTCGGCGCCGGCCTCCTTGAAGACCTTGTCCAGTCCCTCCGACACGGCCTGCAGGGCGACGCGGACCGAGCCCGGGACGACCAGCATCCGTACGCCCTCGGCGACTTTGCGGCCCTCGATGATCCCGGCCACGGCGCGCAGGTCCTCGATGCGGCCGTTGGTGCAGGAACCTACGAAGACGGTGTCGACCTTGATGTCGCGCAGCGCCTGCCCGGCGGTCAACCCCATGTACTCCAGGGCCTTTTCGGCGGCGTGGCGCTCCGAAGCGTCCTCGTACGAAGCCGGATCGGGGACGTTCGCCGACAGGGGCACGCCCTGGCCGGGGTTGGTGCCCCAGGTGACGAACGGTGACAGCGTGGTGCCGTCGATGACCACCTCGGCGTCGAAGACGGCGTCCTCGTCGGTGCGCAGGGTCTTCCAGTACGCGACCGCCGCGTCCCAGTCCTCGCCCGCGGGGGCGTGGTCGCGGCCCTCGAGGTAGTCGAAGGTGGTCTGGTCGGGGGCGATCATGCCCGCGCGGGCGCCGGCCTCGATCGACATGTTGCAGATGGTCATGCGGGCTTCCATCGACAGCTTCTCGACGGCCTCGCCGCGGTACTCCAGGATGTAGCCCTGGCCGCCGCCGGTGCCGATCTTGGCGATGATCGCCAGGATCAGGTCCTTGGCGGTGACGCCGTCGGCCAGCGCGCCGGTGACGGTGATCGCCATCGTCTTGGGGCGGGCCAGCGGCAGCGTCTGCGTCGCCAGCACGTGCTCGACCTGGCTGGTGCCGATGCCGAACGCCAGCGCGCCGAAGGCGCCGTGCGTGGAGGTGTGCGAGTCACCGCAGACCACGGTGGTGCCCGGCTGGGTCAGGCCCAGCTGCGGTCCCACCACGTGGACGACACCCTGCTCGACGTCGCCCAGCGAGTGCAGGCGCACACCGAACTCGGCGCAGTTCGACCGCAGCGTCTCCAGCTGGGCCCGGGAGACCGGGTCCGCGATCGGCTTGTCGATATCGATGGTGGGGGTGTTGTGGTCCTCGGTCGCGATGGTGAGGTCCAGGCGACGGACCTTGCGGCCGGCCTGCCGCAGGCCCTCGAAGGCCTGGGGGCTGGTCACCTCGTGCAGCAGGTGCAGATCGATGAAGAGGAGATCGGGCTCACCCTCGGCGCGCCGGACGACATGGTCGTCCCAGACCTTCTCTGCGAGTGTCCTACCCATCGCTTTCCCTCCGGCCGGCCGGTTGTGCCGGCGCTTGATAGAGATCTTGTGCGCCTGATCGCCCGTACCCCACGTCCCGGACGACGGCTCGGACCCAGTGGTTCGTGGACCCGCACATACAGACTCGCTGGTTCTTGGAAAAATTGAACTTGCGTTTCACAGTGTGAGACGCGAATATCGTTTCATGGACAACTCTAGCGGCGTCGGCGTTCTCGACAAGGCAGCTCTGGTATTGAGCGCACTGGAGTCCGGTCCGGCCACCCTCGCCGGGCTGGTCGCGGCGACAGGGCTCGCACGACCCACGGCACATCGCCTTGCCGTGGCACTGGAACACCACCGGATGGTGGCGAGGGACATGCAGGGCCGGTTCATCCTCGGACCGCGGCTGGCGGAGCTCGCCGCCGCGGCCGGCGAGGACCGCCTGCTGGCCACGGCCGGGCCGGTGCTCACCCACCTCCGGGACGTGACGGGAGAGAGCGCGCAGCTCTACCGGCGTCAGGGCGACATGCGCATCTGCGTGGCGGCCGCCGAGCGGCTGTCGGGCCTGCGGGACACCGTCCCGGTGGGCTCCACGCTCCCGATGAAGGCCGGCTCGGCCGCGCAGATCCTGATGGCCTGGGAGGAGCCCGAGCGGCTCCACCGCGGCCTGCAGGGCGCACGCTTCACGGCGACGGCGCTCTCGGGCGTACGGCGTCGGGGCTGGGCGCAGTCGATCGGCGAGCGGGAGCCCGGTGTGGCCTCCGTCTCGGCGCCGGTGCGCGGCCCCTCGAACCGCGTGGTGGCCTCCGTATCGGTCTCCGGGCCGATCGAGCGCCTCACCCGCCACCCGGGGCGCATGCACGCCCAGGCCGTCATCGACGCGGCCGCCCGGCTGACCGAGGCCCTGCGCCGCTCCAGCTGAACACTTCCCCGGTCGCAGACCTTCACCACCACTACCCCCGGGCCCGGGGGCGCGTGAGACGCCGCACACGTCCATACACGCGCCGCCGGGCCCGTACTTCGTCTCCGACCCTGTCCGGAAACAGCGAAGAGGCCCTCCGCGATGAACGCGGAGGGCCTCTTCTGTGCGTACCCCCGACCGGATTCGAACCGGCGCTACCGCCTTGAGAGGGCGGCGTGCTAGGCCGCTACACAACGGGGGCTAGCTGTTACTGCGATGCTGCGCTGGGCTACCAGGACTCGAACCTAGAATAAGAGAACCAGAAACTCTCGTGTTGCCAATTACACTATAGCCCACAGGTCTAGACCAGCTAGACTGCGTACCCCCGACCGGATTCGAACCGGCGCTACCGCCTTGAGAGGGCGGCGTGCTAGGCCGCTACACAACGGGGGCCCTAGCGATCCTGCATCAAAACATCCGGGTGCGACCCTGGAGATCTCGCGGGAAGGATCTGTACCCCCGACCGGATTCGAACCGGCGCTACCGCCTTGAGAGGGCGGCGTGCTAGGCCGCTACACAACGGGGGCAAGCACTGCGTTACTACTGAACTGCGCTGGGCTACCAGGACTCGAACCTAGAATAAGAGAACCAGAAACTCTCGTGTTGCCAATTACACTATAGCCCACCAAAACGCAAGACCCTGAGGGACTTTCGTTCGGTTAGCGTCTCCGGCCCGGCCTTTCGGCCCGAGCGGGCGGCGCAGAAAGAACATTACCGGATGCCTGACCGTGCTCCAAAACGGGTATCCCCGGCCAGCACCTGCGGGAGCCGGTCGAGTCCGGCGATCCGGTGCACGCCCGCGGGCCCGGGGCCGCGCGATCCGTCGCGGTCGAGCCACACGGCCGTCAGTCCGGCGTCGCGGGCGCCCCGCGCGTCGATCTCCGGCTGGTCTCCCACGTAGACCACTTCCCCCGGCTCCAGCCCCATCTCGGCGCACGCGGCGAGGAACGCGCCGGCCTCCGGCTTGCTGACGCCCAGCTCGACGGCGCACACCAGGACCTCGAAGCGGTCGCGCAGGCCGAGGCGGCGCAGCTTGGGGTCCTGGTTGGCCACGGAGGAGTTGGAGAGCACCCCGTGCCGGTACCCGCCCGCCAGGGCGTCCAGTGCGGGCACCACGTCGGGGAACAGCTCCCAGGCGGCCGTGTAGTGCGCCACGTACCGCTCGAACCAGTCGTCGGCCTGTGCGTCGCTCCAGGCGGGCTTCCCGAGGAACTCCCGCACCCGGTCCCGGCGCTGCCCCTGGAAGGTCCCCTCCCCGGCCGCGAACCGCTCCCAGTGCCGGTCGGTGATCCGCCGCCACAGCGCGAGCGCCTCGACCGGAGCCCCGTACCGCTCCGCGAGGCCCTCGGCGACCAGGTGCGCCGCGAGCCCGGCCCGGTCGGCCCCGGTGTAGTCGAAAAGGGTGTCGTCGATGTCCCACAGCACCGCACGGATCGCCATGTGGCCGACCCTACGCCGACGCCCGTGCCTCCGGGGGCCCTTCTCAGGGCTTGCCGATATCGACGGTCCAGACGCCCGTCCCGTCGTACGCCTCGGGCCTCGCCGTCAGCACCTGCCCTTCCACGGCGCCGGACGCCGCCGCGAACACGGCATGGGCGTACCGCCAGTCGACGCCGGCGGCCGTGACGTCCTCCACCGCCGCGGCACCCGCGAAGTCGAGCGGCAAGAACTCCAGACCCGGCAGCGCGCCCAGGTGAACGGCCGTGCCGGACATTTCCATGCCGGCGGCCACCAGGCACAGGGCGGGCACGTGGGCACGCCTGGACGGATCGTCCACCTCGACCACGGCGATGGCAGACAGCAGCCGGTGTCCGCGACACAGCGCGAGAACGGCCGTGTGGTCGAGAACGATCACCTACGACTCCCGATCTCACGCGCGGCGATCGCCTCGCGCCACCGCTGGCCCTCGGCGAGGTCCTCACCAGTGAAGTCCGGGCGCAGGTTGGCCCGTACGTACGCGACGGCGCGCGCGGTCCGCTCGGCACGTTCGGCCTCGACCGGGGTCAGCGCGGCCATCCGCTCGACGTACGCGCGCGTGCTGAGGCCACGCTCCTCGGCGAGCTGCCGGAGCCGGTCGCGGGTTTCTTCGGCGATCTTTATGGTCGTGTCAGCCATGGCGCGAGAATACCATTGAATACCGCGGCTTCGTGAGCCTGCTCACACAACGCCGCAGGGGGCGGCGGCCGGAGATCCGGACGCCGCCCCCTGCGAGGGTGCGCGTACTGCTACGCGGCGAGCTTCGCCAGGGTCGCGTCGATGCGGGACAGGGAGCGGTCCTTGCCCAGGATCTCGAGGGACTCGAAGAGCGGCAGGCCGATCGTGCGGCCGGTGACGGCGACGCGGACCGGGGCCTGGGCCTTGCCGAGCTTGAGGCCGTGGGCCTCACCGGCGGTGAGGACGGCCTGCTTGAGCGACTCGGGGTCGTTCCAGTCGGCGGCCGCCAGGTTCTCGCGGGCCGTCGTCAGCAGGGCCGCCGGCTCGCCCTTCATCGCCTTGTCCCACGAGGCCTGGTCCTCGACCGGCTCCTTGAGGAACAGGAAGTCGACGTTGGCCGTGATCTCGGACAGGACCGTGACGCGGGTCTGGGCGTACGGCGCGATGCGCTCCCAGGCGGCGGCGTCGAAGTCCTCGGGCGCCCAGTTGGCGTGCGGGGCCCGCAGCCACGGGGCGCAGGCGTCCGCGAAGGCCTTCGGGTCGAGCAGGCGGATGTGGTCGCCGTTGATCGACTCGGCCTTCTTGAGGTCGAAGCGCGCCGGGTTGGCGTTGACGTCCGGGATGTCGAACTTCTCCACCATCTCCTCGATCGAGAAGATGTCCTGGTCCTTGGAGAAGGACCAGCCGAGCAGCGAGAGGTAGTTCAGCAGGCCCTCGGGGAGGAAGCCGCGCTCGCGGTACAGGTTGAGCGAGGCCTCGGGGTCGCGCTTGGAGAGCTTCTTGTTGCCCTCGCCCATCACGTACGGCAGGTGGCCGAAGGCGGGGGTGGTCTTGGCGACGCCCAGCTCCATCAGCGCCTTGTACAGGGCGATCTGGCGGGGAGTGGAGGAGAGCAGGTCCTCGCCGCGCAGGACGTGGGTGATCTCCATCAACGCGTCGTCGACCGGGTTCACCAGCGTGTACAGCGGGGCGCCGTTGGCCCGGACGATGCCGAAGTCCGGCACGTTGTCCGGGGTGAAGGTGAGCTCGCCGCGGACCAGGTCCGTGAAGGTGATCGGCTCGTCGGGCATCCGGAAGCGGACGATGGAGGAGCGGTGCTCGCCCTCGTACGCCTCGACCTGCACGGTGGTCAGCTCGCGGCAGTGGCCGTCGTAGCCGGAGGGCTTGCCCGCGGCGCGGGCGGCCGCGCGGCGGGCGTCGAGCTCCTCGGTGGTGCAGTAGCAGTGGTAGGCGTAGCCGCCGTCGAGGAGCTTCTGCGCGACGTCCTTGTAGATGTCCATGCGCTCGGACTGGCGGTACGGGGCGTGCGGGCCGCCGACCTCGGGACCCTCGTCCCAGGTGAAGCCGAGCCAGCGCAGCGAGTCGAGCAGCTGGCCGTAGGACTCCTCGGAGTCGCGGGCCGCGTCGGTGTCCTCGATGCGGAAGACGAACGTACCGCCGTGGTGGCGGGCGAACGCCCAGTTGAAGAGGGCCGTGCGGACCAGACCCACGTGGGGGTTGCCGGTCGGGGACGGACAGAAACGTACGCGGGGGGTCGCGTTAGCCACGCTTGATCACCTTGTTGGTGAGAGTGCCGATGCCTTCGATGGTGACGGCGACCTCGTCGCCGACGTTCAGGGGGCCGACTCCGGCCGGGGTCCCCGTGAGGATGACGTCGCCCGGGAGCAGCGTCATGGCCTCGGTGATGTGCACGATCAGGTCTTCGATGGAGCGGACCATCTGGCTGGTGCGGCCGAGCTGGCGCTGTTCGCCGTTGACGGTGCACTGGATGGCCAGGTCGCTCGGGTCGAGGTCCGTCTCGATCCAGGGGCCGAGGGGGCAGGAGCTGTCGAAGCCCTTGGCGCGGGCCCACTGCTTCTCGCGCTGCTGGACGTCGCGCGCGGTGACGTCGTTGGCGCAGGTGTAGCCGAGGATGACGTCCTTGACGCGCTCGCGCGGGACCTCGCGGCACATGCGGCCGATGACCACGGCGAGCTCCGCCTCGTGGTGGAGGTCCTGGGAGAAGGACGGGTACGCGATCGGGTCGCCCGGGCCGACCACCGAGGTGGAGGGCTTGAAGAAGGTGATCGGGACGTCCGGGACCTCGTTGCCCAGCTCCGCCGCGTGCTCCGCGTAGTTGCGGCCGATGGCCACGACCTTGTTCGGGAGCACGGGCGGCAGCAGCCGGACCTTGCTCAGCGGGACCTTCGTGCCCGAGAGCTCGAAGTCCGCGAACGGGATGCCCTTGATGATGTCGAGGACGAGCTCACCTTCGGCGCCGGGGGCAGTGCTGCCCTCGACCGCGCCGAACGCGACATTGCCGTCGATCGAGAACCTGGCGATGCGCACGTGTTGCGTCTGCCCCTCTGTATTTCCGCTGGCTGGAGTCTGCGGACTCCAGGCTAACGCGGTGGGGGCCGACGCTTCGCGCGCTTCATTCCCGGAAGGCCCGCACCGGGGACCGGGGAGGGGGCTACTGCGCGGCGGCGGCGAGCGGCGCGTCCATGAGGATGGTGCGGCGCGGGTTGGCGGTCTGGGCCGGCAGCTCGACGGTGTGCTCCGGGACCGGCACGGCCTGCAGCTCCTCGGCGTCCTTGAGGTGCGCGAGGGTGGTGCGGCGCGGGTTGGCTATGTTGCGGAACATCATCGTCGTCTTCATCGGAGTGCGAAGCCCTCGGCTCACTAGGTCGGATGGTGCGGCGGGTGCCGCCGGAATGCGTTCGAAGTGCCTTCGGAGTGCCACTTGTCGCTCGCGGCAACCCTGTAAAGCTCAAGGCTAAACATCCGAATCCCCCGCCGAACCGGGAAGCAATGGCCACAGGTATGTGAGTTTGCTCACCAGTGGTCAGGCATTACGGGCATTACGGTCAGTCAATTCAGCCCCGCAAAACGGACATTGCACTACTGAATGCGCCATTCCGCTCCTGATCATCGCGACTTGGGCACCTTGCCAGGCACGGGGTTTGGGCGGCGTAAGTCCGATTCCATATGAATTGGCCCGCACGACGGGTAGCGCCCGCGTCACCAGACGTGACCGAGTGTCCAGGGCAGGACTCGCACCTTGTTGGAGATCCGCCTCTGTGCTGGAATTCGCGGGACCGCCGCGGGAATCAGCCGGCGCGCAGGTGGCGCGAGACAGCGCCGAGCGCGGCGGCAACGGAGAGGGAGACGCGCCGGTCACCGACGACCACCATGGGGCGCATTGCCCCACGACTCGACACCGTCCCACCGGTCGCCCGGCGGGACGCCTGGTCCAGAGGTTGCGACGCTAGTGCAGGGACGATTCAAGAGGGATGACAAGGGGTCTCCCCAGGCCCGTCAGGGCCGTGGGGAAGCCGCGCCGGAGCAGGACCCGCGCGGCGGGACCGACCGTGGCTCCTCGCCCCAGCACGCCCAGAACCGCGGGCCGGCTGTCGAGAGCGGGCGCCCCGACGGCTCCGCCGCGGTGAAGCCGAAGGGCCGCGCCAAGCCCAAGGGCGGATCCAAGGCCGACGACGAGTCGGGCGGCCGCGACGTCGCGATACCCCAGACCCCTCGAGGGTCCGGTTCCCGCCTCGCCATGCAGAACTGGCGCATCAGCACGCGACTGGTGTCGCTGCTGACCCTGCCGGTCGTCGCCGCCACCACCCTCGGTGGCTTCCGCATCAACGACTCGCTCAACGACATCGCGCAGCTGGAGCACATGCAGCTGCTGACGACCATGACCCGGCAGGCCACCAACCTGGCCGCCATGCTCCAGGCCGAGCGCGACAACTCCGCCGGTCCGCTGTCGGTCGACAAGTCGGGCAAGGTCAACACCCAGGTACAGGGCGTCCGCGACTCGACCGACTCCGCCGTCAGGGCCTTCGCCGCCGCGACCGACAAGGTCGACGTAGCGGAGGGCAACGACGAGACGCTCCGGTCGATCCGCAACAACATCCTGCAGATCGCACACGGGCTCAACAACCTCGAAGAGATCCGCAAGAACGCGTACCAGAACGGCGCCCAGCAGACCGTCACCGAGTACAACGCGCTGGTCGTCTCGCTGCTCTCGCTCTCGCAGGACATGGCGCAGGCCACCTCGAACCCCGAGATGATCAAGCGCACCCGCGCCCTGGCCGCGTTCTCCTCGGCCAAGGAGTACGCCTCGATCCAGCGCGCGATCATCGCCGCCGCGCTCCCGGCGGACCCCGCGATCCCCGGCAACCTCACCGAGAACGACCGGCTGTACGCCCGCTCCGCGCAGAGCAGCGAGGAGCAGGCGAGGAAGACCTTCGAGCTCGTCTACCAGGGCAAGCCTGAGGAGCTCCTCGCGGCGCTCGGCGACGGCAACCAGGAGATCGCCACCGCCGACCACTACGCCCGCCGCGTGCTCGGCAACAAGGACCAGTTCGCCAAGGAGAAGAACCGCTCCTGGATGGACTGGTACGACGCGGACGACGTCAAGCTCACGGCCATGAAGGTCATCGAGCTCACGCTGCTCGAGGACATGGAGCAGAAGGCCCGCGAGCTCAAGAACGAGTCGCAGCGCGACGCCATCATCAACGGTGCGCTGATCCTCCTCGTCCTCGGTGTCTCCCTCGTCGGCGCCTTCGTCATGGCCCGCTCGATGATCCGCTCCCTGCGCCGCCTCCAGGACACCGCGACCCGCGTCGCCCAGGACCGGCTGCCCGAGCTCGTCAAGCAGCTGTCCGAGTCCGACCCGCAGGACGTGGACACGACGGTGGAGTCCGTCGGTCTGCACACCCGCGACGAGATCGGCCAGGTGGCCGCGGCCTTCGACGACGTGCACCGCGAGGCCGTCCGCCTCGCCGCGGAGCAGGCCCTCCTGCGAGGCAACGTCAACGCGATGTTCACCAACCTCTCGCGCCGTTCGCAGGGCCTCATCCAGCGCCAGCTCTCGCTCATCTCCGAGCTGGAGTCGCGCGAGGCCGACCCGGACCAGCTCTCCTCGCTCTTCAAGCTCGACCACCTCGCGACCCGCATGCGCCGTAACGGCGAAAACCTCCTCGTCCTCGCGGGCGAGGAGCCGGGCCGCCGTTGGACCCGCCCCGTCCCGCTCGTCGACGTGCTCCGTGCCGCCGCGTCCGAGGTGGAGCAGTACGAGCGCATCGAACTCTCGTCGGTGCCCGGCACCGACGTGGCCGGCCGCGTCGTCAACGACCTCGTGCACCTGCTCGCCGAGCTGCTGGAGAACGCCACCTCGTTCTCCTCCCCGCAGACCAAGGTCAAGGTCACCGGTCACGCGCTGCCCGACGGCCGCGTGCTCGTCGAGATCCACGACACCGGCATCGGCCTCTCCCCCGAGGACCTCGCCGCGATCAACGAGCGGCTCGCGGCGCCGCCGACCGTGGACGTCTCCGTCTCCCGCCGCATGGGCCTGTTCGTGGTCGGCCGCCTGTCCCTGCGACACGGCATCCGCATCCAGCTCCGCCCCTCCGACTCGGGCGGTACGACGGCCCTCGTCATGCTGCCGGTGGACGTCGCCCAGGGCGGCAAGAAGCCGGCCCCGATGCCCGGCCAGGGCGGTCCGGGCTCCCCCGGCGCCCCCGGTCAGGGCGGTCCCGGCGCTCAGGCGCAGGGCTCGATACCCGCTCCCGGCGTACGTCCCCCCGTGGGCGCCGCCCCGCAGCGCGGCCAGGTTTCCGCCGGCAGCCAGCGCGCGGCCCTGCCGGGCCGCGACGGCACCCCCGGCGGGCAGCCCCAGGGCCCCGGCCCGCAGGGCGGACGGCCCCCGCAGCAGCAGGGCCCCGGCGGCCAGACCCAGAGCGCCTTCGGTTCGGGTGCTCCGCTGCCGGGCCGCGGCCCGGTCTCCGGTCCCGGTGCCCCGGGCGGCTTCGGCGGTCCGCAGGCCCGTCCGGTCGGTGCCCCCACGGCGTCCGGCCCCGGCGGCTTCCCGCAGGGCAACGGCTTCGAGCGCCCGCAGCAGCCGCAGCAGCCCTCGCAGCAGGCTCCGCAGCAGCAGGGGCAGCAGCCTCAGCAGTCGCAGCAGCAGTCCGGCCCGGCCGCGCGCGGCCCCCGGCCGCAGCTTCCGCCGCGCGGTGGCGCGCCCCGTCCGGAGCTCCCGGGCGCGGGCGGCGGACCCGCCGCGATGCCCCAGGCCACCAGTTGGGGTGCGGGCCAGCGCGGACACGACGTACCGCGCGGCCACGACGAGCTGTCGGGCCCCGGCTCCACGTCCGAGTTCCCCCGCCCCGACTTCAACGCCCCGGCCCCGCAGGCCGGCGGCAGCGGCGGCTACGACAACGGCGCCACGGGCCAGTTCGCCCGTCCCGAGTTCGGCGACCCGGCCTCCACCGGCCAGTTCGCCCGCCAGGACTTCGCCGACCCGGCCTCCACGGGGCAGTTCCCCCGCCAGGACTTCCAGGCCCAGCGGCCCGGCGGCCCCGGTGTCGGCGGCTACGCCCAGCCCGGCCAGGCCCCGCAGCCCCAGGGCGACTACGCCCCCGTAGCGCCTCCGCGCGCGGAGGCTCCGCGGCTGCCGCAGGCGCCCCGTCCGGAGGCGCTGCCCCCGGCCGGTCCGGGCACCGGCGAGGGCCGCAGCCCGATCTTCGACACGCTGGAGTCGAACTGGTTCCGCCAGGAGGCCGCTCAGCAGCCCCCCGCGCAGGCACCGGTGGCCGTACCCCAGCAGCAGGGCCAGCAGGCGCAGCAGTCCGCGCCGGCTCCCGCCTCCCCGCAGCGCCCGCAGCAGCACCAGCTGCCGCAGCGCGGCCAGGAGCAGGCTCCGGCCGAGTCCGCGCAGACGGCCACCGGCGCCGTGCCGACGGTGAGCTGGCGCTCCTCGCCGAACGACGAGCTGATGCGGCAGGCCGAGCGCGTGCGCCAGCCCGCCGCCGGCGGCATCACCACGTCGGGTCTGCCCCGCCGGGTCCCTCGGGCGAACCTCGTGGCCGGCACCGCGCAGCAGCAGGCCGAAGCACAGGCCGGCCCCCAGGTTTCGCGATCCCCGGACGATGTCCGCGGCCGTCTCACCAACCTCCGACGCGGTATCCAGCAGGGTCGGCAGGCCGGCACCACCGGCCCGGCCACCGGCAGTTACCACATCGACCCCACTTACCAGCAGGAGCGATAGTTGAGTTCGATGAGCCAGGCGGCGCAGAACCTGAACTGGTTGATCACCAACTTCGTGGACAACACCCCAGGGGTGTCTCACACGGTGGTGGTATCCGCCGACGGCCTCCTTCTGGCTATGTCCGAGGGCTTCCCCCGCGACCGGGCCGACCAGCTCGCCGCGGTGGCCTCCGGGCTGACCTCCCTCACCGCGGGTGCCTCCCGCATCTTCGAGGGCGGCGCCGTCAACCAGACCGTTGTGGAGATGGACCGGGGATTCCTCTTCCTCATGTCCGTCTCCGACGGATCCTCGCTGGCCGTACTGGCGCACCCCGAGTGCGACATCGGCCTCGTGGGTTACGAGATGGCCCTCCTCGTGGACCGCGCCGGCAGTGTCCTCACCCCGGACCTGCGCGCGGAACTGCAGGGAAGCCTGCTCATCTGACTGCCGATCTCCCGGCCGGACGGTACTGCCGGCCGGGGGACCGGGGCCGCGGCCCCGGAACCCAGTACCACCGCCAGGCCGTCATACCGTCCCCCCACCGGCCGCCCCGTCAGACGGCACGCTGACCTTTGCTGTCCAGCCCGGAGGATCAATGACCCCGCCCCCCGCCTATTCCGATCAGTACGGAGACTCGTACTCGGAAGGCGACCAGCCGCTGGTTCGTCCGTACGCGATGACCGGCGGCCGGACCCGACCGCGCTACCAGCTCGCCATCGAGGCACTGGTCAGCACCACGGCCGATCCGATGCACCTGTCCGGGCTGCTTCCGGAGCACCAGCGGATCTGCACGCTCTGCCGTGAGGTCAAGTCGGTCGCGGAGGTCTCCGCGCTGCTGAACATGCCGCTCGGCGTCGCCCGGATCCTCGTCGCCGACCTGGCGGAGGCCGGCATGGTGGCCATCCACCAGCCGGGCAATGGAGAGGCCGGCGGAACGCCGGATGTAACGCTGCTCGAGAGGGTTCTCAGTGGACTTCGCAAGCTCTAACGGCGGAGCGGCTCCTCGCTCCACCACCTCCGCGAAGATCGTGGTGGCGGGTGGCTTCGGCGTGGGCAAGACCACGTTCGTCGGCGCCGTCTCCGAGATCAACCCCCTGCGCACCGAGGCCGTCATGACGAGCGCCTCCGCCGGCATCGACGACCTGACCCACACCGGGGACAAGACGACCACCACGGTCGCCATGGACTTCGGCCGCATCACCCTGGACCAGGACCTGATCCTGTACCTCTTCGGTACCCCCGGTCAGGACCGCTTCTGGTTCATGTGGGACGACCTGGTGCGCGGCGCGATCGGGGCGATCGTCCTGGTCGACACGCGGCGCCTGGCCGACTGCTTCCCGGCCGTCGACTACTTCGAGAACAGCGGCCTGCCCTTCGTCGTGGCCCTCAACGGCTTCGAGGGGCACCAGCCCTACACCCCGGAGGAAGTCCGCGAGGCCCTGCAGATCGGCCCGGACGCCCCCATCATCACCACCGACGCCCGCCACCGCGCGGACGCCAAGAGCGCGCTCATCACGCTCGTCGAGCACGCGCTGATGGCGCGGCTCAAGTAGGGGCTCCTCGCAACGAGGGCTTCACCGGCTGGTTTTGGGGGGCGGGCTGTGTCATGCGACACGGCCCGCCCCCTTCGTTCATAACGTTTCGACAGAGAATTGCCGGTAGTTGGCGACACGGTGCGTTCGTCCGGTGCCGCTGCGCTCACAACTGGCCCCGCTTTTGCCGCAGGACGCTCTTTATGTCCGATTTATGTGGGGCATAAGGCTCTGGGAACGGCCGATTTCAACTGTTTGGAACACAGCCGTTAACCGTGCTGGAATTCAACGAACTAGCTAGTAGCACCGCCGAGAGGTTGTTGGTCGAGTGAGGCGAAGCAACTCGAGCCCCGCGGATGAACCCGCGCGCGGCAACTTCACCCCGCCGCCGCGCGCGGCCGCGTCATCCTTTGACGTACCCGTGGAACCATCCGTGAGCGGTGGCAGCACCAGCAGGTTCTCGCCCCGCAACTGGCGCGTACCGACCCGTCTGAACGCCATCCTGCTCGTCCCGGTCCTCGTCGGACTGGTCATGGGCGGCTTCCAGGTGAAGGGCTCCATCGACACCTGGGACGAGGCCAAGGACGCCGAGAAGACCGCCGGCATCGTCCAGGCCGCCGCCGAGTACGGCCAGGCGCTCCTGAACGAGCGCGACCTGACGGCCGAGCCCCTGCTCAGGGGCCAGCGCGAGTCCGAGCCCGTTCTGAAGGCCTACTCCGCCACCGACGCCGCCAAGGCCAAGTTCGCCGAGGCCGCGAAGGACCTGCCCGCGGGCCAGGGCCTGGAGCGCCGCCTGGAGCTCTTCCGCCAGGAGGAACCGAAGCTGGAGCAGGTCCGCAAGACGGCCTACCTGCCGCAGCTCGAGACGCCGAAGAAGGCCCTCCCCAAGGCGATGGGCCCGATCCCGACCGAAGAGGGGTACGTGCTGGTCCAGCACTACCTCATGCAGTTCTCCAACGAGCTCGGCCTCGGCACCGGCAACGTGACCTCGTACGGCCGCATGGTCTACGCGCTCGAGCTGTCCAAGGCCGCGAACTCGCTGCAGCGCTCGGTGGGCACGCACCTGCTGGTCCGGCCGAGCGAGAACGAGGAGATCCGCAAGGCTCAGCTCGTCGCCTTCTCCTCGTACGCGTACCTCGAAGAGATCGCCATCGGCGAGTACGTCGCCGCCGGCACCGACGAGGACGTAGCGCGGCTCAAGGACATCATGGGCGCGAAGTCCCAGGAGGGCGCCGCCAAGCTCGCCGCCGCCAAGCAGGCGGCCGAGCAGGCGGGCACCGTCTTCACCGCCCCGCCGGTGGTCAACAACTCCGCGCTCACCGGTATGACCGAGGCGATAGCCGGCGGCGAGAAGCCCGCCAAGCTCGCCCTCGGCGGTACCACCGCGGCAGCCTGGCAGGCCGCCGCGACGGCCAAGTTCGACGGCTACAACCAGCTCGAGAAGGAACTCCTCGACAAGGCCCTCAAGGACGCCGGATCCGTCTCCGACGAGGCCCGCAACGACGCCATCCTGACCGGCGCCATCGTGGTCGTGGCCCTGCTCGCCGCCTTCATCCTGGCCGGCATGATGGCCCGCCAGATGGGCAAGGCGATGCGCCGTCTGCGCGGTGCCGCCTTCGACATCGCCGAGCAGCGCCTGCCGATGCTCGTCGACCAGCTCTCGCGCACCGACCCGGGCAAGGTCGACACCCGGGTGGTGCCGATCCCGATCGACTCCCAGGACGAGATCGGCGAGGTCGCCCGCGCCTTCGACCAGGTCCACCGGGAGGCCGTCCGGCTCGCCGCCGAGCAGGCCCTCCTGCGGGGCAACGTCAACGCGATCTTCACGAACCTCTCCATGCGCAACCAGTCGCTGATCGAGGGCCAGCTGAGCCTGATCACCGAGCTGGAGAACAACGAGGCCGACCCGGACCAGCTGGAGAACCTCTTCCGCCTGGACCATCTGGCCACCCGTATGCGCCGCAACGGCGAGAACCTCCTCATCCTCGCGGGTGAGGAGCCGGGCCGCCGCTGGGACCAGCCGGTCCCGCTGGTCGACGTCCTGCGCGCAGCCTCCTCCGAGGTGGAGCAGTACGAGCGCGTCGAGCTGTCCGGCGTCTCCGACGCCGAGATCCACGGCCAGGCCGTGACCGACCTCGTGCACCTGCTCGCCGAGCTGCTGGAGAACGCCACCACCTTCTCCTCCCCGCAGACCAAGGTCCGGGTCAACGCGACGCGTCTGCCCGACGGCCGGGTCATGGTCGAGATCCACGACAAGGGAATCGGCCTGACCGCCGAGGACTTCGCGGACATCAACCACAAGCTGGCCAACCCGCCGACCGTGGACGCCGCGATCTCGCAGCGCATGGGTCTGTTCGTGGTCGGCCGGCTGGCCGACCGGCACGGCATCCGCGTCCAGCTGCGCCCCTCGGGCGAGGCCGCCGGCACCACCTCGCTGGTCATGCTCCCCGACGCCATCACCCATGGTGGCGGTGGCGAGGAGATCCCGGCGGACGACTTCACGGTCTCCTCGATGATCCCGCGCCAGCAGGCGCAGCAGGCGGTCCCGCTGCGCACGGCCGCCGAGCTCGGCTTCGACGACTCCCGCTACGAGGTCCACCGGGCCGACCAGCCGGGCTACGGCGAGCCCGCCGCCGACCCCGTCGGCCGGTCCCTGGGCCGTGAGGAGCGCCGGGCCGCGCTGGAGTCGCAGGTCGGCTACCCGCAGGCGCAGCCGGCGTACGACGAGCCCGCGGCGCCCGCGGAGCAGTATCCGGAACCGCAGCCGGAGCACGCCTACCAGCCGTACCAGGGTTACGAGCAGCAGCCCGCTCAGGGCTACGACCCCGGTTACGAATCCGCTCAGGCCGGGCAGGGATACGACGCGTACACCCAGCAGGAGTACGCCTATCCGGAAGCCGAGTACACCGATCAGCGACAGGAAGTACCGGCCTACGACGGCGGGTACGATTCCCGTTCAGCAGAGGCCGAGTGGCCCCAGCAGAACACCTACTCGGGCTCCTACCAGCAGGATTACGGGACCGAATCGGAATCACCGGCCGCTCCCGAACCGGCCCCGGAGCGCGTAGGCTTCGACCGTCCGGGCGCCACTGCCGACGCCGGCCACCAGGTGACCGGGGCGGGCCTGCCGCGACGCGGCAGCCAGCCGCAGCAGCGGCCGGGACAGCAGGAAACGGAGTCCTCCGGATCCCTCTTCGAGCAGCGGCCGCAGCGTCAGCAGCAGCCCGCGGCGCCGGAGCGGTCCCCCGGGGAAACGGAAGGCACTGCCGACTGGCGCTCGAACAACGACGAGCGCTGGCAGCAGGCCTCCAAGCTCCGCGAGCCGAAGGCGGGCGGGGTCACCCCGTCCGGTCTCCCTCGGCGGGTGCCCAAGGCCAACCTGGTCGAGGGTGCCGCGGAGACGACTCCGCAGGGCGGCCCCCAGGTCTCCCGGGCCCCGGAGGACGTCCGTGGCAGGTTGAGCAACCTGCGACGTGGCGTCGAGCAGGGCCGCAACGCGGGATCCGAGCAGTCAAGTAACAGCTATGACCAGGAGCGTTAGTGTGAGCGCGATGAGCCAGGCGGCGCAGAACCTGAACTGGTTGATCACCAACTTCGTGGACAACACCCCAGGGGTGTCTCACACGGTGGTGGTATCCGCCGACGGCCTCCTTCTGGCTATGTCCGAGGGCTTCCCCCGCGACCGGGCCGACCAGCTCGCCGCGGTGGCCTCCGGGCTGACCTCCCTCACCGCGGGTGCCTCCCGCATCTTCGAGGGCGGCGCCGTCAACCAGACCGTTGTGGAGATGGACCGGGGATTCCTCTTCCTCATGTCCGTCTCCGACGGATCCTCGCTGGCCGTACTGGCGCACCCCGAGTGCGACATCGGCCTCGTGGGTTACGAGATGGCCCTCCTCGTGGACCGCGCCGGCAGTGTCCTCACCCCGGACCTGCGCGCGGAACTGCAGGGCGGTCTTCTCAACTAGCAGACAGGCAGTGCGTTTCGCGTCACTGCACCATAGGGTGCGGTGGCGCGGTTCCACAGGGAGTACTGCGTACTTGGAGTCGGAGGAGGAAACGTGACAACACCCGGAGGACATCCCTATGGCGGCGCGCAGCAGCCGCAGGGTGGGCACGACCAGAACCGCTTCAACTTTCCTTCCGCTCCCAGCAACCGGCCCGCGCCGGAGCACGACCCGGCCTCCGGGCAGCCTTACCAGCAGCAGCAGCCCTACCAGCAGCCGCCGTACGGCCGGCCGCAGGCCGGGCAGTACCGGTCCCCGCAGCAGCCTCCGCGCGGCGGTCGCCCGCAGGCTCCGCAGGCGCACAACCCGCTGGTGCGCCCGTACGCGATGACCGGTGGCCGGACCCGTCCGCGCTACCAGCTCGCCATCGAGGCACTGGTCAGCACCACGGCCGATCCCGCGCGGCTGCAAGGGCAGTTGCCCGAGCACCAGCGCATCTGCCTCCTGTGCCAGGAGATCAAATCCGTCGCGGAGATCTCGGCACTTCTCTCCATTCCTCTTGGCGTAGCCCGGATCCTCGTCGCCGACCTGGCGGAGGCGGGCCTCGTAGCCATCCACCAGCCCGGCGGCGACGAGTCCGCCGGCGGCCAGCCAGATGTGACACTGCTCGAAAGGGTGCTCAGTGGACTTCGCAAGCTCTAACGGCGGAGCGGCTCCTCGCTCCACCACCTCCGCGAAGATCGTGGTGGCGGGTGGCTTCGGCGTGGGCAAGACCACGTTCGTCGGCGCCGTCTCCGAGATCAACCCCCTGCGCACCGAGGCCGTCATGACGAGCGCCTCCGCCGGCATCGACGACCTGACCCACACCGGGGACAAGACGACCACCACGGTCGCCATGGACTTCGGCCGCATCACCCTGGACCAGGACCTGATCCTGTACCTCTTCGGTACCCCCGGTCAGGACCGCTTCTGGTTCATGTGGGACGACCTGGTGCGCGGCGCGATCGGCGCCGTGGTCCTCGTCGACACCCGCCGTCTCGCCGACTGCTTCCCCGCCGTCGACTACTTCGAGAACAGCGGCCTGCCCTTCGTCATCGCCCTCAACGGCTTCGAGGGGCACCAGCCCTACACCCCGGAGGAAGTCCGCGAGGCCCTGCAGATCGGCCCGGACGCCCCCATCATCACCACCGACGCCCGCCACCGCGCGGACGCCAAGAGCGCGCTCATCACCCTGGTCGAGCACGCCCTCATGGCCCGCCTGCGGTAGCCGTCCCCGGCCTCATGGGAAAGCCCCCCGCACTCCGAGCTTGGGTTCTAGTGGTCGTCGCAACACCCCAGCTCAAGGGGTGCGATGGACTTCGAGGTCCGTAAGGTCCGGACGGCGCAGGGGCCCAGGAAGCTCCGTGCTGAGCGGGCGGAATACTTCCGGCT
>NZ_JBWJVM010000077.1:0-40227 GCF_056428985.1 Streptomyces sp. CA189 | reverse complement strand
CGCCCGCCCCCTTCCCGCCCACCGCGGGCGATACGGGCGACGGGTACGCCGGGTCCGGCCGCGCCGCCGGGCCCACCGACAACAACGACAACGACCGGGGGGACGCGGATGACATCGAGTCGTGACAGCCAGAGTCGTGACGGCCAGCACAGCAGCCGTGACGAGCACCGCGAGGGACGCATCGTCACCTTCTACTCGTACAAGGGCGGCACGGGCCGCACGATGGCGCTGGCCAACACCGCCTGGATCCTCGCCGCCAACGGCAAGCGGGTCCTCGCCGTGGACTGGGACCTGGAGGCTCCCGGCCTGCACCGCTTCTTCCACCCCTTCCTGGACCCCTCCACCCTCGGCGCCACCACCGGGGTCATCGACCTGATCAGCGAGTACGCGTGGGCCGCCACCAGCCCGGTGCAGCGCGCCGACG
Organism: Streptomyces sp. CA189; assembly: GCF_056428985.1. Classification (NCBI taxonomy): domain Bacteria; kingdom Bacillati; phylum Actinomycetota; class Actinomycetes; order Kitasatosporales; family Streptomycetaceae; genus Streptomyces; species Streptomyces sp. CA189. The sequence goes on along the minus strand of NZ_JBWJVM010000077.1, from coordinate 39,803 downwards.
ACTGGCACAAGGACTACGCGCGGATCCAGCCGCACGCCGTCTCGCTCACCCCCGAGACCCTCGGGTGGGAGTTCCCCGACGGCGGGACCCTCGACTTCGTCTCGGCGGGCCGGCAGAACCGCGAGTACTCGGCGACCGTGTCGACCTTCGACTGGGACAACTTCTACGACCGGCTCGGCGGCGGGCTCTTCTTCGACGCCTTACGGGCGGACATGAAGCGGAACTACGACTACGTCCTGATCGACAGCCGCACCGGCCTCTCCGACATAGCCGACATCTGCACGGTCCACCTGCCCGACGTCCTGGTCGACTGCTTCACCCTCTCCGACCAGTCCATCGACGGCGCCGCCTCCGTGGCCCGGCAGATCGACGAGCGGTTCAACGACCGCGGCATCAAGATCTACCCGGTCCCGATGCGCATCGACGAGGGCGAGAAGGAGAAGGCCGACGCCGGCCGCGCCCTGGCCCGGATCAAGTTCGACCGCTTCCCCAACGGCCTGATCGGGGACGACCTCACCTCCTACTGGGGCGCCGTGGAGATCCCGTACCGCCCCTACTACGCCTACGAGGAGACCCTGGCCACCTTCGGGGACGAGGCCGGGCTCACCAACTCCCTGCTCTCCGCCTTCGAACGGCTCACCGCCGTGGTCACCGAGGGCGACGTCACCTCGATGCCGGCCATCGGCGAGGAGGTGCGCCTGCGCATCCGGGACGCCTTCACCCGGCGCCGCCCCGCCCTGCCCGCGGACCTCTTCCTCTCCTACGTCGCCGAGAACCGCATGTGGGCCGACTGGATCGAATCGGTGCTCACCCGGGCCGGCTTCCGGGTCGTCCCCCGGGACGTCTCCGCCGAACGGGTCCCGGACACCGCCGGCGGGGACACCCTGGGCGGAACCGGGATCAGCGTCGACACCGCCGCGCGGACCGTGGTGCTGCTCTCCAGCGCCTACCTCAAGTCCGCCCGCGCGGTGGACGTGTGGGAGCGGGCCGCCGCCGAGGACCCGACCGGGGGGCGGCGCCAGCTGGTGCCGCTGCGGGTGGGCGACGTACGCCTGTCCACCCCGTACATCGACCGCAATCCCGTGGACCTGTTCCGCCTCGACGAGGTGCACGCCACGACCGCGCTGCTGCGTGCGGTGGAACGGCCGATGGCGCTGCCCGACACCGTCGCCAGCGCCTCCGCGCCCGGCCCCCGCTTCCCGGGGACGGTCCCGAAGATCTGGAACGCGCCGCCCCGCAACCCCGGTTTCACCGGCCGTTCCATCGTGCTGGAGCGGATGCGCGACCAGCTCGGCGGCGGCATATCCGTGGTGCTGCCGCAGCCCCAGACCCTCTTCGGGCTCGGCGGCGTCGGCAAGACCCAGGTGGCACTGGAGTACGTCCACCGCTTCATGGCCGACTACGACCTGGTCTGGTGGATCTCCGCCGAGCAGACCGACGACGTGGTCGCGGCCCTCGCGGAACTGGCCGTACGCCTCGGCGCGCAGACCGGCGAGGACATGTCGGCCGCCTCCCAGGAGGCGATCGACCTGCTGCGGCGCGGGGTTCCCTCCTCGCGCTGGCTGCTGGTGTTCGACAACGCCGACGATCCCGAGACGCTCAAGCGGTACTTCCCGCCGGGCGGCCCGGGGCACGTGCTGGTCACCTCCCGCAACCAGTCCTGGTCCCAGTACGGCGACGCCCTCCCGGTGGACGTGTTCCTCCGCGAGGAGTCCATCGAGCACCTCCAGCGCCGGGCCCCCGGGCTCAGCAAGGAGGATGCCGAGCAGGTGGCCATCGCCGTCGGCGACCTGCCGCTGGCCGTCGAGCAGGCGGGCGCCTGGATCGCGGAGACCGCGACCCCGGTGTCCGCGTACATCGAGCAGCTGGCCCAGCAGGCCGCCCGCGTGCTGGCGCTGAACCAGCCGCCCGGCTACCCGGAGCCGGTGGCCGCCACCTGGAACGTCTCCATAGAGCGGCTGCAGTCCCGCTCCCCCGCGGCCGTGCGGCTGCTCCAGCTGTGCGCCTTCTTCGCCCCCGAGCCGATCTCGGCGAACCTGCTGTACAGCAAGGAGATGATCGACGCCCTCAAACCGTACGACTCCTCCCTCCAGGAGAAGCTCGTACTGGGCCGCGTGATCCGGGAGATCGGCCGGTTCGCGCTCGCCAAGGTCGACCAGGTCAGCAACAGCATCCAGGTGCACCGCCTGGTGCAGGCCGTGATCCGGGCGCAGCTCTCCGAGGAGGAGCAGCGCGAGGCCCGGCACGCGGTGCACCGGATCCTTGCGGGGGCCCGGCCGGACGACGACGAGCCGATAGACAACCCGGAGACCTGGCCGCGGTTCAACACCATCTGGCCGCACCTGACCCCGTCGGAGGCCCGGTTCTGCAAGGAGCCGGAAACCCGCCGGCTGCTGATCGACCGCGTCCGCTACCTCTGGAAGCGCGGCGACTTCAAGGCCGCGTACGCGCTGGGCGAGGAACTGCGCGAGACCTGGCGCGAGACCCTGGGCGGCGACGACCTCCAGTACCTGTACCTGCGCTTCCACCTCTCCAACATCCTGCGTTCGCAGGGCCGGTTCGTGGAGGCGATGGAGCTGGACGAGGGCACGCTGGAGCGCCAGCAGGCGGCGCTGGGCGTCTCGCACCCGCACACGTACATGACCACCAGCGGTCTGGCGATGGACCTGGGCGCGCTCGGCCGCTACGGCGAGGCGATGGAGCTGGCCAACGCCGCGCACGAGGGCTTCGGGCAGATCTTCCACGAGGCCCACCCGCGCACCCTGGCCGCCGCGAACAACCTCGCGCTGAACCTGCGCATGATCGGGCAGTACGCGCGGGCCAGGGAGATCGACCAGGAGGTCTTGGACCGGCGCACCGAGGTGCTGGGCACGGACCATCCGTACACCCTGTCCTCGGCGCAGAACCTGGCGCGCGACCTGCGCGAGGTCGGCCGCTACGACGACTCGGTGCAGCTGCTGAGCCGGACGTACGAGATCTACAAGCGGACTCTGGGCCGGGCCTTCCCCGGCACCCTGTCGGCGGCCAAGAACCTGGCGGTCTCGCTGCGCAGGGCGGGTGACGTGGAGGACGCGCTGCGTCTGACGACGGCGACCCGCAACCGGTACCGGGCCAAGTACACCTCGGTCAACCCGGACCTCCTGGCCTGCGAACTCAACCTGGCCGCGGACCTGTTCGCGACCGGCGACCCGGGCGGGGCGCGGGACCTGGCCCAGGAGGTGGTGGACGAGTACGTCAAGGTGCCGGGCGAGCGGCACCCGTACACCCTGGCCGCGGTCAACAACCTCGCGGTGTTCCACTGGGGCACGGGGGCGGCGGAGACCGCCGATCCGATGCTGCGCCAGACCATCCGGCACATGAGCGAGGTGCTGGGCGACAACCACCCGCACACCATCTTCGCCAACCTCAACCTGGCCAACGCCCGGGCCGACCTGGGCGATCCGGAGGGAGCCCTGGAGCTGGAGCGGCTCGCGGTGATGCGGCTGCGCGAGGCGCTGGGCGTGCACCACCCGGAGACCCTGGCGAGCGCCTCCAACATGGCGGTCAGCCTGGACATGATGGGCCGCAAGGAGGAGGCGAACCGGGTCCGGGCCGAGGCGGTGACCGAGCTGACGCGGCTGCTCGGCGAGGACCACGGGCTGACGCGGTACGCCCGCGACGAGCGCCGGGTCCACCGGGACCTGGAGCCGCTGGCGGTGTGATCCGCGGGGGCGGCGCCCGCCGGGAGCCGCCCCCGCACCTCCCCTCCCCTCCCGATAGACACAGAACGCAGAACCAGCAGACTGGGGGGTTCGCTGTGAGTGACAGCATGACCTTTCGCAACGAGGACCTGCCGGCCCTCTTCCACCACACCGACCAGGCGGCGATCTCCCGGCAGCGGGAGTCCACCCAGGCCACCCGCGCCCAGCTGATGCTGCTCGTCGTGGCCGCCGCGATCGCCGCCCTGCCTGACGGGCCGAAGCTCGGCTCCGCCTACCTGTCCGGGCTCCTCAGCGTGCTCGCCTACGCCGGTGTACTGGGCGTGGGCGTACGGGCCACCCGGCGCCGGGCCCGCCCGCAGTGGCAGCTCAACCGCAGCGCCGCGGAGTTCATCAAGTCGCTGGCCTGGCGGTACGCCGTCCACGGAGCGCCCTTCGGCAGCGAGGTCCCGGGCGTCGAGGAGACGTACCGGACCCGGCTGGAGGCCGGACTGAACGAACTGCGCAAGATGGGCTGGGAGGATCCGCGGGCCGCCGGGCTGGTGCCGGAGGGCGGGGAGATCACCGGTGCGATGTTCCGGCTGCGGGGGCTGGACTACCAGGTCCGCAGGGAGACGTACGTCCGCGACCGGCTGATCGAGCAGCGCAACTGGTACCAGCGCAAGACGGAGGTGTCCCGGCGGGCGACGGCCCTGTGGTCGTGGTCGATCGTGCTGCTGACCCTGCTGGCGCTGCTGTTCGCCCTCTTCGGGGCGTTCGGTTCGGGTCCGGGGCCGGCGCTGACCGGGCTGCTGAGCGCGGCGGCGACGGCCGGCATCGCCTGGAACGAGGTGCGGCGCCACCACCCGCTGATCGAGGCGCACACCCTGATCGAGCAGGACCTCTCCGCGATGATGGTCGTGATGCAGACCACGATCACCGAGACGCAGTGGCCGACCGCGGTCTACGAGACCGAGCGGTACGTGTCCCCGCAGCACACGGACTGGCTTGCCCGGCACAGCAGTTGACGGTCGGCGGCGGCTGACGCGTGGGGTGCGGCCCGGGTTCAGTCCCGGGCCACGCCCTCCCGCCAGATCACGGTGACGGGCTTCCCGAGCGCGCGGGCGTAGGCGACGATCTCGGCGGTGCCGCCGTGCCCGCGGGCGGGCAGGCCGTCCCAGACGGCGACGAGGCGGTCGCAGGAATCGGCGATGTAGGTGCCGGCCGCGTAGTAGGCCTCGTCGGTGGAGCGGGCGAAGTCCATCCGGACCTCCTGGGCGGCCCGGAGCTTGAGCCCGAGGTACCGGTCCAGCGCGCCGCCCTCCTCGAAGCCCTCCTCGTAGTCCCCGCTGGGGATGACCACGGTGAGGTCCGCGCCGCATTCCAGCGCGATGGCGGCGAACAGCTGGTCGGCTCCCTCGGCGAGGCTGGAGAGGGCCTCCAACGGCCCCTGGTGGCCCCCCAGTACGGCCCGCAGGCCTTCCTCCACATGGCCGAGCAGCTCGTCCGGAATCGACCGGTGCCCGGTCACGCCGATTCGCTTCATGCGGAAACCCGCTCCCCCCGTGTACACGAACGCCCTGGACATCCTCCCAGAAGGCGGGAGGACGTCCAGGGGTGCGGCGGGGGCGCACGGGTCCGTGGCGCACCCGGGGCCGGGCTAGTACACGCTCACGCCGTACGCGTTGAGCGCCTCGACGACGGGCTGGAAGAACGTGGTGCCGCCCGAGGAGCAGTTGCCGCTGCCGCCGGAGGTGAGGCCGACCGCGCGGGTGCCCGAGTAGAGCGGACCGCCGCTGTCGCCGGGCTCGGCGCAGACGTTGGTCCGGATCATGCCGTAGACGACGTCGCCGCCGCCGTAGTTCACGGTGGCGTTGAGTCCGGTCACCGAGCCGCTGTGGGTGCCGGTGGTGGAGCCGCGGCGCGTGACGGACATGCCGTTGGTGGCGTTGACGGCGCTGGTGATGTCCTGACTGCCGACGGCGCCGGGGTGGGAGAGGGAGGCGTTGTCGTAGCGGATGAGTCCGTAGTCGTTGTTCGGGAAGCTGGAGCCCACCGTCGCGCCGATGACGGTGGTGCGGGCGGAGTTGGTCCACCAGGTGCCCGCGCCGTCGGTGCAGTGGCCGGCGGTGAGGACGTAATAGGTGCTTCCGCTGCGCACGTTGAAGCCGACCGAACAGCGCCAACTGGTGGCGTACTTGGCGTCGCCGCCGCTGAGCAGCTTCGTCAGTTTGCCGGGGGTACGCTCGATGCGCAGGGCGGCCGCGTTCGCTCCGGCCTCGCTGCGGATTCTGGCGATGGAGGCCGCCGAGACGGTGGAGTCGGCGGTGACCACCAGGGTGCCGGTGGCGGGGTCGGTGTGCCAGGCGGTGCCGGCAACGTCGGCCCGCAGGACCGAGGCGCCCGCGGAGGCGAGCCGGTCGGCGCTGAACCCGCCGTCGGCGTGCGCGGCCGTGGGGGCCGCGAGCGCGGCCACGGCGGCCATGCCGGTGGCCACGGCGAAGAGCCTGGAGCGGATGATGCGCTTGATCGTCACTTGTCGTCCTCCCGAGTGGGGGTCGGGGGCCCGGCGGGGTGGGTGTGGTGCCGGAGCCCGTGGAGGGCGGCCGGGAGCACGGCGGACGGGATGCCGTTCGACGTGCCCCTGACAAGCCCCGAGAGACGCTGACGGGAGTCTCCTGGTGTCAGATACCGCTAGCAAGGGCGCCTTTCAGCCGCCGCTCACCCGCCTCGATCCCGAAGGGCAGGGTGTTGCCGGGCGGAGGGAAGGGGCACACGAAGTGGTCCGCGAAGGCACAGGGAGGCAGCTGGACCCGGTTGAGGTCCACGGCGATCGAGCCGTCGGCGGCCGGGATTCCGGGCTTGAGGAAGCGGAAGCGGTAGCTGGAACGGCCGCCGGTGGCATCGCCGACGACCGCCCAGAGACTGCCGTCCTCCTCGTCCACCGCGACCCGCAGCGCGTGCCGGGCGCCCTCGAAGTCGAAGCTCAGCTCGCCGCCCAGGCCGAGCCCGCGCGCACGTCCGTCCACGTTCTCGACCTGGACCGTCCGGTCCTCCCCGTACGGGGTGAAGTGCCCCGGCACCGCGTACGCCGGGTCGTACGGGGTGGCCTCGATCCCGGTGAAGGCCGCGCGGCCCGGCGAGGCCGGATCGAACACGCGTACCGCCCATTCCCCTTCGCGCCGGATCACGACGAGCCGCACCTCCCCGGCGCGGAGCCGGGAGTGCGAGGGCGGGGCTTCGTCGGCGGCGAGGACGGCAGCGCCGGTGAGGGGTACGCCGTCCAGGGTGATCCCGTCGTCCGGGCCGGCGGTCAGGGTCACCCCGCCGGCGGCGGCCCGCCAGTGCCCCGGAACGGCCGGAATTCGACCTTCCGGGTAGTCGGCGAGCCAGTGGGTGCCGGTCAGCGCCAGCGGCCCGTAGGGGGCGGACACGGTGGCCACCCGATGCTCGTGCCACCGCTTCCAGGCCGTGCCCGGATCTTCCGCGTCGTCGGTGGCGTCGGTCTCACTGGGTTCGCCGGGTTCGCCGGGTTCGCCGGGTTCGGATGTGTCAGCGCTCATGCCGCTCAACCCTTCCACACCGGCCCGGCCCGAAACCGGAAGGCTCACGAAGCGCCACGAACGCACGCACACCCGGACGCACAGGACCTCCTCCCGGCGAGCGGGAGGAGGTCCAGGGATGAAGCGGGTGCGTGTGGGTTTAGTACACGTTGACGCCGTAGCGGGTGAGCGCTTCCTTGACGGGCTGGAAGTAGGTGGTCCCGCCCGTCTTGCAGTTGCCGCTGCCGCCGGAGGTCAGGCCGACCGCGCGGTTGCCCGAGTAGAGCGGACCGCCGCTGTCGCCGGGCTCGGCGCAGATGTTGGTCCGGATCATCCCGTGGACGATCTCACCGTTGCCGTAGTTCACCTTGAAGTTCAGGCCGGTCACCTTGCCGCCGTGGGTACCGGTGGTGTTGCCGCGGCGCTTGACGGCCAGGCCCACGGTGGCGTTGATGGCGGTCGCGATGTCCTGGTTGCCCACACTGCCCCAGTGCGAGAGGGCCTTGTTCTCGTACTTGACGAGCCCGAGGTCGTCGCCCGGGAAGCTGGCACCGGCGGTCGGGCCGATCTTGGTGGTCCGCGCCGCGTTGGCGTACCACGTGCCCGCACCCTTGGTGCAGTGCCCTGCGGTCAGGGCGTAGTACGAGGTGCCCTTGCGCACGTTGAAGCCGAGGGAGCAGCGCCAGGACGTGGTCCAGATGCCGTCGCCGCCACTGATCAGCTTCGACAGCTTGCCGTGGGTCCGCTCGACGCGCACCGCCGAGGAGTTCGCCCCGGCCTCCTTCTTGATCTTCGCTATGTTCGCGTCCGAGACGGTGGAGTCCGCGGTGACCACGAGGGTGCCCGTGGCGGGGTCCGTGCCCCAGGCGGTGCCGGCGATGTCGGCCCGCAGGAGCGAGGCGTCCACCGCGGCGAGGCGCTCGGCGTTGACGCTGCCGCCGCTCGGGGCCTCGGCCGCCGTCGCGGGACCCGCGAGGGTGGCCACGGCCGACAGGCCGACGGCCGCGGCGAAGAGCCGGGAACGGAAGATGCGCTTGATCGTCACTTATTGTCCTCCCGAAGGGAATCGAAGCCCGGGGTGAGGTGCGGTGCCCGGGCTTGTGCGGGCACACCAGGGACCGCGGCCGGCGGATCGCCGTTCGCCGTGCCCCTGACAAACCCCGTAAATGCTATCGAAGGTTTTCCGTCGGCAGCCTCGCAGGGCAAGGGCAACTTCAGGCCACTGTCCGCTCCCGGCCGACCGTCCCCGTCGACAGGCCCCCTTGCCGCAGCCCAGGCCACATGACCCCCCGTTGCGCACCGGCCGCCGGAACGGCCGGAAATCACCCTGCCGGATCGTCGGCGCCAGAGGGTGAACCAAGCCCGAACCAAGCCACAACCACACAGGCCCCGAGCCGGGGCCGAAGCGGAGCCGGAGCGTCCTCAGCAGCCGTCGCAGGGGCAGCAGCAGCAGTCGCCGCAGCCGCAGTCACAGTTGCAGTTCGGACCGCAGTCGCAGTTGTTGCACCACGCGTCCCTCTTCTTGCGGGACCACGGACCCTCGTGGTCCGTGCAGCACAGCTGGCAGGTGCAGAAGAGCCCCAGGGCCACCGCGCAGCCCGGCAACAGGTCGCGGCGCGGCTTGCGCGGGGGCGCCGGGGGCGGGCCGAAGTCCACCGGGGGCGGGCCGAAGGAGCCCTCGGGGCCCGGGTCCGTCACCGTGTGCGCGCAGCCGGCGGTCCCGAAGGCCCGGTCCACCGAGGTGCGCAGCTCGTGCACGAGCAGCCGGTGGGCGAGCCCCGCGTCGGCGAACTCCACCTCCCGCAGTGCCAGCCGGATGCCCCGCAGGGCGTCGTCGCACAGCCTGCGCGCCTCGGTACGGGACGTCCCGGTTGCGGTCAACGGGTTCCAGGCACCCGCGGCCGCGTCCGCCGCCTGGTCCTCGACGGCGTCCAGCAGGTGCGCGAGCCGCCCGAAGTAGCGTCCCGCCTCGGCGAGCGCGGGGGCGTTGCCTGGCCGCCCGGCGAGGGTCGCGGTATGGGCGAAGGCGGCGGCCGTGGCGGTCTCGGTCGGCTCGGTCACCACGAGCACCGGAGTGCCGGCTCCGGCCAGGCTCTCGATGCCCGCCTGCCGGTCCACGGCGTCGACGAGCACGGCCGTGTCGAAGCCGAGCGAGGCCCCGGTACGGGCGCCCGCACGGTCCCAGCCCCTGGCCACCCGGCGCGCCGCGAGGGCGATCGGGGCGCGGGCCAACAGCCCGTCCCGGTCGGCCACGTGGTCGCGCACCTTCGCGGAGGCGAGGACCAGCGAGACCGCGGCGGCGAGCCGCGCGCCCTCGCCGTTGGCCACGGCGGCGGTGCGCATCCCGCGCAGTGGACAGGGTCCGGCGGTGCGCCGGGAGCCCGGGGCGGGTCCGGACTGAGCCTCCGTCAGAACGGAGACGAGCAGCCCGTCGTAGTTGGTCACGATCCTCGCGAACTGGCCGTGGTCCCCCCGAAGTGCCAGGCACAGCCCGCAGAGATGGGCCATCCACTCCGTCTTGAACCGATCGCCGAGGCGGTGCGTGCATGGTCTGACGATGCCGAACAAAACGATTCCCCCGTGTGTCATACGCGTGCTCGACGGGCATCGTAGCGAGACCGCGCGTCACCCGTACGTCCCCGTCGCTCACCCGTACGGCCGCACTGGTCGTATTTTCACTCAGTCAGCAGCGGTACCCGCTGGGATCCTTGACCGTGCAACGGATGTTCTGCACCAGTACCGTCACGAAACCCCTGCGCGGCGACTATCCACTTGGCGCGTTGTCAGCATCATGGACGACGATAGGGACGCGGAAGAGAAGACAGAACTGACCGCGATGAAAGGAGGCGTCCATGGGTTCGGTGCGCAAGGCGAGTGCCTGGCTGGGTCTCGTAGAGGACAGCGACGACGAGCGTTACTACGACGACGACTACGCGGAGGCCCCGCAGGGGGGTTCGGTGGTCGGCCCCGGCGAGCAGTGGGTCACGGACCCGCGCGTCAAGGTGGCGTCGGAGTCCGCCGTCGATCAGGGCCGCCGCATCGCGACGGTCACCCCGGACGGCTTCCGCGACGCCCGCGGCATCGGCGAGCTGTTCCGCGACGGTGTCCCGGTCATCGTGAACCTGTCCTCGATGGACCCGGGCGACGCGAAGCGCGTGGTCGACTTCGCCGCCGGTCTGACCTTCGGTCTGCGCGGTTCGATCGAGCGGGTGGCGACCAGGGTCTTCCTGCTGACCCCGGCCGACACCCAGATCGTGAGCGGCGAGTCCGGCGGCCGCTCGCGCGACTTCTTCAACCAGAGCTGAGCAAGGCCCTCACCGGCCGCCTCCGGCTCCTTCCGGCCCTCCCGGCATCCTGTTTGGCCGCACCCGGCCTAGCGGAAGGCGTCGAGCCCGGTGAGCGCCTTGCCCAGCACGAGCTGGTGCATCTCGACGGTGCCCTCGTAGGTGAGGACCGATTCGAGGTTGGTGGCGTGCCGCATGACGGGGTACTCGAGGGAGATCCCGTTGGCACCCAGGATCGTCCGCGCGGTGCGACAGATCTCGATGGCCTCGCGGACGTTGTTGAGCTTGCCGAAGCTGATCTGTTCCGGCCTCAGCGTCCCCGCGTCCATCCGCCGCCCCAGGTGGTGGGCAAGCAGGATCCCCTTGTGGAGCTCCACCGCCATGTCCGCGAGCTTGGCCTGGGTGAGCTGGAAGCCGCCGATGGGCCTGCCGAACTGCTCGCGCGTCTTCGCGTAGCCGAGCGCCGACTCGAAGCTGGCGCGTGCCGCGCCCATGGAACCCCAGACGATCCCGTACCGCGCGTGGCTGAGACAGCCGAGCGGCCCCTTGAGCCCGGTGACGCCCGGAAGCACCGCGTCGGCGGGCAGCCGTACGTCGTCCAGGACCAGCTCGCTGGTCACCGAGGCGCGCAGGGACCACTTGTGCTTGATCTCCGGGGCGGAGAACCCCGCCGCGTCCGTGGGGACGGCGAACCCGCGGATCCCCTCCTCGGTCTGCGCCCAGACGACGGCCACGGCGGCCACCGAGCCGTTGGTGATCCACATCTTGCGGCCGTTCAACACCCAGTCGGTGCCGTCCCGCTTGGCGTGGGTGCGCATCGCGCCGGGATCCGACCCGACGTCCGGCTCGGTCAGCCCGAAGCAGCCGATGAGCTCGCCCGCGGCCATGCCGGGCAGCCACCGCTGCTTCTGCTCCTCGGAGCCGTACTTCCAGATCGCGTACATCGCGAGCGAGCCCTGTACGGAGACCAGCGAGCGGATCCCGGAGTCCGCGGCCTCCAGTTCCAGGCAGGCGAGCCCGTACTGGACGGCGCTCGCGCCCGCGCAGCCGTAACCCTGGAGCGACATGCCGAGCGCCCCGAGGGCGCCGAGCTCCTTGGCGATCTCCCGGATCCCGGGCAGCTCGCCGTTCTCGTACCACTCGGCGATGTGCGGCAGGACCCGGTCGGCGGCCCAGCCGCGGACGGTGTCGCGGATCGCGAGGTCCTCGGGAGTGAGGAGTTCGTCGAGCCCGAGCGGGTCGGTGGGAACGAAGGACACTGCGCCTCCTGGCAGGCCGGATCACAAAACCTAGCGCCGCAAGTTTGTCGTCCCGCCCGTCCGGGGTCCACCCGCTTCGGGTGTGACCCCGGTCCTGTGACCCGGTCCTGTGGCCCCGGTCCCGCGGCCCCGGCCGTGCGGGCAGACTTCGGACATGCTCGATACTTCCGCGCGGCTGCTGCGCCTGTTGTCACTGTTGCAGGCCCACCGGGAATGGACCGGGGCCGACCTGGCCGGCCGGCTCGGCGTCACGGCGCGGACCGTGCGCCGGGACGTGGATCGGCTGCGGGAGCTCGGTTACCCCGTGAACGCCAGTCCGGGCACCGGCGGCGGGTACCAGCTCGGGGCCGGGGCCGAGCTGCCGCCGCTGCTGCTCGACGACGACGAGGCCGTCGCCGTGGCCGTGGGGCTGCGGACCGCCGCCGGGAACGGCGTGGAGGGCATCGGCGAGGCCTCCGTACGGGCCCTCGCGAAGCTGGAACAGGTCCTGCCCTCGCGGCTGCGGGCCCGGGTGTCCGCGCTGAACCGGTTCACCGTTCCCATGCTCCGCGGGGCGGGCGCGTCCACCGTCGACTCCTCCGTGCTGACCGAACTGGCCGGCGTCTGCCGCGACACCGAGCGGCTGCGCTTCGACTACCGGGACCACGGGGGCACCACCACGCGCAGGACCGTGGAACCGCACCGGCTGGTGTGCACCGAGCGCCGCTGGTACCTCGTCGCCTGGGACCTGGACCGGGAGGACTGGCGGACCTTCCGGGTCGACCGGATCGAGCCCAGACCCCCGCACGGACCGCGCTTCACCCCGCGCCCGCCGCCCGCCGAGGACCTCGCCGCGTACGTCTCCCGCGGCATCTCCCAGCGGGCGTACGCGGCCCGGGCGGTCGTCCTGCTGCGGGTGCCGGCCCAGGAGGCGGCGCGGTTCGTGGGGCCGGCCGACGGGACGCTGGAACCGCTCGACGAGGAGAGCTGCCTCCTGCGCACCGGGGCGGTCAGCCTCGATGTCCTCGTGATTCACATCATGCTGATCGGGTGTGAGTTCGAGGTGGTCGAGCCGGCCGAGCTGAAGGACCGGATCCGGTCCGCGCGAGATCTGCTCGGCAGGTCTCTGGAACCGCGCGAAGCAGCCGGAGAAGTGAAGGATTTGTAAGGAAGCGAAGGGGGCCCGGAGCGCACTGCGGCCACAATTCCGGGAAGTTCCGGAGGAATTCGAAACAGAATTCACCCCGGGCGTGTCGCGGGACGGGAAATAAAAGGTCCAGACGAACTCCGCCGGGGGAGACTGTCGACAATCCGTGACACAAGCGTGACCCGGTATGGAGGAACGTCCGGGCGCGCCGCTGACGTTCCGGGCCTTTCGTGTCCGGCCCGGCCCCGGAGGCCCCGCCGTGGAGGTGCGAGCGGAGGGGGTGCGTACCGTCCGGCTCAGCCGCCGGTGGCCGGGCGGGGCGCCGCGCCGCGCGCCGGGGCGCGGTCGGCGTGGGCCGGGCGGCGGCTGCCGGCCGGGGTGAGCGGGGTGCGCTCGGAACGGATCAGGTGCGGACGGCCTGAGAGGTGGGCGGCGGGCCGGGCGGCCGGCTGGCGCCCCGCCGTCTGGGCGGAAGCGGAAGCCGACGCCGGGACCGGAACCTGCGCGGGCTCGGCCGACTCCGGCTGCCGCAGGACGACCACGGGCTGCACGGACGGCGCGGGCTGTACGGGGTGTACGGGCTGTGCGGCCTGCCGCTCGGACGGCTCGGCGGCGGCCCGCTGGAGCCGCCACTTGCCGCCGGCCGAGAGCAGCGGGACGAGCAGTCCCGTGAGGGCCTCGGGCACCTGCCCGGCCTCCACGAGGCTGCGCAGCCGCGCGCGCAGGTCGAAGACGTGGGCCTCGACCAGGGCGATGAGCGGCTCGAACCACGGCAGCGCCAGCAGCACGAGCAGGCCGGCGAGCCAGCCGAGCAGGACGTCGCTGACCCAGTGGGTGCCGAGGTAGACGGTGGTGGCGCCGACGCTCAGGGAGACCACGGCGGAGACCAGGGAGAGCACCCGGCGGGTGACCGTCGTGGAGGCCAGGTAGGCCAGGATTCCCCAGGTCACCACGGCGTTGGCGGTGTGGCCGGAAGGAAATATATCGCCGCCCGCGAAGAGCTCGGCGGAGCCGATCTCCGTGGCGTAGTGCGGACCGAGCCGGCCCAGGCCGAGCTTGACGGCGCCCACGGTGACGTTGAGCAGCAGCAGCGCCACGCCGAGGGTGATCAGCGGGCGGAGGGTGTGCTGCCGCCAGGACCGCCAGCCGAGCCAGGCCGCGACCATGACCGCGGTGGGGCCGCGCTGGCCCAGGACGACGAGGTAGTCGAGGAAGGCGTGGAGCTGCGGCCACTGCTCGTAGGGCCGGAAGAACATGACCTGCCAGTCGAGGCGGACGAGCCACGAGGTGGTCAGGACCGCGACGACGATCGCGAGGTAGAAGGCGAGGCTCGCTCCGAGGAGCACGACGCGGTGCCGGCTCATCCGCGGTGTTTGCAGATGAGCCGGTCGCTCTGGTTCCCGGTCCAGCCGGGCGAACACCCGCTCCAGTCTGGGCAGGATTTGGTCGGTACGCACTCAATCGACGTTACCGCGCGCCGATGGGCGGCCCGGTCGAATCACGGGCTTTGTGATGACCATGTGATGTGGAGTTGGTCTCACGCGGGACTTAATTCCCGGTATTCAGCCTTTGGTTGGAGCCGGGAAGGTCCCTTCCTCCGGTCTTTTCCTCGCATACTTACGCCGCATTTATCACGGCCGGTCAATTGCTTTGCCCAAAGATGGAACGGAACGATCCATTCCGTGATCTCGGCCTACGGCGGCCCCGAACCGTTCAGCCAGAAGGCCCCGTACGCGGCCGAGGCGGCCGCCGCCGCGACCAGCACCGCGGCCGCCCGGCCCGTCCGCCACCGGGCGAGCGCCACCGCCGGCGGGAACACCAGCGGGAAGGCCGGCAGCAGCAGCCGGGGCTTGGAGCCGAAGTACCCCGAGGCGCACAGGGCCAGCGCCACCACGATCCCGGCGTAGACCAGCAGCGGTACCGGCTGGCGCCGCCGCACGCAGAGCGCGTACAGCCACAGCACCAGCGCGACCCCGGCGATCAGCCCGATCCCGGCGGGGAAGGCCGGCGAGGCCAGCCGCGCCCCGATGAACCGGGCGAACGCCCAGCCGCCGTCGAAGCCGTTGCCCCAGCCGCCCTGCACGTCGAGGTACCCGGTCAGGCCGCCGCCGGTGCGCGCGCCCACCCACAGCACGTACGCCGCCGCGCCGAGGGGGGCCAGCAGCGCCCCCGCCACCGGCCGCCAGGAGCGCGGCCCGCCGCGCAGGGCCAGGACGGCGGCCACCCACACCGCCGCGACCACGGCGGCCCCGACCGGGCGGGTCAGCCCCGCCCCGGCGGCGAGCAGGCCGGCGGTGAGCCAGTGCCCGCGCAGGACCCCGTAGAGGCTCCAGGCGGCCAGCGCGGTGAACAGGGACTCGCTGTACGCCATCGACTGGACGATCCCGACGGGCAGCGCGGCCCAGACCGCGACGGCGAACACCCCGGCCCGGCGGCCGTGGAGGAACTCCGCGACCGCGAAGATCCCCCAGGCCGCGGCGAGCCCGGCGAGCGCCGACACCACCAGGCCCGCGGATCCGTGGCCGAGCCCGGTGACGGCCGAGACCAGCCGCTCCAGCCAGGGCAGCAGCGGGAAGAAGGCCAGGTTGGAGTGGACGTCGCCGTTCGGGAGCGCCACCTCGTACCCGTACCCCTCGGCGGCGATCCGGGCGTACCAGAGGGAGTCCCAGCGGGCCGAGAGCAGGGTGTGCGCACTGCTGCCGGCCACCGCCCCCCACACCGCGAGCACGGTCAGCCCCAGCAGCCGAACCGCTACGAACACGGCCAGAGCGGGCGCGGCCCGGCGAAATCCAAGATCCTTCACGGGCATGATTATCGAGGTCCGGGGCGTTCGCGCCCGGGCAGGAAGGGCCGAGGTGGGACGAGTGGCGCACACCACAGCACAGCCGGCGGCGGGATGAGAGCTTGACCACGTGTCTGACAGCCGAACTCGCGTACGCTGACCCTTCACTCGCGTGTCGACGCCGGACCCCGTAGGACGCCACCCTCCCCACCCGTGGCCCCGAAAAGACGCTGGTCCGCCGAGTGCGAGGGATCACCTGGGAGGTACATGCATGTCGGGGACGAACGTGACCGGCGACAGGAACCCTTCCCCCTGGCAGCGACTGCGGCGACTCGGCGCGGCCTCCGGCGGGGCCAATCGCTGGGCCGTCCTGGCGGTCCTCTGCGTGAGCCTGGTGCTCGTCGCGCTCGACGCGACGATCCTGCACGTCGCCGTCCCCTCCGTCACCGAAGACCTGCGGCCCGGTCCGATGGAACTGCTGTGGATCGTCGACGCCTACCCGCTGGTGTGCGCCGCCCTCCTCATCCTCTTCGGCACCCTCGGTGACCGCGTGGGCCGGCGCCGCGTCCTGCTCCTCGGCTACGGGCTCTTCGGCGCGGCCTCGGCCCTGGCCGCCGTCGCCGACAACGCCCAGGTCCTGATCGCCGCCCGCGCCCTGCTGGGCGTCGGCGGCGCGATGATCATGCCGGCCACCCTGTCGATCCTGCGCCAGGTCTTCCCCGACCGGCGCGAGCGGGCCCTCGCCATCGGGATCTGGACCGCGGTCGCCGCCATCGGCGCGGCCGGCGGACCGGTCCTCGGCGGCTTCCTCGTCCAGCACTTCTGGTGGGGCTCGGTCTTCCTCATCAACATCCCGCTCATGATCATGCTGCTGCCGCTGGGCCGGTGGCTGCTGCCCGAGTCCAAGGGGACCTCCGACGGGCCCTGGGACGTGCTCGGCGCGCTCATGGCCGCCGGCGGTGTGCTCGGCGCGGTCCTCGGGGTCAAGCGGCTCGGCGCGGAGCGCGAGTTCACCGACCCGCAGGCACTGGTCCCGCTGCTGATCGGAGCGGCACTGCTGGTGCTCTTCGTACGGCGCCAGAAGCGCCGCGCGCACCCGCTGATCGACATGCGGATGTTCTCGCGGCCGGCCTTCACCACCTCCGTCGGCTGCATCGTGCTGGCCATGCTGGCGCTGGTCGGGCTGGAACTGATCGCCGTCCAGTACCTCCAGCTCGTGCTGCAGCTGAGCCCGCTGGAGACCGGTCTGCGCCTGCTGCCGCTCACGTTCGCCGCGATGGCGGCGGGCGCGACGGGCTCCTACACGCTGGCCCGGACCGGCCCGCGCAGGATGGTCTCGCTGGGCTTCGTACTGACCGCCGGGGCGGTACTACTCCTGACCTTCATGGGCCAGCACGACCGCCCGGTCCTGCTGACGGTGGGCTTCGTCCTGCTCGGCTTCGGCCTCCAGACCACCCTCTTCGCGGCCTACGAGTCCATGCTGAGCGAGGCTCCGGCCGCGACGGCCGGCGGCGCCGCCTCCATCGGGGAGACCTCCTACCAGCTCGGTGCGGGCATGGGCATCGCCCTGCTGGGCAGCGTGATGAACGCGGCCTACGCGCCGGGCCTGGCAGCGGTTCCGGGCGTCTCGGCGGCCGACTCCGCAGGCGCCTCGCACTCGCTGGGCGAGGCCTACCAGATCGCGGCGCGGCTCGGCGGACCGGCGGGCGAGTCCCTGTTCTCGGCCGCCCGGCACTCCTTCGTCCACGGTCTGCACGTCACGCTGCTGGTCAGCGCGGCGCTGCTCCTGGCGGGCGCGCTAATGGCCCTGAAGCTCCCCCGCGCGATGGAGTGCGCGGACCCCGAAACGGCCCCGGTACGGCTCCCCGCGCAGCAGGGCCCCGAGGCCTCGGCCACCACCACCCGACCGCGCGTCCCGGCCCAGCCCGCCCCCGACCCGGCCCTCGGCCACCCGGCCTGACCCCCGGCATTCCAGCCGCCCGGGGCCTTCCCCTTCCAGGCCGCCCGGCGGCTATCCAGCCGTCCGGCGCTTGAGGACCGGGGTCCGGGGCGGAGCCCCAAAGGGGTCCGGGCTCAGCCCGGTACCCCTCCCCAGCCCGTCCGGCGCTTGAGGACCGGGTCCGGGCAGAGCCCGGGGAACGGGCGAAGGGCGGGTAGGGGACTTCGCCCCGCAGGTCCGCGCACCGGCACCGTCCCGCTACGCCCGCGACCCCACCGCGCCGGGGGGATTCGCGGACGGCTCCGGCAGAGACGGCGCAGCCGACGGCCCCGGAGGCGGTACGGCCGGCACGGCCGGGGCCGGCACGGCCGGGGGTGCAGCCGGTGCGGGCGCCTCCTGCCGCACCGGCGGCAGCGTCAGAAGCGTGCCGATGCGCAGCGCCCCCGGCCGCGGGCCGACCACCATCCGGTTCGCCGCGTAGAGCTCCTGCCAGCCACCCCGCACTCGGTGCCTCCGCGCGATCCCCACCAGCGTGTCCCCGCTCCGCACCACGTGCATCCGCCCCGCCAGCCCGTACCGCTTCGCGCAGACGGGCCACGCCTCCCAGCCCTGGCTGCCCAGCAGCTCCTCCCCCACCCGGATCTGCTGCTCCCGCGTGGCCAGGTCCGCCCTCGGCGCGAAGGCCAGCCCGCCGTGCTCCTCCCAGGTCGGCTGCCAGAACTGCAGTCCGCCGTAGAAGCCGTTCCCCGTGTTCACCGCCCAGCGGCCCCCGCTCTCGCAGTCCGCCACGCAGTCCCAGGGCCACTGCCCGCCGGGCCCGCAGTCCACCGACCGGCCGGGCGCCCCCGGCCTGGGCGGGGGCGGCGCCGCGACCGCCGGGGCCGCGACCGCCGGCGGCGAAGCCGACGCGAGTACGAGGAGCAGCAGCGCCGCCGCGCCCACCCCACCCGGAACCCCGAAGTTGCGCATCGCGTCACGCTACGCAGCCCCGTACCGCCCCCCGCGCTCGCCACACCGCGCCCCGCGCGCCCCCACCCGCTCGGCCCACGACCCAAACGGCCAGCACCGGCCATCAACTGCGCACAACCAAAAAAGAGTTGGCACGAAAACAACGGCCCGGTCGGACCGTTCACTCCTTCGGGGGTCCGGTTCGATTCCGTTCCCTCAAACGGCGTGACCCCGGCCGCCACTCCCCCGTTGAGCCCGGCGAGCCGGAACCCCCCGGCCCCGCACGCCTAGTCCGAGGAGCCACCCCGTGCCGCGCATGCTCGAAGTCAGTGATGAGGTACGTGCCGAGATCGGCGACGAGGAGGCCGAGCGGCTGCTCGCAGGTGACGGATCCCCGGGCAGTTACGACTGCACCTCCTGCCGCACCCCCGGCGACTCCGAGCGCGAGCAGACCAGCACCGTGCTGTTCGTCGGCGACGAGACGGCCGTCCTGGCCTTCGCCCACGCCGGCTGCATCCCCTCGCAGGTCGTCTCCGTCCCCGAGGCGGACCTCCAGGGCGCCGTCCGCTCCATCACCGGCGACAGCCCCGCCCCGGCCGCCTCCCCCGCGGGCGACGTGCCGCAGTCCGTGCCCGGCGGCCAGGCCGTCCTCGGGATCACCAGCGGCCTGATCCTGATCAACGGGGAGCTGCACCCCGCCCTCGTCGTGGAGCCGACCGCCCCCATCGCGCGCCCCGGCACCACCGGTCCCGGCGACGACTTCCTCCCGCTCCTCATCGAGCAGGGCTTCATCCCGATGACCGACACCGAGGAGGTCCCCCAGGCCCTGACCGGCTGGTCGATCCTGCTCGCCGCGGGCCAGCTCCACTCCGTGCTCCAGCCCGGTCAGATCGCCTGGTGGCAGGCGCACCGGCCGCTGTCGGTCACCGACGGCTGGCGGGCCGCCGTCAACAAGACGCAGCGCGTCCTGGTGTACGCCGCCCCCGTCGGCACCATCGGCCAGCAGCCCCGCGAGGACCTGCTCCGCGACGCCCTGGACAAGGCCGCCCGCAACGGCAAACTGGTCGCCGCCTCGATGCCGCTGGCGGGCACCCCGGGCGCCTGAGGCCCCGGCCCCGGGACTCCCCCAGCTCCCGCCCCCTGCTCTGCCTTCCGTCCCCGAAACGTCCGTCCGACCCCCGCCGAGGGGGCCGGGCGGCGTGCGCCGGGGGTGCGCGGTCCGTCCCGCGCACCCCCGGCGATCTGCGTTTTCCGCCCCGCCACCCCGCATCCGCGGGCCGCCGGTTTCGTTGGCTGATACGTGCATTCCTACGATGTCTCCCGCGCCCCGTCCTATCCGAGCAGCGTCCCCCCGATGCGCCCCGCACGGGAGCTGGGGAGCTCTCCGGCCACCTCGCACACCCCCATCTACGACACGCTGTACTCGGAGTACCTGCGCGCCTTCCGGGCCCTGCCCGGCGACCGCACCGGCGAGGAGGACCTCGGCTTCACGGCGTTCTCGTATGGGGGCCCGTACACCGGCGCGTACGGCAGCGGCGCGGGCACGTACGGCAGCGGGTCCGGCGCGGGCTCCGCGAGCTCCTACGGGAGCGGCTGGAACGGTTCCGCATGGCAGCCGGCGGGACAGCACGCGGGGCAGCAGGCGGACGCCTGGCAGCCCTCCCCCGCTCCGCAGCCGCAGTACTCGTACGCCGGCGCCGGATACGCGAACGGGCGGCAGCACCAGACCGGGATGCAGCACATCCCGGCGGCCCTGCCGCCCGCTCCGCGCCGGGGCTACTAGCCCCGGCGGCCCCACGGTCAGCTCACTACATCTTGCGCTTGTGCTGCGCACCGCGCTTCTCGCGGACGCGGACCGAGATGTGGATCGGGGTCCCCTCGAAGCCGAACTCCTCGCGCAGGCGGCGCTCGATGAAGCGGCGGTAGCCGTGCTCCAGGAAGCCCGAGGCGAAGAGGACGAACCGCGGCGGCTTGCTGCCCGCCTGCGTACCGAACAGGATGCGCGGCTGCTTGCCGCCACGGATCGGGTGCGGGTGGGCGGCGACGACCTCGCCGAGGAAGGCGTTCAGACGGCCGGTCGGGATGCGCGTCTCCCAGCCGGCGAGCGCGGTCTCGATGGCCGGGACCAGCTTCTCCATGTGGCGGCCGGTGAGTGCGGAGACGTTCACCCGGGGCGCCCAGGCGACCTGCTGCATCTCGGTCTCGATCTCGCGCTCGAGGTAGTAGCGGCGCTCCTCGTCGAGGTCGTCCCACTTGTTGTACGCGATCACGATCGCGCGGCCCGCCTCGACGGCCATGGTGATGATGCGCTGGTCCTGGACGGAGATCTGCTCGGTCGTGTCGATCAGGATGACCGCGACCTCCGCCTTCTCCACGGCCGCGGCCGTGCGCAGCGAGGCGTAGTAGTCCGCGCCCTGCTGGAGGTGGACCTTCTTGCGGATGCCCGCGGTGTCGATGAACTTCCAGGTGACCCCGCCGAGCTGGATCAGCTCGTCGACCGGGTCGCGGGTGGTGCCGGCCATCTCGTTGACGACGACGCGGTCCTCCTTGGCGACCTTGTTCAGGAGGGAGGACTTGCCGACGTTCGGGCGGCCGATGAGCGCGATCCGGCGCGGCCCGCCGACGGCGGTGCCGAAGGTCTGCTCGGGCGCCTCGGGCAGCGCCTCCAGGACGGCGTCGAGCATGTCGCCGGTGCCGCGGCCGTGCAGGGAGGAGACCGGGTGCGGGTAGCCGAGGCCCAGCGACCACAGCGAGGCCGCGTCGGACTCGTCGCTCTGGCCGTCGACCTTGTTGGCGCACAGGACGACGGGCTTGCCGGCCTTGCGCAGCAGGCGGACGACGGCCTCGTCGGTGTCGGTGGCGCCGACCTTGGCGTCCACGACGAAGACGACCGCGTCGCAGGCCTCGATGGCGTACTCGGCCTGGGCGGCGACGGAGGCGTCGATGCCGAGGACGTCCTGCTCCCAGCCGCCGGTGTCGACGACCTTGAACCGGCGGCCGGCCCACTCGGCCTCGTACGTGACGCGGTCGCGGGTGACGCCGGGCTTGTCCTCGACGACCGCCTCGCGGCGGCCGATGATCCGGTTCACCAGGGTCGACTTGCCGACGTTCGGGCGGCCGACGACGGCGAGGACCGGAAGCGGGCCGTGGCCGGCTTCCTGGAGCGCGCCCTCGACGTCCTCGATGTCGAAGCCCTCTTCCGCGGCGAGCTCCATGAACTCCGCGTACTCGGCATCGCCAAGTGCTCCGTGGTCTTGCTGGTCGTTCATGAAGTCCGTTCCTCGTCGTTCGTGGTGATCGGTGGGGCCCGCGCAGCGCGGTTCCACTACTAGGTCAAGTCTCGCTCAGCGCCCGGTGAGGCGCTTGGCGTCGGCCAGGTGGGCGGTCAGCCGTCCCTGGATGCGTACGGTGGCCAGGTCCAGCGCGGTACGGGTGCGGCGGCCACTGCCGTCCCCGGCGTCGAAGGCATCGCCGAAGACGATGTCGACCCTGCTCTTCAGCGGCGGCAGCGCCTTGACGACCCGGCTGCGCCGCTCGGTGCTCGCGAAGACGGCGACCGGCACGATGGGCGCGCCGGCACGGACCGCGAAGTACGCGAGGCCCGCGCGCAGCGAGGCGAAGTCGCCTTCGCCCCGGGTGCCCTCGGGGAAGATCCCCAGGGCCCCGCCGTTCTCCAGTACGCCCAGCGCACGGCTGACGGCGGTCCGGTCGGTGCCGGAGCGGTCCACCTTGACCTGCCCGATCCCTTCGAGGAAGGGGCCGAGCGGACCGACGTACGCCTCCTTCTTGATCAGGAAGTGCAGCGGCCTGGGCGCGGTGCCCATGAGCATGGGGCCGTCGATGATGTGCGAGTGGTTCACGGCCAGGATGACGGGGCCGGTGGCGGGGACCTTCCAGGCCCCCAGCACGCGCGGCTTCCAGAGGCCGTACATGAGCCCGATGCCGATCCGCCGGCCGACCGCCGCACCCTTGAGGGAGGGCGTATCGCTCACGAGCGGCCCGCCCGCTTCTCTGTGCCCTCGGTCGCGCTCCGCCGCTCTACCACCAGGGTGACCACGCACTCGATGACCCTGTCGAGCGTGAGCTCGGTGGTGTCCACCTCGACGGCGTCGCCGGCCTTGGCCAGCGGGGAGGTCTTGCGGCCGGAGTCGGCTGCGTCGCGCTTGATCAGCGCCTCCTTGGTGGCCGCGAGGTCCGCGGCCTCCTTGCCCCGCAGTTCGCCGCTGCGGCGGGCCGCGCGGGCCTCGGCGGAAGCGGTGAGGAAGATTTTCAGGTCGGCGTCGGGCAGCACGGTGGTGCCGATGTCACGGCCCTCGACGACGATGCCGTCGGCCTCGTCGGCCGCCTCGGCGGCGATGGAGCGCTGGAGCTCGGTGATCAGGGTGCGCACCTCGGGGACGGCGCTCACGGCGCTGACCTTGGAGGTGACCTCCCGGGTCCGGATCGGGCCGGAGGCGTCCTGGCCGTCGACGGTGATGGTGGGGGCGGACGGGTCGGTGCCGGACACGATGACGGGCTTGCCCGCCGCGAGGGCGATCGCCTGCGGGTCATCGGTGTCGATGCCGTTGGTGATCATCCACCAGGTGATGGCCCGGTACTGGGCACCGGTGTCCAGGTAGCGCAGCCCGAGCTTGGCGGCCACGGCCTTGGAAGTGCTGGACTTGCCCGTGCCGGAGGGACCGTCGATGGCGACGATCACGGCGGTCGGAGCTGCGGTTTCCACGGTGCGGGCACCTTCCTGGTTGCGCGTACGTGTCCGGGCGCGCAAATAGCGCCCCTCCTCCAGGTTACCGGGCTTTTCAGCGCCGCCCGCCGGGGCGTCGGCGGGCGGGCCCGAGGCAGGTGCGGGGCGGGCCGGGGGCAGGCCCGGGCCTCCCCGGGGGCGGGCCCGGGGGCCCGGCCCGATCCGAGGGGCACGCCCTACGGCTGGCGCAGCGCCCAGCCGCGTTCGCGCAGCTCGGCCTGGAGGCCGGCCACCGCCCGGGGTTCGACCATGAGCTGGACCAGACCCGCCTGCTGCCCCGTCGCGTGCTCGATCCGCACGTCCTCGATGTTGACCCCGGCCCGGCCGGCGTCGGCGAAGATCCGGGCGAGCTCGCCCGGCTGGTCGGAGATGAGGACGGCCACCGTCTCGTAGACCGTCGGCGCGGCCCCGTGCTTGCCCGGGACCCGGACCCGCCCCGCGTTGCCGCGGCGCAGTACGTCCTCGATGCCGGCCGCCCCGTCCCGGCGCTTGTCCTCGTCGGCCGACTGCAGGCCCCGCAGGGCTTCCACGGTCTCCTCCAGGTCGGCGGCGATTCCGGAGAGCACGTCCGCCACGGGTCCCGGGTTGGCCGAGAGGATCTCCACCCACATCCGCGGGTCGGAGGCGGCGATCCGGGTCACGTCGCGGATGCCCTGTCCGCACAGCCGCACCGCGGTCTCGTCGGCCTCCTCCAGCCGGGCCGCGACCATGCTGGAGACGAGCTGCGGCGTGTGGGAGACGAGCGCGACGGCCCGGTCGTGCGCGTCGGCGTCCATGACCACCGGGACGGCCCGGCACAGCGCCACGAGCTCCAGCGCCAGGTTCAGCACCTCGTGGTCGGTCTCCCGGGTCGGCGTGAGCACCCAGGGCCTGCCCTCGAAGAGGTCGGCGGAGGCGGCGAGGGGTCCGGACTGCTCCTTGCCCGCCATCGGGTGGGTGCCGATGTACGCCTTCGTGTCCACGCCGAGCGCGTCCAGTTCCCGGCGCGGTCCGCCCTTGACGCTGGCCACGTCCACGTAGGCGCGGGCCAGGTCCCGGCCTATGGCGTCGGCGAGGGCGGCGGCCACGTGGGCGGGCGGTACGGCGATCACCGCGAGGTCGGCCTTGCCCTGGTAGGGCTCCTCCGTGCCGGCGCCCAGCGCGGCAGCCGTACGGGCCTGCCCCTGGTCGCGGTCGGACAGGTGGACGGCGATGCCGCGGGCGGCCAGGGCGAGCGCCGCGGAGGTGCCGATCAGTCCGGTTCCGATGACGACGGCGGTTCTCACGGGGTGCTCTCCAGGTGTACAGGGGTGTGTGACGGCGGTGCCTGCCTCAGGGTAGCCAGCGGGAACGGCGCGAGGGCCCGGCGTCCCGTCCGCTGGGACGGGACGCCGGGCCCTCGGAACCGTCCTCGGGAGGACCGGGGTCGCTCAGAGGCCCTGCTGCTTGATGATGTCCTCCAGCGAGCCGCTCGGGATCGATCCGCCGGGGGTCAGCTTGTCCACGGCCTGCGGGAGCGCCTGCGCGATCTGGTCGGCGGCGGCCTCCGGGGTGACACCGGCCTGCTCGGCGACCTTGGCGAGGGTCTCGTCCGGCAGGGCCTTGGCGATCTCCGGGCCGCTGACCGGCTGGTTCTCGCCGGTGCCGACCCAGGACTGGGCCTGGTCGACCAGGCCCGACTTGCCCAGCATGTCCAGCAGCCCGCCGAGCGGGTTGTTCCCCGCGCCTCCGGCCGCCTGGGCGCCGCCGCCGGCGCCGCCCATGAGCGCGCCGAGGAGGGAGCCGAGGATGTTGCCGCCGCCACTGCCGCCCTGTCCGCCGCCGCTGCCGCCGCCGAGGAGGCCGCCGAGAAGGGAGCCGAGGTCGTTGCCCGCCATGGTGATGCCTTTCGAAGAGGGACCGGACACGCGGAAATCGGCGTACCCGGCTTCGAGATACCGACAATGTCACCCAACTCGGGCACGTCTGCCACTTGGCGCAGAGCCGCGCCCCGACTGCGGTAGAACGATCGGCATGATCTTCCACCTCGTACCGCTCGCCGACTGGACCGCCGATCCCGCGCGTCCGTACGCCCCGTCCTCCCTCGACTCCGAGGGTTTCGTGCACTGTTCGGCGGATCCGGAGACGGCGCTGGCGATCGCCGCCTCGCACTACGGCGGCGTACCGGGGACCCTGCTCGCCGTGGAGCTCGACGAGCGGGCCCTCACCTCCGAGGTCCGCCGGGAGGGTGAATCGGGCATCCGCTACCCGCACGTCCACGGACCGCTGAACCGGGACGCCGTGGTGCGCGTGTGGGAGGTCGTACGGGCCCCCGGCGGGGCGGGGGAACTGGTTCCCTGGCCGCCGGAGGGCTGAGCCAAGGCGGGGCGGGGTGTTGCTGAGGCCCGTCACACGCCAGGATGCCTCTCGCCATCCCGGCGATCACCCGAGGAGAAGTCATGAGCGACCCCACCCGCGCCGCCCGGCGCACGGTACTCGCGGCCGGCGCGAGCGTCCTGGCAGGCGGCGTGCTGACCGCCTGCGGCGGAGCCGACGAGACCAAGCCGTCGTCCGAGGGCGGCAGCGCGCCCACGGCGGCGGACTCCGCGTCCGCCTCGTCCTCCACTCCGCCCGGCAACACCAAGGCCCTGCTCAAGTCCTCGGAGGTGCCGGTCGGCGGCGGCACGGTCCTCAAGGACGAGAAGCTGGTCGTGACCCAGCCGACGGCGGGCTCCTTCCGGTGCTTCACGGCGGTCTGCCCCCACCAGGGCTGCGTCGTGAACAAGGTGGAGGCCGGCACCATCGACTGCCCGTGCCACGGAAGCAAGTTCAAGGTCGCGGACGGCGCCGTGGCCAAGGGCCCGGCCACCCAGCCGCTGGCGGAGAAGAAGATCACCGTCTCCCCGGCGGGCGAAATCTCGCTCGCCTAGCCCGGGGCCGCCGCACTAGCCTCGCGGGATGAACGAGGACACGCCCGCGCCCGAGCCGATCGAACTCACCCTGGTCAGGGACCACACGGTGTACTCGTGCGTGATCGGTTCGAGGGCGTTCGGCCTGGCGACGGAGGCGAGCGACACCGACCGGCGCGGTGTCTACCTCGCCCCGACGCCGCTGTTCTGGCGCTTCGAGAAGCCGCCGACGCACGTGGACGGGCCCCGGGACGAGGAGTTCTCCTGGGAGCTGGAGCGCTTCTGCGAACTCGCGCTGCGCGCCAACCCGAACATCCTGGAGGTCCTCCACTCCCCCCTGGTGGAGGACCTCACCCCGGTCGGAGAGGAACTCCTCTCGCTCCGCGAGGCGTTCCTCTCCCGCCGGGCCCACACCACCTTCAGCCGGTACGCCGTCGCCCAGCGCGGCAAACTCCTCGGCGACCTCCGCAACCACGGCGCCCCGCGCTGGAAGCACGCCATGCACCTGCTGCGCCTGCTCCTGTCCTGCCGCGACCTGCTGCGCGCGGGCCGCCTGGTGATCGACGCGACCCCCTACCGCGACCACCTCCTCGCGGTCCGCCGCGGCGAGCTCAGCTGGGAGGAGGTCGACGCCTGGATGACCCTCCTGACGGAGGAAACCGAAGCCGCCCTCGCGACGACCCCCCTCCCCGAGACCCCGGACCTGCCCCGAGTGGAGGACTTCCTCCTGCGCACCCGCCGGGCGTCGGCACTGGGCTAATCCCAGAGGGCGCCGAAGGACAGGAGTTCGGCGCGGTACTCGATGCGGCCCTCCCAGTCGCGGGGCCAGGCGTCGGCGCCGAGGTGGGCGCCCGCGAAGGCGCCGGCCAGGCAGGCGATGGAGTCGGAGTCGCCCCGCGTGCAGGCCGCGCGGCGCAGGGCCAGGAGGGGTTCCTCCGGGAAGAGCAGGAAGCACTGGAGGGCGGTGGCCAGGGCCTCTTCGGCGATCCAGCCGTCGCCCGTGGTGAGGCAGGGGTCGGTTTCCGGGGACGGGGTGCGCAGGGCCGCCGTGAGGCGGTCCAGGACCTCCAGGCACTCGTCCCAGCCGCGTGCCATGAAGGACTCGGCCGAAGCGTCGGAGGCCGTCCGCGTCCAGAGGTCGCCGAGCCAGCGCTCGTGGTAGCGGGTGCGGTTCTCCAGGGCGTACGAGCGCAGTTGCCCGACCAGGCCGGTCACCTCCGTGCCCTGGGCCAGCAGGAACACCGCCCGCGCCGTGAGGTCGGAGGCGGCCAGTGCCGTGGGGTGGCCGTGGGTCAGGGCCGACTGGAGCTGGGCCGCGCCGGCCCGCTCCTCCTCCGTCCAGCCCGGCACCAGCCCTACGGGAGCCACCCGCATGTTCGCCCCGCAGCCCTTGGAGCCGAGTTGGCTGGCGTCGCGCCAGTCCCGCTCGGGCAGGTTCAGGAGGCTGCAGGCCTTCAGGCAGGTGTTGCCCGGGGCCCGGTTGTTCTCCGGGGAGTGGTACCAGTCGACGAACTCCTCCCGGACCGGCCGCGCCAGCCGCGTTGGGCCCACCCGGCCCCGCTCCGCGGCGGTCCGCATGCCCCGGGCCAGGGCCAGCGTCATCTGGGTGTCGTCCGTGACGATCGCCGGCCGGGGCAGGTCCATCTGCCGCCACGGGCCGGTCTTCGCCAGGATCCCGGGGACGTCGTTGAACTCCGTCGGGAAGCCGAGGGCGTCTCCGAGGGCCAGGCCGATCAGGGCGCCCGTGGCGGCCCGCTTCGTTTTCGTCGTCGTCATCGTGTGTGTCCTTCCGAGGGGCGCAGCAGGGGCGGGTGCAGGGTGTTCGCGGGTCCGGGTCGGTAGAGCGCGGCCGGTTTGCCGCGACCGCCGGTGAGCCGGGCGGCTCCGGGCACGGCCTCGACGAAGCCGGGCGTGGCCAGGACCTTGCGGCGGAAGTTGGGGCGGTCCAGAGCGGTGTCCCAGACGGTCTCGTAGACGGCCTGGAGCTCGCCGAGGGTGAACTCGGGCGGGCAGAAGGCGGTGGCCAGGCAGCTGTACTCCAGCTTCGAGCCCACGCGGGAACGGGCGTCCGCGAGGATCTCCGCGTGGTCGAAGGCCAGTGCGAAGGCCGGCGCGCAGGCCTCCCCCACCGGCACCCAGCGGGCCCGGTCCGCGTCTCCGCCGCCGCCGGCCGCCGGTTCCGGCAGATCGGGGACGAGCGCGGTGAAGGCCACCGAGACCACCCGCATGCGGGGGTCCCGGTCCGGTTCGCTGTAGGTGCGCAACTGGTCCAGGTGGAGGGCCGCGATCACCTCGGCCGACAGCCCGGTCTCCTCGGCCAGTTCGCGCCGGGCGGCCGTCTCCGCCGACTCCCGGGGCAGCAGGAAGCCGCCGGGCAGCGCCCAGGCCCCCGCGTACGGTTCCCGCCCGCGCCGGATCAGCAGCACGTGCAGGGTGCCGCCGCGCACGGTGAAGACGGCGAGGTCGACGGTCACCGCGAAGGGTGCGAAGGCGTGCGGGTCGTACCCGTGCCCGGGGTCGTGTACGTGTCCGGTGTCATTCATCGGCTCCGCTCCCCCGTCCGCTCGGCCACCCGCTCCGGCACCCGCTCCGGGAGTGGATCCGCGAACCGCCGGCCCTCCGCCAGGAGTCCGTCGACGGCCGCCACCGCCGCGGCCAGCCGTGCCTCGCGGTCCCCGCGGACCACCAGGAAGCGCTTCCCGGTCCGCTCCAGCTCCTCCAGGAACCGCCCGGTCATCCACGGCCGGAGCTCCGCTCCGTCGCGCAGCCCATCGTCCTCGAAGGGCACGTCCGCGTGGTCGGTGAGCAGGTACAGGTCCCGCCGCGACGCGGCGGCGATCCGCTCGACCTCCGCACTGCGCGCGCCCGTGTACCGCTCGTGCCAGATCCCGGTGGCGAAGGAGTCCGTATCGCAGAAGAGCACCGGCGATCCCAGCCGGGCCGCCCGCTCCTCCTCCGCGTCCTGCCGCCGCGCGATCACCGGGAACTCCGCCGAGGTGAAGCTCACCGCGTCCCAGGTCGCCGCCGGGTCGGCCGCGCGCGCCGCCGCCAGCCGCTCCTCGCTGTACCGCCGGCCGTACTCCGCGACCCAGCCCGTCTTCGTCCACACCCCGCCGCGCCCGCGCCAGTGCTCGGCCAGGGCCCGCGACAGCGTGGTCGTGCCGGTGGACTCGGCGCCGAGTACGACGATCCGCCGGGTCAGGGCGGCCCGTACGGCGGGTCCCAGGAACTCCCAGTTCCCGACGGGGTCGGCCCGTACGGCCGTGCCGGACACCGGGAAGAGGGTGCGGTCCCGGTCCACGCAGACCTCCTCGGCCCCGAACCGCCGCGCGAGCTCGGTCCCGTAGGCCTCGGAGGTGAAGACGGCGTCGACCGGGCGGCCCACCGCGGCCCGGAAGATCGCCATGTGGGCCTCCCAGACGGCCGGGTCGTGGAGGTCGACCGGAATGTCGTCGACCGCGCCGACCACCTCGGCCCCCGGGTGCGCCTCGCGCATCCAGGCGACCCGGTCGGCGAGCGGTACGGACTCCACCGAGGCCGCGCAGACCAGTACGGTCAGCCGCTCGCACTGGTCCTGCGCGGTGCGCACCAGGTGGTGGTGGCCGGCGTGCGGCGGATAGAACTTGCCGAGGACCAGGCCGTGGGCGTAGCGCCTCATGCCGTCACCTGCCGTACCGCGCGGGCGCCTTCCACCGGGAGCGCCCGGCGCCAGCCGAGCAGTCCGGCCACGCACAGGGCGAGGAAGCCGACGTAGAGCAGGGCGGTCAGGTACAGCCCCTTGTGGACGTACAGCGGGATGTACACGAGGTCGGCGGCGATCCACAGCCACCAGGACTCGACGAGCTTGCGGCACTGGCCGTACGTGGCCATGAGCGAGAGCCCGGTCGTCAGCGCGTCCCAGAACGGGACGGTGGAGTCGGTGGCCCGGCTCAGCAGGAGCGTCAGGCCGAGCACCCCCACCGCCCCCGCCGCGGCCAGCACGGCCCACTCGGCGGCCGTGGTCCGGCGCACCGGCAGGGCCGTGGTGGTGCCGGGTCCACCCCCGTGGGTCCAGGACCACCAGCCGTACGCGGCGAGGGCGATGAAGACGATCTGCAGCCCGGCGTCGGCGTAGAGGCCGGCCTGGGCGAACAGCACGATGAAGAAGACGTTGTTGGCGATGCCGATCGGCCAGTTGGCGGTGTGCTGCCGGGCGACCAGCCAGACGCACACGGCCCCCGTGGCGAATCCGAGGATCTCGGTCCAGCTCGTCTGCCATCCCATGACGCCCCCACTCTCTTTATAGTCAGGTTGACTATAAACAGGGTCCGGGGGTGGGCACAACCAAAAAACCCGCGGCGCCCGAAGGCACCGCGG
Organism: Streptomyces sp. CA189; assembly: GCF_056428985.1. Classification (NCBI taxonomy): domain Bacteria; kingdom Bacillati; phylum Actinomycetota; class Actinomycetes; order Kitasatosporales; family Streptomycetaceae; genus Streptomyces; species Streptomyces sp. CA189. Next base: position 9,279 of record NZ_JBWJVM010000077.1, on the reverse strand, counting down.
GTTCTGGAGGCCCCGAGGGGCCGAGGTCCTACAGACCGACCTCGCGCATGAGCATGCCGACCTCGGTGTTGGTCAGGCGGCGCAGCCAGCCGGACTTCTGGTCGCCGAGCTCGATCGGGCCGAAGGAGGTCCGCACGAGCTTCTCGACCGGGAAGCCGGCCTCGGACAGCATGCGGCGGACGATGTGCTTGCGGCCCTCGTGGAGGGTCACCTCGACCAGGTAGTTCTTGCCGAGCTGGTCGACGACGCGGAAGTGGTCGGCGCGGGCGTACCCGTCCTCCAGCTCGATGCCGTCCTTGAGGCGCTTGCCGATGTCGCGCGGCAGCGGGCCGGTGATGGCGGCGACGTAGGTCTTCTTCACGCCGTACTTCGGGTGCGTGAGGCGGTGGGCCAGCTCACCGTGGTTGGTGAGCAGGATGATGCCCTCGGTCTCGGTGTCGAGCCGGCCGACGTGGAAGAGACGCGTCTCACGGTTGGTGACGTAGTCGCCGAGGCACTGGCGGCCGTCCGGGTCCTCCATGGTGGAGACGACGCCGGCCGGCTTGTTCAGCGCGAAGAACAGGTACGACTGGGTGGCGACGGTCAGGCCGTCCACCTTGATCTCGTCCGAGGGCTTCACGCGCTTGCCCTGCTCCAGGACGATCTCGCCGTTGACCTCGACGCGCGCCTGCTCGATGAGCTCCTCGCACGCACGGCGCGAACCCATGCCGGCCCGGGCGAGCACCTTCTGCAGACGCTCACCCTCCTCCTCGGCACCCGGGAAGGTCTTCGGGGTCTTGATCACGGGCTTGTCGGCGTACCGGTCGCGCACGCGCTCCTCGATCCGCGCCTCCAGCTCGCGCGGCTTGGACTGGCCGCTGCGGGAGCCGGGGCCGATGCGCGGGCCGCCGGCGCCGCCGATGCCCGGGGTACGGGAGACCTTGGGGCCGCCCTTGGCGCCACCGCGGGCCGCGGCTCCGCGTGCACCGCCACCGCGGTTGCCGTCGGCCGCGCCGCGGGCACCGCCGCCGCCCGCCTTGGCACCGCCGCGGCCGTTGCGCTCGCCCTCGGGGCCCACGTCGTAGCGACGCTCCTCGGGGCGGGGGTTGCGGATGCGGGGGGCCTGCTCGCGGTCGCGGTCGGAGCCGCCACCCTGGTAGCCGCCGCCAGAGCCGCCCTGGTAGCCGCCACCGCTGGAGCTGCCGCCGCTGCGGTAGCCGCCGGAGGAGCTGCCGCCGGTGCTGCCACCGCGGGAGCCGCCGCCCTGGTAACCGCCACCGGAGGAGCCGCCACGGGAGCCGCCGCCCGAGCTGCCGCCGCCCTGGTAACCGCCACCGGAGGAGCCGCCGGAGGAGCCGCCACGGGAGCCGCCGCCCTGGTAGCCGCCGCCGGAGGAGCCGCCGCGGGAGCCGCCGCCCTGGTAGCCACCGCCCGAGCTGCCGCCGCGGGAGCCGCCGCCCGAGCCGCTGCCGCCGCCGGAGCCGCCACCGCGGTAGCCACCACCGCCGCCGCTGGAGGAGCCGCCGCGGGGGGAGCTACCACGCCCGCCGCCACCGCCGCCGCTGTTCCTGTTGCCGCCACCGTTGCCGTTGCCGCTGCTTCGCATCAAAGTTCCGTCGTCTTGTCGTCTTCATCGGTATCCGGAGAGTCCGGATCGAACGACGGAACACCCTCTTGCGTCTCGGCTTCGATCGCGTCCGCCTCGGGGAGGAAGGGCGCGAGCTCCGGGAGCTCGTCCAGGCCACGCAGGCCCATCCGCTCCAGAAAGTAGTTCGTCGTCCTGTACAGGATCGCACCTGTTTCGGGTTCCGTCCCCGCCTCCTCCACCAGACCCCGCTGGAGGAGGGTGCGCATGACCCCGTCGCAGTTGACTCCGCGGACCGCCGAGACCCGCGACCGGCTGACCGGCTGGCGGTACGCGACGACGGCCATCGTCTCCAGCGCCGCCTGGGTGAGACGGGCCTGCTGGCCGTCCAGGACGAAGGCCTCCACCGCCGGCGCGTAGTCCGCCCGGCTGTAGAACCGCCAGCCCCCGGCGACGAGCCGCAACTCGAATCCGCGGCCCTGGACCTCGTACTCGTCCACCAGCTCGCGCAGCGCCTCCGCGACCTCCCGGGGGCTCCGCTCCAGCACCTTGGCCAGGTGCGCCTCGGTCGCCGGCTCGTCCACGACCATGAGGACGGCCTCCAGGGCCGGCTTCAGCGCCAGTCCGGCCACCGTCGTCGGCTCCGCGCTCATTCCTTGACCTCCACGATCTGATCGAACTCGTCCGTCACCGTCGGCATGCCGTCCCCGTCCCCGCCGCTCCAGCGCACCGTGAGCGTCTTCAGCGCCTCCTCCTGGTCCAGGACCACCGCCTTCTCCCGGTAGAGCTCCAGGAGGGCCAGGAAGCGCGCCACGACGGTCAGGGTGTCGGCGGCGTCCTCGGTGAGCTCCTGGAAGGTGGCCTCGCCGCGCGCCTTGAGCAGCGCCACGACCAGCCCGGCCTGCTCCCGGACGCTCACGAGCGGTGCGTGGATGTGGTCCACGTACACCTGGGGCTTCGCCCGGGGCTGCATGGCCTTGACCGCGAGCCGCGCCAGCCCCTCGCCGCCGATGCTGATGACCACCTCGGGGAGCAGCTCCGCGAGGTGGGGCTCCAGCCCCACGGTGCGCGGGTAGCGCCTGCCCTCGATCTCGGCCCGGTCCTGGAAGATCTCCGCGATCCGCTTGTACGCCCGGTACTGCAGCAGCCGCGCGAACAGCAGGTCCCGCGCCTCCAGCAGGGCGAGGTCCGCCTCGTCCTCGACCTCGGCGACGGGCAGCAGCCGGGCCGCCTTCAGGTCGAGCAGGGTGGCGGCGACGACGAGGAACTCGGTCGTCTGGTCGAGGTCCCAGTCGGGCCCCATCGCACGGATGTGCGCCATGAACTCGTTGGTGACCTCCGACAGCGCGACCTCGGTGACGTCGAGCTTGTGCCGGGAGATCAACTGCAGCAGGAGGTCGAAGGGCCCCTCGAAGTTCCCGAGGTGCACCGTGAACCGCCCGTCCTCGGCCGAGGACACGGCAGGCTCCGCAGGGGCCCCTACGGGAGCCGGTACGGCCTCCTCGGCCTCCCCGACCCTCTCGGGGCCCCCAGGGCCGCCCTCGGGTCCCCCGGGGGCCTCCGGGGCGGGACCGGGGAGCTCTTCCTCCGGCACGGAGGCACCGGGCCCGCGGCCCAGCGAGCGGCGGGGTGAGGGGCCGGGTTCGGCGGGAGGGGGCATCGCGGTCCAGGGTGGTACGGAAGAAGCAGCTGATCGGGCCGGGGCCCGGTACCCAAGGCTCCCACGCACCACGCCACGAAAGCAGCGGGGACCCGGGCAAATCGTCCGCGGCGGAGCCCCAGGATCTTTCAGCCCGTCCGGCATGTGAGGACCGGGGTCTGGGGCGGAGCCCCAGGGGCCTTTCAGCCCGTCCGGCGTGTGAGGACCGGGTCCGGGCAGAGCCCGGGGAACGGGCGAAGGGCGGGTAGGGGAACTCCACCCCCTCGCAGTCGGCGCGCCGACTACCTCCGCCCCGCCCTCGGGGGCATCGCACCGCAGGGGGCCGACGGACCGACCCGCCCAAGCCCTCGCAGGGGCTCAGCGGCCCCTGAGGCGGCGGACCAGGATGCTCGCGTCGCCGCGGGACTCCAGGTCCGCCAGGACCACCGCGACGGCCTCGCGGACGATCCGGCCGCGGTCGACGGCGAGACCGTGCTCCCCGCGCAGCACCAGCCGCGCGTGTTCCAGGTCCATGAGCTCCTCCGCGGAGACGTAGACCGTGATCTTCTCGTCGTGCCGCTCGCGCCCGCTCGGCCGCCGGTTCGCACCCCGGCCCTGCCCCTTGCCCCGACCGGGGGTGGGGGCGGGGACGGCGTTACCGGAACCTTCCTGCGGCCGCCGCTGCTGGCCGACGCCCGGCTCCGTGCCGGCCTCAGCCTCCCGGCTGCGGCCCTCTCCCGCCGTGCCCTCCGCGGCCGAAGCCGCGTGCTCCACGCCCCGCGCCGAGTTCGGCGAGGAGGAGGTCAGCGCCATCCCCCCGGTCGTACGGAACAGTTCGTCGGCTCCGGGCAGACTCACTCGGCGGGACACCGGGCGAGCACCTCCCTGGCCAGCTGGCGATAGGCGGCGGCGCCGACGGAGTTGGAGGCGTACGTGGTGATCGGCTCGCCGGCGACCGTGGTCTCCGGGAACCGCACCGTACGGCCGATGACCGTGTGGTAGACGTGGTCGTCGAAGGCCTCGACGACGCGCGCCAGCACCTCGCGGCTGTGCACCGTACGGGAGTCGTACATCGTGGCGAGGATGCCGTCGAGCTCCAGCTCCGGGTTGAGCCGCTCCTGCACCTTCTCGATGGTCTCGGTCAGCAGGGCCACACCGCGCAGCGCGAAGAACTCGCACTCCAGCGGCACGATGACCTTGTGAGCGGCCGTCAGGGCGTTCACGGTCAGCAGACCGAGCGAGGGCTGACAGTCGATCACGATGTAGTCGTAGTCGGGCAGCAGGGGCTTCAGGGCCCGCTGCAGCGTCGACTCGCGGGCGACCTCGCTGACCAACTGCACTTCGGCGGCGGACAGGTCGATGTTGCTCGGCAGCAGGTCCATGTTGGGGACCGCCGTCTTGAGCAGCACCTCGTCGGCCGACATGCCCCGCTCCATGAGCAGGTTGTAGACCGTCAGGTCGAGCTCCATCGGGTTGACCCCGAGGCCCACCGACAGCGCCCCCTGCGGGTCGAAGTCGACGAGCAGCACCCGGCGCCCGTACTCCGCGAGTGCGGCACCCAGGTTGATGGTCGACGTGGTCTTGCCCACGCCGCCCTTCTGGTTGCACATCGCGATGATCGTCGCCGGACCGTGGTCGGTCAGCGGACCCGGGATCGGGAAGTACGGCAGCGGCCGTCCGGTCGGGCCGATCCGCTCACGGCGCTGGCGGGCAGCGTCGGGAGCGAGAGTGGCCGCGTACTCGGGGTCGGGCTCGTACTCCGCGTCGGGGTCGTAGAAATGCCCCTCGGGCACCTGTTCGTAGTCGGCGAAACCCACGGGCTTGTCGCCGCTCGGGTCGCCGGCCCTGGAGTTCACGTCTAGGCCGTCCATGCTCTTTTGAGGCGTCGTCATGTGCTGGTGGTTTGCGAAGGTGCGGACCGCTACGGATCCCACGGCTTCGATTCCGGCAGGACCCTGGCCCCGCGCAGGCCCTCCTGCTCGACCACCTCCAGGAGCAAATGTCGACTCATTCACAAGTCGTCTTACCTCCTCGGACGTGACCAGGACACTTATCGATAGGTCAGCGTGGCACCATGCCGACGGTTGGCGACTCTATGGCGTGTCACCACTCAGCGGCAACACAATCCGCCGGACCCACCGCGATGTGTCGGCAACCGAACACCACTCTGTCAAGGGCGTACGAGCTGTCGCCGGGAAGTTTCGCGGGTGTGCGAAAGGGTTAAAGGGTTACGTTCGAGGCGAGTTGAGCGGCCTCGCGGACGGCCCCGGGAACGCCTCCGGCCGGACCTCGCGAGCAAGGTCCGGCCGGATACGTGAGATTGACGTCAGTCGTTGACGACTCAGCCGAGCAGCGTGCTCAGCTCGAGGGTCTCGAGACCGTGCGCCTCGGCGACCGGACCGTAAACGACCTGGCCGTCATGGGTGTTGAGGCCCAGCGCGAGCGCCGGGTCGCGACGCAGCGCCTCGACCCAGCCGAGGTTCGCGAGCTGCACGATGTAGGGCAGCGTGGCGTTGGTCAGCGCGTACGTGGAGGTGTTCGGCACCGCGCCCGGCATGTTGGCGACGCAGTAGAAGACCGAGTTGTGGACCTGGAAGGTCGGCTCGGCGTGAGTGGTCGGACGGGAGTCCTCGAAGCAGCCGCCCTGGTCGATGGCAATGTCGACAAGGACACTTCCGGGCTTCATCTTGGCGACGAGCTCGTTGGTGACCAGCTTCGGGGCCTTCGCACCCGGGATCAGCACCGCGCCGATGACGAGGTCGGCCTCGATGACGGCCTTCTCCAGCTCGTAGGCGTTGGAGACGATCGTCTTGATCTTCGTGCCGAAGATCTTGTCGGCCTCGCGGAGCTTGTTGATGTCGCGGTCCAGCAGGGTCACGTGGAAGCCCATGCCGACGGCGATCTGCACGGCGTTCCAGCCGGAGACGCCGCCGCCGATGACCACGCACTCGCCGGCGTGGGTGCCGGGGACGCCGCCGGGGAGCACGCCGCGGCCGCCGACCGAGCGCATCAGGTGGTAGGCGCCGACCTGCGGGGCCAGACGGCCCGCGACCTCGGACATCGGGGCGAGCAGCGGCAGGGCGCGGTTGGCCTGCTCGACCGTCTCGTAGGCGATGGCGGTGGTGCCGGACTCCAGCAGGGCGTCCGTGCACTCGCGGGAGGCCGCGAGGTGCAGGTAGGTGAAGAGGGTCTGGTCCTTGCGGAGGCGGTGGTACTCCTCCGCGATGGGCTCCTTGACCTTCAGCAGCAGGTCCGCGGTCGCCCAGACCTCGTCGGCAGTGCCCAGGATCTCGGCGCCGGCGGACACGTACTCCGCGTCCGTGATCGAGGAGCCCACACCGGCGTTCTGCTCGATGAAGACCTGGTGGCCGTTACGGACCAGCTCATGCACGCCGGCAGGCGTGATGGCGACCCGGAACTCGTTGTTCTTGACCTCGCGGGGGATGCCGACCTTCATCGTGGCTCACGGTCCTTGGCTCAGGGGATGTTTCGGGATACTTCCATACAAACCCGTTTACAAGAACACGCAACGGGATGCCCCAGGGGATGGCCTGGTGAACCCAGTCTAATGAAGGACGAGCCGCTGTCTAGCCTTGCAAAGTAATAATCTTAGTCGGAACCACTACGGATTTCGCAGGTCGCCGGGTCATCTCCCAGCAATCTGTCGGCCGCGGACCTGTGCAGCCTGGCGGCAGCGGGATCCCCGAGCCGGTCGAGCGTGTCAGCCAGCCGCACCTGGAGGGCGGCCTGAAGCCGCAGGTCCCCGGCCTTCCGCGCGAGCTCCACCGCCTCCCGGCAGGTGTGCAGCGACTCCTCGGGCCGTCCCGCGTACTCCTGGATCCGCGCCATCTCGCTCAACGCCTTTGCCTGGCCCGGGACATCGGCCAGCTTCCGGTAGCCGGCCGAGGCCGCCCGCCAGCTCCGCAGCGCGTCCCCGTACCGGCCCGCGTACGTGTGCACGTTCCCCAGCCGCCCGTACAGCCGCGCCTCGTCCGCGCGCTCCCCCCGCGCGAGGGCGTGGGACAGGGCCCGGCCGAACCAGTCGGAGGCCCGGTGCCAGTCGCCCAGCTCCTGGTGCGCACCGCCTACGGATTCCATCGCGCGGCCCGACGCGTACGGGTCGTTCGCCGCCTTTCCCGCGTCCAATGCGGCCCGGTACCGGTCCAGCGCCTCCCGGGTACGGCCGGTCTCGGCGTCCAGATCGGCCAGGTTCAGCAGCGCGGCGGCCTGTTCCCGGTGCAGATCGCGCCGCTCGGCCACGTCCAGCACCAGCCGGTGCAGCCCGTACAGCTCGGGCGCGGCCCCGGCGGTGCCCCGGTGCTCGGTCAGGGCCCGCGCGAGGGCGGCTACGAACCTGCGCGCCAGGGTGTCCAGCTCCCCGTCGGCCACGGCCAGCGAGGCGGCGGCCAGCAGTGCGGGCAGCCGGGTGTCCAGCCAGGTCTCCGCCGCCCGCCGGTCGGCGAAGCGCAGCGCGCGCGGCACCCCGTCGAGCTTCTCCGGCGCCCCGACGGGTCCGTCGTGCCCGCCGAATCCGTCTTCGTACGGCTCCGCCATGGCCCGGCAGGAGAGCAGCAGCCGTACGGTGCGCTCCAGCATCCGGGCTCGCGCGAGCTGGACCTCGGCGGGCCGCTCCTTGGCTTCCAGCAGGGCCTGGAGCAGCGGCGCGAGGCAGCCGGGCAGCAGGTACAGCCCGTCGCGGGCGGGCCTCAGCAGGCCCAGCGCGGCGAAGTCCTCCAGGGTCGACTGCGCGGCGGCCACCGAGCAGCCGGCCAGGGCGGAGGCGACGTGGGAGTCGACGAGGCCCGCAGGGGCAAGCGGAAGCAGCCGCAGGGTCCGCTGGGCGGGCTGCGGGAGGGATTCGTAGACGAGCCTGAAGGCCTTGGCGAGCGGACCGCCGACACCGGCGGGCATGTCGTGCAGCTGTTTGCCCACGTCCGCCACGGAAGCCTTGGGGCGCGCCGCGAGCCAGCCGCCCGCCAGGGCGAGCGCGGCGGGCTGGCCGCCGCACTCCTCGGCGAGGGCTTCGGCCGCGCGCGGGTCGTTGGCGACGCGGATGTCGCCGATGCGCTGGACGAGCATGCGGACGGCCGAGGGGGTGTCGAGGCCGCCCAGCGTGCAGGGGCGGACATCCGGAATCCCGGTCAGGGGGCCCTCCGCGGTGACGACGACCAGGCACTCGGGGGTGTCCGGCAGCAGGGCGTCGACCTGGTGCGGATCGGAGGCGTCGTCGACGAGGAGGACCATGCGGCGGCCGGCCAGGGCCGTGCGCAGGGCGGAGCTCAGATCGTCCTCGGCGGCGCCGGGCGGGGTGGGCTGCCCGAGCCCCTCCAGGAGGGTGCGGACGGCACGCTCGGTGGCCACGCTCTCGCCCGTGGGGGCGGTGAGGCGGACCTTCAGCACCCCGTCGGGATAGTCGTCGGCGATCTCGCGCACCAGCGCTTCGGCGAGGGCGGTCCGGCCGGAGCCCGGGCGTCCGGCGACGAGGAGCACCCGCGCCCGTGGGGACTTGGCCTTGCGGCCGGAGAGGGTGTCGAGCCCGGTTCGCGCGATGTCCTCGCGGAGCTCCTTGAGCTCACGCCGCCGCCCGACGAAATCCGTCACGGATCCGCTCCTCTCGCTGCCTTCGGATTGCGAGCGTAGTTCACGCAGAGCGACGGACAGGGTGGAGCGCGGCGGACAAATCGCCCGATCGGATCAGCGGATGGGCAGTTTTTCTCCTTCTTCACGCACCCCTCGCGCGGTGCGGCCCTGGCGGGCCTCCCCGGCTTCGCGCCGCTGCGCCGGACTCCGTCCGGCGGTGGCCGGGCGGGGTGCGGCCACGGTCGCCTGTTGCCGGTCCGGTGGGCGAGTGCGGGTGGGCTGCCTGCGGGGCTGGGTCCCCTACCCGCCCTTCCACCGTTCCCCGGGCTCCGCCCGGACCCGCGCCTCAAACGCCGGCGAGGCTGAAAACGGGGTCCCGGGCTGCGCCCGGACCCCCTGGGGCTCCGCCCCAGACCCCGGTCCTCAAACGCCGGACGGCTGAAAAGAACAACCCCGGCCGGAGTCGGGACCTGCGCGCCGCGAGCCAGCCGCCCGC
>NZ_JBWJVM010000076.1:0-42188 GCF_056428985.1 Streptomyces sp. CA189 | reverse complement strand
GGATTTGGCCGGCGCCGGATCGCACGTGTGCGCAGCACAGCGTGCTGGATTGCCCGGAGGCAACTCCAGCCATATCCAGCCTCGCCGGCGTTTGAGGCGCGGGGGTCCGGGGGCTGGTCCCCGGCAACGGCGCCGCGCACGGCAACGGGTCCGGGGCAAAGCCCCGGGGAACGGGCGAAGGGCGGGTAGGGGACCCAGCCCCGCAGGGCCAACCCACCCGCACCCGCCCACCGGCACCGACGCCAGACGGCAGTGGCCGCACCGCCGCCGAGCCGCGCGTTAAGAGGAAGCGTGGCCGGGCCGGCTCTCGACCCGCTTCTTCAGGCCCGCCAGCGCCCGGTCGATGATGACCTTCTCCGCCTTGCGCTTGATCATGCCGAGCATCGGGATCTTGACGTCCACGGTCAGCGAGTAGGTCACCTCGGTGCGCGCGCCGCCCGCGACCGGCGCGAGCTGGTAGGACCCGTCGAGCTGCCTCAGCATCTGGGACTTGTCCAGGGTCCAGCTGACCGTGTTCTCGCCAGGCCAGGTGTACGCCAGCGTGTGGTCGTCCTTGATCGCGCCCGCGTCCAGCAGCAGGCGGACGAGGGAGGCGCGGCCGGCGTCGTCCTTCGCCAGCACCTCGGCCTCCTTCACCTCGCCGGTCCACTCCGGGTAGCGGGCGAAGTCGGCGATCACGGCCATGACGTCGGCCGGGGACGCCTCGATCATGATGCTCGAGCTGGTGTGTTCCGCCATCGCGGTCGCTCCTCCGGGGGGAGTTCGAGGAAGTGTGCGGACGGCCGAGCCGCCGCGTGAAGGCTATCGCGCGTCATGGCCTCACCACTCCAGGGCCCACGGCCTTCCCGTGGCGGCGAAGTGCCCGACGTTCACGCACTCGGTGGCGCCGATCCGCATCCGCCGTGCGAGCGGCTGGTGCACGTGGCCGAAGAGCGCGTACCGGGGCCGCACCCGGCGGATCGCGGCGAGCAGCGCCCCGCTCCCCCGCTCGAAGCGCCGCGCCACCGTGTCGTAGCAGAGCTCCGGCACCTCCGGCGGGATGTGCGAGCACAGCACGTCGACCTCGCCCAGCGCCTCCACCTTGGCCGCGTACTCCTCCTCGGGCACCTCGTACGGCGTGCGCATCGGCGAGGGGAGTCCGCCCCCGACGAAGCCGAAGACCCGGCCCCCGATCTCGACCCGCTGCCCGTCGAGCACGGTCAGGCCGGGGCCGGCGTACTCGGGCCAGAGCCCGGGGATGTCCACGTTGCCGTAGGTGGCGTACGTGGGCCGCGGGAAGGCGGCGAACATCTCCGCGTACTGGCGCCGGACCGCGCCCTCGACGAGCCGTTCCCGGTCCAGCCCGGTCCACAGGCCGCGGGCGAACTCCCGGGCCTCCTCGAAACGGCGGGCGGTGCGCAGTTCGACGATGTGGTCGGCGTTCTCGACTCCGAACAGGTCGGGGAAGATGCCGCGCGAGTGGTCGGCGTAGTCGAGGAAGAGGACGAGGTCGCCGAGGCAGATGAGCGCGTCGGCGCCTTCCCCGGCCCGGGCCAGGGCCTTTGTGTTGCCGTGGACGTCGCTGACGACATGGACCCGTGTCCGGTTCTTCGTACCACCCATAGAGCCACCCATGCGGCCACCCTAGGGGCGCTTGGCCACCGCGGGTAGGGAATCGGGCCAGGCGGCCGGACCTGCGGTTACTTCCGAGTCGCAAACCGGGTCGACTAATGTCGGCAGGACACGGCCGCTACATGTGACGCAGGGAACATCTGGCCGGTTCCCTCTATCCGGAACCCACTACCGGTGGGTAACGTCCGGTCGGTCCACATGGTGGCGATGGCGCCCAGAGGAGCAGCAGTCTTGCGCGAGTTCAGCCTTCCGGCCCTGTACGAGGTCCCGTCGGACGGGAACCTGACGGATCTCATCCGCCGCAATGCCGCTCAGCATCCCGACACCGCCGTCATGGCCCGCAAGGTCGGCGGCGCGTGGCAGGACGTCACCGCGACCCAGTTCCTGGCCGAGGTCCGTGCCGCGGCGAAGGGCCTGATCGCGGCCGGCATCCGGCCCGGCGACCGGGTCGCCCTGATCTCCCGCACCCGCTACGAGTGGGTGCTGATCGACTTCGCGATCTGGAGCGCCGGCGCCGTCACGGTCCCCGTGTACGAGACCAGCTCCCCCGAGCAGATCCAGTGGATCCTCGGCGACTCCGGCGCCGTCGCCGTCGTCGTGGAGTCCCCCGGGCACGCCGCGGCCGTGGCCGCGCTGCGCGACCGGCTGCCGGAGCTGCGCGAGGTCTGGGAGATCGAGCAGGGCGCCCTGGAGACGCTGCGGGCGGCCGGCGCCGGGGTCTCCGACGCCGAGGTCGACGAGCGCAGCGCGCTCGCGGGCGCCGACGACCCGGCCACCATCGTCTACACCTCCGGCACCACCGGCCGCCCCAAGGGCTGCGTGCTGACCCACCGCAGCTTCTTCGCCGAGTGCGGGAACATCGTGGCCCGGCTGCGTCCGCTCTTCCGGACCGGCGAGTGCTCCGTGCTGCTCTTCCTGCCGGCCGCGCACGTGTTCGGCCGCCTGGTGGAGGTGGCGGCCGTGCTGGCGCCGATCCGGCTGGGCTGCGTACCGGACATCAAGAACCTCACCGACGAGCTGCAGTCCTTCCGGCCCACGCTGATCCTCGGCGTGCCGCGCGTCTTCGAGAAGGTCTACAACTCGGCCCGCGCCAAGGCCCAGGCCGACGGCAAGGGCAAGATCTTCGACGCGGCGGCCGAGACGGCTATCGCGTACAGCCGCGCGCTGGACCTGCCGGGCGGGCCGTCCCTCGCGCTCAAGCTCAAGCACAAGGTCTTCTCCAAGCTGGTCTACAGCAAGCTGCACACGGCGCTCGGCGGGCGCGGCGAGTACGCGATCTCCGGCGGGGCCCCGCTGGGCGAGCGGCTCGGCCACTTCTTCCGCGGCATCGGCTTCACGGTGCTGGAGGGCTACGGCCTGACAGAGTCCTGCGCGGCCACGGCCTTCAACCCGTGGGACAAGACGAAGATCGGTACGGTCGGCCAGCCGCTCCCGGGCTCCGTGGTGCGCATCGCCGACGACGGCGAGGTGCTGCTGCACGGCGAGCACATCTTCAAGGAGTACTGGAACAACCCGACGGCCACCGCCGACGCGCTGACCGACGGCTGGTTCCACACCGGTGACGTCGGCACGCTCGACGAGGACGGCTACCTGGCGATCACCGGGCGCAAGAAGGAGCTCATCGTCACGGCGGGCGGCAAGAACGTGGCGCCCGCCGTGATCGAGGACCGGATCCGGGCGCACGCGCTGGTCGCGGAGTGCATGGTGGTCGGCGACGCGCGCCCGTTCGTGGCCGCGCTGGTCACCATCGACGAGGAGTTCCTGGGCCGGTGGGCCGCGGAGCACGGCAAGCCGGCCGGTTCGACGGCGGCCCAGCTGCGCGAGGACGCGGATCTCGTCGCCGCCGTCCAGCAGGCGGTGGACGACGGCAACGCGGCGGTTTCCAAGGCGGAATCGGTGCGGAAATTCCGCATTCTGCCCTCCCAGTTCACGGAGGAGTCCGGGCACATCACGCCTTCGCTGAAGCTGAAGCGGAATGTGGTGGCGAAGGACTTCGCGGACGAGATCGAAGCCCTCTACCGGGGCTAGTGCCTGCCTCGCGGCCCCGCGGCCGGAGGCCGCTGATCAGCGCGGGTCGGCGAGGACCCTCGCCAGGTTCCGTTCCGCCAGGGCGGTGACGGTCACGAAGGGGTTCACGCCGAGCGATCCGGGGATCAGCGAGCTGTCGGTGACGTAGAGGCCCTGATAGCCCTTGACCCGGCCGAAGTCGTCGGTCGCGTCCCCGAGGACGCAGCCGCCCAGCGGGTGGTAGGTGAAGTTGTCGGCGAAGTTCTTGTTGTCGCCGAAGAGGTCGTAGCGGTAGATGGTGAAGTTGGCCCGGTTGATCCGGTCGAAGAGCCGCTTCGCGGACTGGACGGACGCGGCGTTCTGCGCCCGGGTCCACTGGAGCTTCGCCGAGTCGCTGGCGGCGTCGTAGGTGAAGTGCCCGCGCTCCGGGTTCTTGGTGATGGCCAGGTACATCGAGATCCAGTGCTCGAACCCCATCGGGAGCGGGGCGATCTCGGCGAAGACCGGGTTCGAGGCGTTGTCCCAGTCGTCGATGCCCAGGGCGGGCATCGTCGCCTGGTTGGCGCCGACCGTGTCCCACAGGTGGTTGGCGCGGGCGGTCATGACGTTGCCGTTGGGGCCCCAGCCGAGGCCCACCTTGTCGCTGAGCGCGGGCAGGGTGCCGGTCTCGCGGGCGCGCAGCAGGATCTCGGTGGTGCCGAGGCTGCCGGCACCGAGGAAGAGCTGCTTGCAGGCCAGTTCGCGGACTTGGGTGACGCGGCCGCTGAGGTCGCTGGTCTGGACGGTCAGGACGTAGCCGCCGGCCGGGTCCTGCCGTACGCCGACCACCCGCTGCATGGTCTCGATGGTGACGTTCCCGGTGCCCAGGGCGGCGGCGAGGTAGGTCTTGTCCACGCTCTTCTTGCCGTGGTTGTTGCCGTAGATGACCTCGCCGGCGAGGGCGGACTTGGCGGCGGTCCCGGCGGCCTCGCGCTTCATGTACTCGAAGTCGTAGACGTTGGGGACGAAGGTGGTCTTCAGCCCGGTCTTGTGTGCGTGCTTGCGGGAGACGCGGGCGAAGCGGTACCACTCGGTGGACTCGAACCAGGCCGGGTCGATGTCGTTGACCCCGAGCATGGCGCGGGCCCGGGGGTAGTAGGTGCCGTACATCTCGTCGGCGTCCACCCGGGGCATGACCTCGGTGAAGTACGAGCGCTTCGGCGTGGGCGCCATGCCGCCGTTGACCAGGGAGCCGCCGCCGACGCCGCGGCCCACGTACACCGACATGTCGCCGTAGTTCACGCGGTCCAGGACGCCGGGGTACGGGCTGATGTTGCGGTTGACCACGTCCAGCCAGAGGAACTGGGCGAGCGGCGCCTCGGTGCGGTTGCGGAACCACATCGAGCGCTGGTCGGGGGCGGAGGTGGCGGGGAAGACCTTCCCGTCGGCGCCCGGGGTGTCCCAGAGCCGGCCCATCTCCAGCACGACGGTCCGCACGCCGGCCTGCCCGAGGCGGAGCGCGGCGACGGCGGATCCGTAGCCGGAGCCGACGACGATGGCCGGGGCGTACGTCGCGGCCGCGGGCTCGGCAGCGGCCGCGGACTGCAGGCCGATCCGGGTGAAGCCGAGGGCCGCCGCGGTCTGGAGGGCGCCGAGACCGAGAACATGACGGCGTGTCAGGTTTGGTGTCATGGCCGCATCATGAGCGGATTCCGCTCAACCGGCCATAACCCGCACTGACACGCTTCTGAGTAACAGTCAGACATGGCTCGACCGTAGGAGGGCCCCGCCCCGGCCCGTGCGGTTTGATCGACTCTGCCCGCGATCGGCCCCTCGGGAGCGATAATCCCCCTCCGCACGGAAGGGGGACCCCGGCCGTCGCGCACGGCGCGGGGTGGCCGGCCTGCGGTCGCGGACTGCGGTTGCGGACTACGGCCGGGACTGCGGCCGCGAACTACAGCAGCTCGCGCAGCCGTTCCGCCAGCAGGTCCCAGCGCCACTTCTCCTCGACCCAGGCCCGGCCGCGCTCGCCCATGCGTGCCCGCAGGGCCGGGTCCCGGAGCAGGGTGACGATGCGGTCCGCGGCCTCGGCCGGGGCGCCGCCGCGGACCACCCAGCCCGTCTCCCCGTCCAGTACGGCATCCGGGGCGCCGCCGGAGTCTCCGGCGATCACCGGCAGCCCCGTGGCGGAGGCCTCCAGGTAGACGATGCCGAGGCCCTCCACGTCCAGCCCGCCGCGCCGGGTCCGGCAGGGCATCGCGAAGACGTCCCCGGCCCCGTAGTGGGCGGGCAGTTCGGACCACGGGACCGCGCCCGTGAAGACGACGGACTCCGCGACCCCGGTCGAGCCGGCCAGTGCCCGCAGGTCGGCCTCGTAGGGGCCGCCGCCCACGATCAGCAGGACGGCGTCGGGCAGCGCCGCCAGGATCCGCGGCATCGCCTCGATCAGCGTGTCCTGGCCCTTGCGGGGGACGAGCCGCGAGACGCAGACGACCACCGGCCGGTCGGTCAGGCCCAGCCTCGCCCGGACCTCCGCGCCGCCCGACCCCGGGTGGAAGGTCTTCTCGTCCACCCCCGGCGGGAGCTGCGTCATGCGCGCCGCCGCCCGCTCCGTCAGGGCCGGCGCGATCCGCGAACGCGTGTACTCCCCCAGGTACGTCAGGGTGTCCGTGCCCTCGCCGATGCGCCGCAGCAGTTGGCGCGCGCCCGGGAGCTGCGCCCAGCCCGCCTCGTGCCCGTGGGTGGTTGCCACGATCCGGCGCGCACCGGCCTGGCGCAGCGCGGGGCCCATCAGGCCCAGGGGGGCCGCGGCACCGAACCACACCGACGAGCAGCCGTGTTCGCGCAGCAGGCCCACGGCCCGGCGGGTGACCCTGGGGGTCGGCAGCAGCATCGTCGTGCGGTCGCGGACCACCTGGAAGGGCTGCTCCGCGTCGAAGGCGGCGGTGGCGGCGCGGGCCTCGGCCGAGTGCTTCCAGGTGGAGGCGTAGACCACGACCCGGTCGGGGTCCAGGCGCAGCGCCATGTTGTGCAGGAATGCCTGGATGCCCCCCGGCCGCGGCGGGAAGTCGTTGGTCACGATCAGCGTCTTGTCCATCGCCTGCCGACCCTACCGGAGCGGGGCCCTGCGGGGCGGGGCCCTGCGGGGCGGGACCGTGCGGGGCGGGGCCCTGCGGGGCTCTGCCCTACGGGGCGGTGCGCGGGCGGCGGCGCTGCGGGTCGGGGCCTGCGGACCGGGGCCGCGGAACCGGGCTGCGCCGGGGGCCCCTTGGGCTCAGCCCCAGACCCCGCGCCTCAAACGCCGGCGAGGCTGGATTTGGCCGGCGCCGGCCCGGATGTGCCCGCCCACAGCCGGATGCGTGCGACGCCAACCCGGACGTGCCCGGCGCCAACCCGGACGTGCCCGGCGCCAGCCCGGACGTGTCCGGCGCCGCCGGGGTGAAATCAGCCCCTCCGGCGTTTGAGGAGCGGGGGTCCGGGGGCTGGCCCCCGGGAGCGGACCCGCACGCGGCCCCCGGCGGGGAGCCGCACCAAAGCACCGGCGGCGTTCGAGGCGGCCGGTCCGGTGCCACGGCTAGCGGAACTCTCGGGTCAGGTCCTGCTGCCAGGCTCGCGTCAGGCCCGCGGGGTCCGTGCCCAGAGCCTCCGCCACCGCCGCCGGCAGGGACTCCCGGCCGGACTTCTCGTACAGGGAGACCAGCGCCGCGTCCCCCCACCGCCGGGCGATGAGCCGGCAGGCCAGCCAGGAGCCCTCGTAGGCCCGCGCCAGCGCGTCCGCGTCCCCGCCGAAGGCGAAGGCCCCGGGCTCCGGGAGGGTGGCCGGCAGGTCGCCGCCGCGCACCGCGCGGGCGAGGGCCGGCGCGGCTTCGGCCGGGGTCCGGCCGCTGTCGCGGAACGCGGCCCAGTCCGCGAAGCCCTCGGAGAGCCAGAGCGGGGTCCGGGCGGTGGTCGCCGCCCGGGTGGCCACGTGCGTGGTCTCGTGGGTCAGGATCACCTGGCGGCCCTCCGCCGTGAGCTGCCCGTACCCCTCCGGGTTCACCACGACCCGGTCGGCGGGGGCGGGGCCCGACCCGGTCCGCCCGGTGGTGACGGCGCCCAGGCCGCGGTACTCGTCCGCGGGCCGCCCCAGCAGCGCGGCCATCGCGTCCAGCGAGCCGGGCACCAGCACCACCACCCGGCCCGCCCACGGCCGCGGCCAGGCCGCGCTCGCCGCGGGCACCGCCTTGTCGGCCTCGGCGGCGATCTCGGAGAGGTAGCCGGAGCTGTGGCCGGCGCCGCCGAGCACCAGGGCGTGCGCCCCGCGCTCCACGGACACCGGGCCCTGGTCCCACAGCTGCGGCAGGGCCCCCGGGGCGGGCCGGTCGGCCGCCACCGCCCAGGAGCCGCCGTCGCGGGCGAGCTCCACCTCGCGGGCGGAGCCGGCCGGGGCGGCGTCGTAGCCGGTGAGCCGGTAGCGCAGCTCGGCGCGCGCGAAGGCCCGTACGCCGTCCACCCGGACCGCGGAGACCTCGTACGACCACCCCTCCAGCGGGATCGCCGCGAGGGCCGCGGGCGGGGACGCCGACCAGTCGGCGACGGCCCGCCGGACGTCCCGCTCGGCGGGGCCCCCCGAAGGGACCCCGGAGGCGGACACGGAACCGGAAGGAGAACCGGAGCCGGAACCGGAGCCGCATCCGGCGAGCGGCGCCCACAGCAGCAGCACGCAGAGCAGCACCAGCGGCAGTGCGCGCGGGCGCCGGCGAGGAGGACGGCCCAGGACCGGGAGCATCACCCGATCGTACGCAGGGCAGCCCCTGGGCCGACCTAGTGCTGTGGCCGGAAAGGTTTGCCGGGTCGCGGTGTCCGGTGCGGTGCATCGCAAGGCGGAGGACCGCGACTCGTACTGGACGTACCGTCGTGGTCCGACAACACGGCGAGGTGCCGTGCCGGGCGCCGTGACACGGTGAACCTTTCCGGCCACAGCACTAGGCCGGCTCTTTCGGATCTTGCCGGTCAGGCCCGCTCATCCGGTGCCGTGCCTCGCCACGCTGCCGGGGCTCCCGCGTACTGGACGTACCCGGGTGCCCCGGCAGTGCGGCGAGGTGCGGTGCCGGGCGGCGCGGGCCAGGCAAGATCCGAAAGAGACGGCCTAGGGCCGGGTCACCGAGGAGACCGGCATCATCCCGACCGGGTCGTACCGCACCCGCGCCCCCGGGTACGGGGCGTGCACCACCTGGCCGTTGCCGACGTACATGCCCACGTGGCTGGCGTCCGAGCGGTACGTCACCAGGTCCCCCGGGCGCGCCTCCGACAGCGACACCCGCCGCCCGGCGTGCCGCTGCGCCTGTGAGGTGCGCGGCAGGGCGACACCGGCCTGCCGGTACGACCACACCATCAGTCCGGAGCAGTCGAAGCCGGAGGGGCCGGTGGAACCCCATACGTAGGGCCGTCCGACGGCGGACCGGGCCGCCATCACGGCGGTCATGGCACGGCCGGAGGAGGGCCCTGAGGCCGCGGGGGCGGGGAGCTCGGGCAGGGCGTCGGGGCGGCCGCCGGAGCGCGAGGCCCGGTCGAAGTCGGCGCGCTCCTGCGTGGGCATCGCGTTCAGCAGCCGGCGGGCGGCGGCGAGCTTGGCGGTGACGGCCCGCTTCTCCTTGGCCACGTCGGCGCGCAGGGCGTCGAGTTCGGAGAGCTTGCGAGCGGCTTCCCCGCGTTCCTGGCCGAGCCGGCGCTGCTCGGAGCGCAGTTCGTCGAGCTGACGGGCCTGCCGGCCGGACAGCCGGTCGATGGCCGCGGCCTTGGCGAGGTAGTCGTCCGGGTCGTCGGAGAGCATCAGCTCGACGGCGGGGTCGATGCCGCCGGCCCGGTACTGGGCTCCGGCGTAGGCGCCGAGGACCCCGCGCATGGTGTTGATGCGGTCCTGCCCGCGGGCCACCGCGTCCTGGACCCGGTCGACTTCGGCGCGGAGCCGGCCGGCCCGCTCGCCCGCCTCGTTGAAGCGCTCGGTGGCCTGTTCGGCCTCTTCGAAGAGCCGGTCGACCTGGGCGCGGGTGCCCGCGGAGGGCTCCAGCGGGAGCCCGGGGGCGGCACCGGCGGGTGCGCCCGACATGGCGACCGCGGCTCCCGCCGCGGCGGCGGTGAGGACGGTGACCTTCGTGTTCCGGTCGAGGGCGCTGGGCCCGGACCGGCGATGGGACGCCACGTGAAACCGCTCCCTCCTGCTGAGCGGGACCCGGGTCCGCCCTCCGTGGGCGGCCGTGTGCCGGGGTTCCGCGCTGGCAGACAGTAGCCGCGCCTGAGGGCACCGGCCAACGACCTCCGGCGGGCACGCACAGTGACGCCCCGTCGGAGACGCAGGTCACCGGCGGGGCGTGTGGTCGGAGCGGGGCCTCGGAATTCGCCCGGATGGGCGGTGTACGGCGCGTCCGGTCGGGTCCTGGGCGGAGGGGGGCGTCAGCCCACGCGCACGCCGAACTGGAAGGGCATGTTGTTGATGGATTCGTACTTGACGCCGCCGCGCGGGTTCGAGGCGTGCAGCACCATGTTGTTGCCCGCGTACAGGCCGATGTGGTGGAGGTCGCCGTAGAACAACACCAGGTCGCCGGGCTGGAGCTGGCTCTTGCCGATCCGGGTGCCGTCGTTCGCCTGGGTGTACGTGACGCGCGATATGTTCACGCCGGCCTGCTTGTACGCCCACTGGGTCAGACCCGAGCAGTCGAACGAGTTGGGGCCTTCGTGCCCGGATATGTACGCGCTGCCGACCTTGGTCTGGGCGGCGGCGAGGGCGGCGCCGGCCCGGCCGGAAGGCTTCACGCTGCCGAGGTTGGGGACGCGGTCGCCGGCGCTGCGGCTGGCGCGGGTGTCCTCGTCCTTGATCTGCGCCCGCTCCTGGGCGGTCAGGGTGTTGAGGAGGGCCTGGGCCTCGGCGAGCTTGTCCGAGGAGGCCTTCTTCTTCTCGCCGAGCTCCTTGCGGGTGGCGTCGAGGTCGGTGAGCTTGCCCGCGGCCTCCTGGCGCTGCTGCGCGAGGGTGCGCTGCTTGGCCTGGATCTTCTGGACCGCTTCGACCTGCTGACCGCTGAGCTGCTCCAGGGTGGAGGCCTTGTCGAGGTAGCTGTCCGGGTCCGCCGAGAGGAAGAGCGCGAGGGACTGGTCGATGCCGCCGCTGCGGTACTGGGCGCTGGCCATCGAACCGAGCGTGCCGCGGAGGGCGTTGAGGTCCTCCTGGCCGCGGGCGACCTGGTCCTGGAGCTGCCCGATCTCGGTTTCGAGCTTGTCCTGGCGCTCCTTGGCCCCGTTGAACTTCTCGGTGGCCTGCTCCGCCTCTTCGTAGAGGGCGTCGACCTTGGCCTTGACCTCGTCCTTGCTCGGCTTGGCGGGGGCGGCGTGGGCGGCCTGCCCCGAGAGGACCACGGCGGCTGCCGCGGTGACTCCGAGCACGGTCGTGCGCATGCGGGTCGGCTGCTTGGGTCGACGGTGGGACGCCACGAAGGCGAGCTCCTTCTTCCTAGAGCCGCCGAAAGAACGCAAGACTCGGCGACACCTTCGCTGTCACCCCGAATGAGTGAACTACCGCACGAAGGTTTGACTGACCCTAGTGACCCTTCTGTGATCAGTTCAAATCCTGTCGGCAAAAAAATCGCCGTCCGACCAGGTTCTTTACCTATAGTGCACGCTCCGTGCCGACGACTTGACGGTCCGTCCCCCCGATCACCTGCCAATTCCGGCATATGGACCAGCAGTTACGAAACGCGCGAAAGCCGCTTCAGCAGCAAGGCGGACGCCACCGGCCGCGCCCCGGCCTTGGCCACCCCGTCGGCGACCTCACGGTCGGTGGAGACCACGACCACCGGACGGCCCGCCGGCTCGGCGCGCACCAGCTGGCGGATCAGCTCGTCCGCCGTCACCCCGGCCTTGGAGAACAGCACCCGCACCCCGCGCGGCGGCGCGAGCAGCACGGGGGCCGCCAGCTCCGCCCCGTCGAAGACACAGGTCATCTCGGCGCCCGTCTGCGCGGCGAGCATCGACAGCCCGCCCAGCAGCCGCAGCCGCTGCTTCTCGAGCGGCATCGTCGGGTAGCCGGTCTTGGTGACGTTGTAGCCGTCGACCACCAGATGGGCCTGGGGCAGCGCCAGCAACTGGTCCAGCAGCGCCGGATCGGTCTCCGACAAGGCGCGCGCCGCGATGTCCTTCGGGGTCATCCGGCCCGGCTCCACCGCCTCCACCGTGTCGGCGGGCCGCGTGGAGACAGGCGGCAGCGCGAGCTCCCGGCGCAGTCCCGCGGCCGCGTCCAGCACGGTGTCGAGCAGCAGCCGCAGCCGCATGTCCTCGATGCTGCGCCCCTCACGGGTGGCCCGGCGCGAGGTCTCCAGCGCCGATTCCACCTCCGCGAGGCGGGACTTGAGGCGCCGGGTCTCGCTCTCCGCCGAGGTCACCTGGGCGGCCGCCTCGGCGCGGATGCCGTCGACCTCCGCGTTGATCTTGCGCAGGGCGGCGTCACCCCGCTTGACGTCGCTCAGGGCGCTGCGCAGCTTGCGCTGAAGCGATTCCGCTTCCTTGCGCGCCACGTCCAGCTCGGCCCGCACCTGGTCGACACCCGTGCGCTGCAGTTCCCGTACGTGGGCCAGCTCCTCGCGGAGCCGCTCCATCTCGCGCCGGGCCTCCTCGTCGACCCGCTCGGCGTCGGCGCGCTGCGCCTCCTCGCCCGCGGCCGCGACCAGCTTGACCCAGCCGGCCGGCCGCAGCACGTACGCGGCGGCCGCGACGTCCAGCGGATCGGCGGCGGCGGGCGGGGCGCCCGACTCCAGCGCGGAGGCCAGGTCGGCCTGCGCCTCGCGGAGCTTCTCGGCGACCCGGCCCCGGAAGACGGGGTCGCTCTCCACGGCCGTGGCCATGGCGTTGCCCGCGAACTTGGCGCGCCTGGTCGGGGTGAAACGGGCGTACTGGCGCAGCTGCGCCGGGAGGTCCGCGACCGTCAGCCCGCCGAAGGCGTCGGAGACGAGCGCGACGACCCGGCGCCGCACGCCTTCCGGCAGCGGGCGGTCGAGGACCTCCGCGGCGTCGCCGGCCGCGTCGGCCGGCTCAGCGCCGCTTGCTGGCTCCACAATCCGTCACCCCTACCGTCATTCACCTGCGGGCGGGGCTCCGTCAGGAGTCCGCGCCCGGCCTGTCCACGAGCTCGATCTGGTCCACCGCGTTGCACCAGCGGCAGCGCACCGACTCGATGGTCTCATTGACCACCTCGCGCTCCTCGACCTTGGGCTCCCCGGCGAGGTCCAGGTGGACGTACTCCACGACCTTCGACGAACGGGTGACGTCGAAACGCGTGAGGTTGCCGCACAGGGTGCAGCGCCACCGGGTGGTGTCGGTCGGCAGGGGAACCGTCATCAGGCCGCTCTCTCCTTCTATCCTTCTATCGCGTACGTGCCGCACGCGGCGCACACGCCCATGTCGCCCTCGGGCACGTGCGTGCGTGCGTAGCTCGTAACCCTACGGCCTGCCGCACGCGCTGGTGGGCCCGGCTGGGTCATGCTCGGTCGCATGATCGTAAGGTGGCAGGCCGTACGCGAGGCCGCCCGGGGCCCGGTGGTCACCCACGCGCTGATCGCCGGCTGCTGCGTGGTGTTCGTACTGAGCCCGGCATCGGGGCTGAACCCGGTCTACGGGACGGGCGACCAGCTCCTGGAGACGGGGACGGCGTACTTCCGGCGCTGGGGCGTGGTCCCGGACGAGCTGTTCACCGGCTCGGGCCGAGCGGCGCTCACCCCCCTCACGGCCCTGTTCGTGCACGGGAGCTGGCTGCACCTGCTGGGCAACATGCTCTTCCTCTACGTCTTCGGGGCGATGACGGAGCGGCGCATGGGCCGGGCCGGGTTCCTCTGCTTCTACGTCTGTACGGGCTACCTGGCCCTGGCGGCGTACGCGGCGGCCTACGCCTCCTCGGACCAGACCCTGGTCGGGGCCTCCGGGGCGATCTCCGCGGTCCTGGGGGCCTTCCTGTACCTGTTCCCCAAGGCCCGGGTGACGAGCCTGTTCCCGTTCCTCTTCTTCCTGCCGCTGCGCTTCCCGGCGTGGATCGTGCTGATGTTCTGGTTCGGCCTGCAGTGGCTGGCGGCACACCGCGCGGCGAGCGGTCCGGGAGTCGCCTATCTGGCCCACGTGGTGGGCTTCTCCGTCGGCTTCCTCTACGCGTGGGCCCGCTACCGGGGTGGGACTAGAGTGGGTCGACCAGTGACTGCCGTCGAGGGAGACAGCCAACCGTGATCACCGCGATCGTGCTCATCAAGACCAGCGTGGACCGGATCCCCGAGATCGCCGAGGCCATCGCCGCGCTGGACAGCGTCAGCGAGGTCTACTCGGTCACGGGTACGTACGACCTCATCGCGCTGGTCCGCGTGGCCCGCCACGAGAACCTGGCCGACATCATCCCCGGCCGCATCAGCAAGATCCCGGGCGTCGAGGCGACGGACACGCACGTGGCGTTCCGCACGTACTCCCAGCACGACCTGGAAGCGGCCTTCGCGATCGGCCTCGACGCGTAGCCGTGCAGAGCGCGGGCAACGCCTCGCCCGAGCGGGCGGGGCGGCCTTCTCCTAGCCGGAAGAGATAGCCGCGCAGGTAGCCCGCGAGGCCCAGGTCGATGTGTGCCACGTAGGCGCGGGCACCGGCGGCGGCTTCACGCTCGTCGGAGCGCGTCGACACCGACCACTTCCGGTCCAGGGCCTCGGCCCATTCACGGACGCGACCGCGCTCGTCGTTGTAGAGCACATGGGCGGGCGCGACCTCCCGCCCCACCCAGCACGTGTCGGTTCCCGCGCCGTAGAACGGCCCCGGCACATTGCGCCAGTCACGCCGTGCCCACGCGTCGGGCCATGCGCCCCATGGTGGGCTGTACTCCGGTACCCAACTCGCGTTGCCCGGCAGCGGCTCACCGGTGACGCAGGCCCGCACGGTCGCTATCGGGTCCCAGTAGGTCACGCCCCGCAGCCTCTCAGACGGCCGGGACGCAGCGGCCCTCTTCGGTGCGGTACTGCCACTTGGCGCCGTCCGCGACGAGCTCCTTGACGGCGCGGACGAAGCGCTCCACGTGCTCGTCGGGGGTGCCGGCGCCGAAGCTGACGCGGATCGCGTTCAGGGACCGCTCCCCCGGGGCCGCCTCCGGGGCCCCGCACTCGCCCTGGGCCTGCGGCTCGCTGCCGAGGAGGGTGCGGACCAGCGGGTGGGCGCAGAACAGGCCGTCGCGGACGCCGATGCCGTACTCGGCGGAGAGCGCGGCGGCGAAGTGCGAGCTGTTCCAGCCGTCGACGACGAAGGAGATGACGCCGACGCGGGGGGCGTCGTCGCCGAAGAGGGACAGGACGCGGACCGCCGGAACCTCGGCGAGGCCTTCGCGGACCTTGGCGATGAGCCGCTGCTCGCGGGCGACGAGGTTCTCGAAGCCGGCTTCCTTCAGCGCCTTGCAGGCGGAGGCGATGGAGTAGACGCCGATCACGTTCGGGGAGCCGGCCTCGTGGCGGGCGGCGGTGGTGTGCCACTCGACGTCCACGCCGCCGTCCTCGCGGCGGGCCACCTTGCGGGAGGCGCCGCCGCCGGCGAGGTACGGCTCCGCCTCCTGCAGCCAGTCCGCGCGGCCGGCGAGCACGCCCGAGCCGAAGGGGGCGTAGAGCTTGTGACCGGAGAAGGCGACCCAGTCCACGTCGAGGTCCTGGACCGAGACGGGGTGGTGCGGGGCCAGCTGGGCGGCGTCCAGGACGATGCGGGCGCCGTGGGCGTGCGCGGCGGCGGCGAGTTCCTTGACGGGCCACAGCTCGCCGGTGACGTTGGAGGCTCCGGTGACGCAGACCAGCGCCGGGCCCTTGGGGTCTCCCCAGCTCGAAGAGCTAGGGGATGGGTCACGGTCGGCCAGGGCGCGCTCCAGGGTGGCGACGGCCTCGTCCGGGGTGCGGGGGGCGTTGAGGTAGGTGACCTGTGCGTTCGTCCACGGGAGCAGCGAGGCGTGGTGCTCGGTCTCGAAGACGAAGACCTGGCAGTCGGCTGGGAGCACGGCGGCGAGCAGGTTGAGGGAGTCGGTGGTGGACCGGGTGAAGATCACCTGATCGGAGGGGCGGCAGTCGAGGAACTCGGCGACCGTGACCCGGCTCTGCTCGAACAGGTCGGTGGAGAGCTGCGAGAGGTACCCGGCGCCGCGGTGGACGCTGCCGTAGTACGGGGCGTACGCGGCCACGTCGTCCCAGACCCGCTGCAGGGCGGGGGCGCTGGCCGCGTAGTCGAGGGCGGCGTAGGTGACCTCGCCGCCGGTGACGAGCGGCACGGTGACCTCGCGGCCGAGGACCGCCAGGGGCTCGGCACAGGCGGGGTCGACGGCGGCGGCAGCAGTGGTGGCGACGGCGTTCAGGGTTGCGGACATGGCGGTATCTCCCGGCAGGCAGGTGTGAATGGCTTCGGTGTGCCCGTACGCGGATACGGCGCTGCGGCCGTTCGGGGTACGGGAGTGCCCCGGAACGCGGATCGGCCACCGCACACAGATGTGCTGCCGCAGATGTACTGCGGGTACGCGGAAGTGACCCTGTTCGGAGGGGTGAAGAAGGGGCGGAGTCGCCCTATCGCATTCGCTTGCTCACGGAAAACGCTCCTCGAGAGACCAGGACCCCTGGCGTTCGAGGGATCCGCGCTTGCCGTAGACCTCACTGCCTACGACCTGGTCATCACCCGGGGCACCCCGCCACGGAAGGAGGGTTGCCGGACAGCAAGCCGGGGCCTAAACGCTGTCACTCGTGACCTGAGGAGCATCCTGCCACACGATCTTGCGAACGCAAGACCCCGGTCCACATGGCGGACCGGGGTCAGTGCTGGATCTTGGCCGGATCCCGTCGAACGGGGACGGGAACGGTGACCGGGACGGCTACGCGTTGCTCGCCGCCACCCAGCGTGCCAGCGCCTCGCGAGCCGATCCCGAGTCCACCGACTCCGCCGCCCGTACGACACCGGCGGCGAGCTGCTCCTCCAGGGTGCCCGGGCCCGGGTCCAGCGCGACCAGGGCCGCCGCCGAGTTCAGGAGCACCGCGTCGCGGACCGGGCCGGTCTCGCCGGCCAGCAGCCGGCGGGCCACGTCCGCGTTGAACGAGGCGTCCGCGCCGGCCAGCGCGGAGACGTCCACCAGCGAGATGCCGATGTCGCGCGGGTCGAAGCCCTGCTCCCTGACCTCGCCGTCACGGACCCACCAGACCCGGGAGGTCGCCGTGGTGGTGAGCTCGTCGAGCCCGTCGTCACCGCGGAAGACCAGTGCCGAGGAGCCCCGCTCCGCCAGGACTCCCGCGACGATCGGGGCCACCCGCGCGTCGGCCACACCGGTGGCCTGCGACCGGACCCGCGCCGGGTTGGTCAGCGGGCCGAGGAAGTTGAAGGTGGTCCGGATCCCGAGCTCCCGGCGGGCCGCCGCCACGTGCCGCAGCGCGGGGTGGAACTTGACCGCGAAGCAGAAGGTGATCCCGGCTTCCTCGGCCACCTCCACGACCCGCGCGGGGGTGAGGTCGAGGTTGACCCCCAGCTTCTCCAGGACGTCCGAGGAGCCGCTCGCGGAGGACGCGGCCCGGTTGCCGTGCTTGACGACCTTGGCACCCGTACCGGCCACCACGATGGCCGACATCGTGGAGATGTTGACCGTCTTGGCCCCGTCGCCGCCGGTGCCGACGATGTCCACCGTCCGGCCCGGCACCTCGATCAGGTTGGCGTGTTCGTACATGGCGCGGACCAGGCCGTTGATCTCGGCCACGGTCTCCCCCTTGGCCCGCAGCGCGACGGCGAATCCGGCGATCTGGGCGTCGGTGGCCTCCCCGCGCATGATCCGGTCCATGGCCCAGGCCGTGTCGTCGGCGCCGAGGTCCCGGCCGGACAGCAGGGCGTCCAGAACGCCCGGCCAACCGCGGGCCGCCACGCTGTCGCCGCCTGCCGGGGTCACCAGGTTCATGGTCCGCTCCTGCTGCTCGTGGGGGATTCCACGTCGAATGGGAAGGGCTTCAGCCTATCCAGCGCCGGGGACGGCAAAGAGCCCCGTCCAGACACTGGACGGGGCTCTCGCCGTGGCGACACCAGGACTGACCGAAATCAGTCCCTCAAGCAGTCATGCGTGGTGCGTACTGCGTGAATCGTGAAGCTGTGAAGCCGTGATGCGGGAGATCAGTGGTGGCCGTGGCCGCTCTGGATCTCCTTGTACTCCTCGACCGTGGGCTTCGGGATCTGGTTGTTCTCCCCGTAGTAGCCCTTGCTGAGCTTGGCGCGGAGCTTCTCCAGCGGCTTCACCTTGCGCTCGACACCGTTCTCGTCGACCGTCGGGCCGATCTCGGCGGGCTCGTACTGCTCGTACGAGGTGAGCGCGTGCAGCTTGCCCTGCGAGAGCGGCTCGTGGACCTCGACGAACTCACCGTGCGGCAGGCGCTTGATGATGCCGGTCTCGCGGCCGTGCAGCACCTTGTCCCGGTCCCGGCGCTGGAGGCCGAGGCAGATCCGCTTGGTGATGATGAAGGCGATGACCGGGCCGACGAAGAACCCGATGCGCGCGAACCAGGTGATCGCGTTGATCGACAGGTGGAAGTACTGCGCGAACATGTCGTTTCCACCGGCGATCAGCAGGATGACGTACCACGTCAGCCATGCCACACCGAAGCCCGTACGGGTCGGGACGTTGCGCGGGCGGTCCAGGATGTGGTGCTCGCGCTTGTCCCCGGTGATCCAGGACTCGATGAACGGGTAGACCGCGATCACGGTCAGGACCAGCGGGAAGATCATGAACGGGATGAAGACGCCCAGGGCCAGGGTGTGGCCCCACAGGTTGACTTCCCAGCCGGGCATGGCACGGATCAGGCCCTCGGAGAAGCCCATGTACCAGTCGGGCTGCGCACCGGTGGACACGTGGTCCGGACGGTACGGGCCGAGCGCCCAGATCGGGTTGATCGAGGCGATGCCCGAGATGGCCGCGATGACACCGAAGACCAGGAAGAAGAAGCCTCCGGCCTTGGCCATGTAGACCGGGAGCAGCGGCATGCCGACGACGTTCTTCTCGGTCTTGCCGGGGCCCGCGAACTGGGTGTGCTTGTGGTAGAAGACCAGGATCAGGTGGGCCACCAGCAGGCCCATCATGATGCCGGGCAGCAGCAGGATGTGCACCGAGTAGAGCCGGCCCACGAAGTCGCCGCCGGGGAACTCCCCGCCGAAGAAGAAGAACGACAGGTACGTGCCGACGATCGGCACGGACAGCATCGCGCCTTCCATGAAGCGGACACCGGTGCCCGAGAGCAGGTCGTCCGGCAGGGAGTAACCGGTGAAACCGGTGAACATGCCGAGGACCAGCAGCAGGAAGCCGAAGACCCAGTTGACCTCACGCGGCTTGCGGAACGCGCCGGTGAAGAACACGCGCATCATGTGCACGAGCATCGCCGCGATGAAGATCAGCGCCGACCAGTGGTGGATCTGCCGGATGAGCAGGCCGCCGCGGACGTCGAAGCTGATCTCCAGGGTCGAGCGGAAGGCCTCCGACATCATGACGCCCTGCATGGGGACGTACGAACCGTCGTAGTGCACTTCGTTCATGCTCGGGTGGAAGAACAGCGTCAGGTACACACCCGTGAGGATGAGGATGATGAAGCTGTAGAGGCAGATCTCGCCCAGCATGAAGGACCAGTGGTCCGGGAAGATCTTCCGCATGTTGGCCTTGGCGAGGCTGTAGATGCCCAGCCGGCCGTCGGCCCAGTCGGCTACACGCTCGCCGGCCGGGGCCTTGCGTTCTTTTGTTTCGGTGGCAGTGCTCATCCGCGCTCCCAGAAAGAGGGACCGACGGGCTCTTCGAAGTCGCCGAGCGCCTCGAGGAAACCTTCGTCATTGACGCCGATCCGCAGCTGCGGGAGCGCGTGACCAGCCGGGCCGAAGATGACTCGGGCGCCGTCGGAGAGGTCGAAGGTGGACTGGTGGCACGGGCAGAGCACGTGGTGCGACTGCTGCTCGTACAGGCTGATCGGGCAGCCGACGTGGGTGCAGATCTTGGAGTAGGCCACGATGCCGTCGTGGGACCACTCCAGTTCCTTCTTGTCCTTGATGTTCTCCGGCTGGATGCGGACGATCATCAGGGCGGCCTTGGCGATCTGGACCTGGAAGTCGTGCGCGTCCTCTTCCAGGCCTTCCGGCATGGCGAAGGTCAGCGAACCGACGACGATGTCCTCGGGCCGGAGCGGCTCCATCGTGTTCTGGTTGATGAGCATCTTGCCCCGCGCCCAGATGGTCTTGCGCAGCTTGTCCTCGGGCAGCGGGCCCAGGTCGCGCAGGATCACGACGGCGGAGAGCGGCAGCAGGGCCAGCGCACCGAACATCGTGTTGCGGATGAGCGGGCGGCGGCCGATGGCCGACTCGCGCGCGCCGTCCGCGAAGTCCTGCATGACCTGCGCCTTGACCTCGGCCGGGGCCGCGATCTCGTGGCGCTCGGCGGCGACCTCCACGTCGGACATCAGGGTGCGGGCCCAGTGGACCGCGCCCGCGCCGATGCAGAAGAGGGCCGCGCCGAGGCTGACGCCCAGGGCGAAGTTGAGAGCGCTCACCTTCCCGATGGGGAAGATGTAGACGATCTTGTCGACCGGCAGGATCACGAACGAGGCGATGAAGGCGATCGTCGCCAGCATCGACAGCGTGAACAGGAAGGCCACCGTGCGCTCGGAGCGCTTCGCGGCCCGCTCGTCGATGTCCTGGATCCGCGGCCGGTGAACCGGCAGGCCGGGGTCGGCGAACGGGTCGTCCGCCACTGCCACGGCACCGTGGTGCGCGTCGCCCTGCTCGCTCGGCAGGTGCTTCTCTTCGGGAATGTCTTGGCTACTCATGACTTCTTGGCCTTAGCGGTGTGGGCCGCGACCCAGACGGCGACAGCGATCAGCGCACCCAGTCCGAAGATCCAGCCGAAGAGACCCTCGGAGACGGGGCCGAGGCCACCGAGCTTGAGGCCACCGGGGCTGGTCGACTTCTCGCCGTTGACGTGCTGGAGGTACGCGATGATGTCCTTCTTCTGCTTCTCCGGCATGGTGCTGTCGGGGAAGGAGGGCATGTTCTGCGGGCCGGTGAGCATGGCCTCGTAGACGTGCTTCGGCTCGACACCCTCAAGGTTGGGGGCGTACTTGCCGTTCGTCAGCGCGCCGCCCTCGCCCGTGAAGTTGTGGCACTGCGCGCAGTTGTTGCGGAACAGCTCACCACCCTTGGCGATGTCGGCACCCGCCGGGTCGTACTGCTTCTCGGTCGGCACGATCGGGCCGGCTCCGAGGGACGCGATGTACGCGGCGAGCTGGTCGGTCTGCGCCTGGGTGTAGATGACGGGCTTCTTCGGCACCTGGGCGCCGGGCTGCTGGGCGGGCATACGGCCCGTCATCACCTGGAAGTCGACGGCAGCGGAGCCGACGCCTACCAGGCTGGGGCCGTCAGAGGAACCCTGACCGCCGGTACCGTGGCAGCTTGCGCAGCCGACGGCGTAGAGCTTCTGGCCCTCCTCGATGGCGAGGGACTGGACGGTTTCGTCGGCCTTCGCATTGCCCGCGGGCGCGAAGGCGGAGTACAGCCCCCCGGTAACCGCCAGCGCGAAGAGTAGAACGACGACCGCCGCCAGCGGATGGCGTCGTCGTGCGGAGAGCTTTTTCACGGATTACCCCGGTGTCAGGATCTTCTGCGTCGGTGTGTCTGGATGGAGTGCCGGGTCGGGCCCGGCGACGTGTTCGCTACTTGATCAGGTAGATCGTCGCGAAGAGGCCGATCCAGACGACATCGACGAAGTGCCAGTAGTAGGACACGACGATGGCCGACGTGGCCTGTTCGTGGGTGAACCTCTTGGCCGCGTACGTCCGGCCGAGGACCAGCAGGAAGGCGATGAGACCGCCCGTCACGTGCAGACCGTGGAAGCCGGTGGTCAGGTAGAAGACCGAGCCGTACGGACCGGACGAGAGGCTCATGCCCTCGTGCTTGACCAGCTCGGTGTACTCGAACACCTGGCCGCCAATGAAGATCGCACCCATGACGAACGTGATGATGAACCACGTCCTGAGCTTCTTCACGTCACCGCGCTCGGCGGCGAATACGCCGAGCTGGCAGGTGAGCGAGGAAAGCACCAGGATCGTCGTGTTCGTCGCCGAGAAGGGCAGATTCAAGGCCGAAGCCTGTTCTGTCCAGTACTCGGCGCCTGTCACGGATCGCAGGGTGAAGTACATCGCGAAGAGGGCCGCGAAGAACATCAGCTCGGAACTCAACCAGATGATGGTTCCCACGCTGACGAGGTTCGGCCTGTTGACCGTCGGGTGCGCGTGCCCGGTATCTACTGTCGTTGCTGTCGCCACGACCGACATTATGTCGGTCCCTTATCCCGCCCTCACCCCGGGGGGTGCCGTTCGGAGTGTCAGGGGCGTGTGCAAGGCCCGAACGGCCCATCAGATCGCCCTTCGGAAGTCTGCGGAACGCCTGTGGGCGAGGTGCACGTACTTGGTTGGAATCCGTGGTGACCGGTTGGGTCTGGTCGTGGTCCGTCTTGAGTGAGTGTCGGATACGGGTTCGTGGCTCGAAGGGGTGACCTTTCGTGCGGGATGTCGTTGATCGGATGACAGCACCGGACGGTAGGGGGGTGGGTGTTGAGTCGGAAGGTGTCGCTAGCCGAGGGGCAGACAGTGCGGACGGCTTCTGCGCGT
The DNA here is from genome assembly GCF_056428985.1 of Streptomyces sp. CA189. Classification (NCBI taxonomy): domain Bacteria; kingdom Bacillati; phylum Actinomycetota; class Actinomycetes; order Kitasatosporales; family Streptomycetaceae; genus Streptomyces; species Streptomyces sp. CA189. Next base: position 19,917 of record NZ_JBWJVM010000076.1, on the reverse strand, counting down.
GGTCTGCTGCGGACTGGTGTGGATGAGAAGACCGGCGGACTCCTGCCTGCCGGTGTGCTGGCGGACCGGGTCGGCTGGGCCGTGCACCGTGCACCTGATGTCCGCCATGGCCGCTGAGCTGATGGCCGTGCACTGGAACGCCCTTGATGTGGATGTGCTTGCCTCCGGACAGGACGCCGGGGGCAGGAAGCTGCCATCGACCGCGTGGATGGCCTTGCGCCGCCTCGGCTGGAGCAGCACACCCCCCGAGGGCGCCAAGGTCAACGACCGGATCGTCCGGATGGCACAAGAGGCAGCCGGGCGGACGCTGCGGTCGGTGAAGTGGCGGGCCGATCTGACCGCTGGGGTCCTCGCGTCCTGGCCTGGCGACCCCGGCAAACGCACATCCGAGGAATGGGACCGGGTCCGCGAAATAGTGCCGGGCGGGCAGTTCCTGCCGTCCAGTGTGATCAAGTCCCGTACCCGACAGATCGCCGCGTTCCTCCGGAGGCATGGCCGTCTTCCGGTCGATGTGTTCGAGCTGGAAGCCGTACCCCGCATGGCCCAGATGCTGCTGCTGTCGGCGTGCGACGCGCAGCAGGCCACGATCGAGCGGGCGGACGCGCCAGGGCGGGCGTTGCTGCGGTTGCAGCTCCCCACCCGGCCCGATCCGCGGTCGTACGAGCACTGGACCCGGGTGGCCTGCCCAATCACGCTGCCGCCCGTGATCCCGGCGGGCGCGGTACTGCACCTGCCCACCCTCCGCGTGCACCAGGGAAGGGTGCGGGCCGACCTCGCCTACACACATGCCGTTCCCAAGGCCCAGCCGTCCGGGCACACGGTCGCACTCGGTGTGGACTGGGGGCTGAATACCCTGCTGTCCGCCGGTGCCGCCCGGCTGCACGATGACGGGCAGATCACCGCTCTCAGAGCCGGGGGCATGTTCCGCGCCGCTGGGATCCTGGCCAAACAGCACCGGCTACGCCGCCTCTCCGAGCACCTGTACGCCGAAGCCGACCAGTACCAACGCCTCACCGACGGCGACACCGAACACCCCCTCACGGTCAGACTGGCGGTGCTGGCCGAGGAGACGCAGCGTGTCAGTGCCCGGCGGTCGAACCTCAACGACGCCCTCGCGCGGGCCGCCGCACGCTGGGCTGTCGATCAAGCCATCGCCGCCGGGGCGACCGTCATCTACATCGAAGACCTCCGCTCGATGGAGGCAAGGGGCATGGGCCGCACGATGAACACCCGCCTTCCCCAGGCGGTGCGCGGGCGGATCGTCGACCGGATGCGGCACCTCGCCGCCGAGAGCGGTATCGCCGTCGTCACCGTGCCCGCGAGGAACACCTCGAAGCACTGCCCGCGCTGTCTGGTTCCGTTGCGGCACCGCAAGGCCCCTGACAGGCCCACCGCGCCGGGATGGAAATGGGCCATCTGCCCATCCTGCCGATACCAGGGCGACCGCGACCACGGCGCGTGGCAACGCATCGCCGCACGCGGCCTCACCCATCAGGCCAAGACCGTCACCGACCGCACCACCGGCACCATGGCCATCCGCACGGTCGTGGACACCCTGGAACCCCGCGCCGTGATCACCCCCACGGCCACACCCAGCCGGAAGGACCGGTCCAAGACCGGACCCACCCGGCCGTCAACCACACGCCCCGCGCCCAGGCGACGCAGGGCACCCTCCCTCGCGGGCCCTTCGGGGCCGGCGGGCAAGCGTCCGGAGGGGCGCGTACCAACGGGCCGGACCAGGCTGCCCCGCGCAGCCCACCGGAACCAGAACGTGACCACGATCAGCACACCCACCACCAGCTGACACCGGCCACGAGGCACAGCACTGGGCGCGGGGTTTCACCTGCACGCCCACGCCACCCCTCCACGATGGGAAGAACCCACACCGGACACCACGTCCTACGTGGGCTCGCCAGGCTTGATCAGAGACGCTGTGCGAACCGATGTTGACACCGGGTCGGACGGAGTAGCATCCCGCGCAACATCAACGTGATTCACGGGACACGTGGAGGAACGAAATGCGGGCGACTGCGCGGGTTCTGGTCTACAGCGACGACGCGGGCACCCGGGAGCAGGTGCGGCTGGCCGCCGGGCGCAGGCCGGCCGCCGACCTGCCGCCGGTGGAGTTCCTGGAGTGCGCCACGCTGCCGGCCGTCCTGAAGGAGCTGGACGCGGGCGGCATCGACGTGTGCGTGCTGGACGGCGAGGCGGTTCCGGCCGGGGGCATGGGGGTGTGCCGGCAGATCAAGGACGAGATCTTCCAGTGCCCGCCCGTACTGCTCCTGATGGGCCGTCCGCAGGACGCCTGGCTGGCCACGTGGAGCCGCGCGGACGCCGCCGTCACCCTTCCGGTTGATCCGGTGGACTTCGCGCAGGCCCTGGCGGGTCTGCTGCGCGCGCGGCTCTCCCCGGCGGCGTAGCGGGGCCTGTGCGCCCCGCACAGGCCCTTACCGGCGCATACCGGGCCCACGGGTGCCCGTACGGTCCGTACGGGCACCCGTGCCCCGGCTGTGGCCCCTCCAGGCGCTCCCGGCCCGGTGGTTACACCTGCGGGCGCAGTCGGGCCTGGTCGACCGGGCTGCGGCCCTCCTGGGTGCCCTTGAGGAGGGCGCTGCCCTCGCGCCAGTCCTTCCAGTCCATGTTCCAGTCGCCGAAGCCGTTGCCGAAGATGTCCATGTCGTCGCCGATGCTGTTGATGACGCTGACGATGTCGCCTTCGGTGATGTTCTCGTAGAACCAGGCGGCGTTGCCCGTGCTCATGCCGGTGCAGCCGTGGCTGACGTTGGCGTATCCGTGGGAGCCGACGGACCACGGCGCGGCGTGGACGTATTCACCGCTCCAGGTGACGCGCGTCGCCCAGTAGACGGGCAGGTTGTAGTACTCGCTGCCGCCGATGCCGACGGTGTCGCCGCGCATCTGGACGTAGTACTGCTTGCCGAGCACCACCTTGACGCCGTTGCGGGTGGAGAAGCCGGGCTTCCCGGTGGTCACCGGGATGGAATTGATCACTTCTCCGTTGCGCCTGAACGTCATCCAGTGCGAGGAGGCGTCCGTGGTGACCTCCACCCGGTCGCCGATCTCCAGCTTCACCGGCTTGGAGGCGGCGCCGTGCAGGTCGTCGGAGACCTTGATGCCCTCCAGGTTGCTCCGGACGGACACGGTGGTGTTGGCGGGCCAGTAGTCCTTGGGCCGGTAGTGGAGGTTCTTGTCGTCCACCCAGTGCCAGGCGCCCACGGCCGCCGACGGGCCGTCGACGACCAGGCCCCGCTCGATGACGGCGCGGGCGGCCTTGTCCTTCACGGGTTCGTTGAGTTCGGCCGTGAGGGGCTGTCCGACGCCGTACTTGCCCTCGTCCGGGCCGAATTCGACCTTGAGGACCTTCTGGGCCGGAGTGGTGTCGAAGGTGAGCGTGCGCTGCCCCGGCGCGCCCCGTTCGTCCTCGGTGCTCACGAGGACGGTGTAGCGGACGCCGGCGGCCATCGGGACGGTGCTGTGCCAGCGGTCGCCGGAGGCGGACAACTCTCCCGCCAGGCGGCGTCCGTGGGTGTCCACGGCGCTCACGTCGGTGATCCGGCCGTCGCCGCCCTTGGCGGTGACTTCCAGGGGCCGGTCCGGGTCGACCGGGCGACTGCCGGTGGACTGGTTGAGGGCGACTTGGTCGCCCGCGTCGTAGGGGCGGGCGGACAGCGGGTTGTCGTCGCCCGACCCGCATGCGGTGGCGCCGGCCCCGAGGGACGCGACCAGCAGGGAGCAGCCGATAACCGTCCAAAGACGCGGTGACTGGTTCATGGAGTCAACGCTATGAAGGTATGACAATTACGGCGCGCGGGGTGACTGCAAACGAGGGGCCCGGACTCCTCCATTGGAGGTGTCCGGGCCCCTGGTCTCACGCTGTGGCCGCTGCGGGAAGCAGTGGCGCGGGTGCGGCTACTGGTTCTGGTTCTCGCCGCGGTAGTACTCGTACACCCAGCCCCACAGACCGACCAGGATCAGCGGCGCCGAGAAGTACATCAGCCACCAGCCGAAGACGACGCCCATGAAGGCGAAGAGGCCACCGATGGCCAGCGAGAGCGGCTGCCAGCTGTGCGGGGAGAAGAACCCCAGCTCGCCCGCCTCGTCGGCGACGTCGGCCTCCAGGTTGTCCTGGGCCATCTCGTCCACGCGCGCGGCCGTGAAGGCCAGGTAGTAGCCGATCATGGCGCTCAGGCCGAAGGCCAGTGCGAGCGCGGTGGTGCCGACCGGCTCCTTCGACCACACGCCGTACACGACGGTCATGATCAGGATGAAGGCGGCGAGCCACAGGAACATCCTGCCCTGGATCTTCACTTGCCGGCCTCCTTGCCACCAGCGACGGCCTTGGCGGCCACGGCGTGGTCCTCAAGGTGGTCGAGGGCCGCGATCTCGGGGTGGTGCAGATCGAATGCCGGGGATTCGGACCGGATCCTCGGCAGGGTGAGGAAGTTGTGCCGCGGCGGCGGGCAAGACGTCGCCCATTCGAGCGAACGGCCGTAGCCCCACGGGTCGTCGACCTCGACCTTCTTGCCGTACTTCGCCGTCTTCCAGACGTTGTACATGAACGGCAGCATCGACAGGCCCAGCACGAACGAGCTGATCGTCGAGATGGTGTTCAGCAGCGTGAAGCCGTCCGCCGCGAGGTAGTCCGCGTAACGACGCGGCATGCCCTCGGCGCCCAGCCAGTGCTGCACCAGGAAGGTGCCGTGGAAGCCGATGAACAGCGTCCAGAAGGTGATCTTGCCGAGGCGCTCGTCCAGCATCTTGCCCGTGAACTTCGGCCACCAGAAGTGGAAGCCCGCGAACATCGCGAAGACCACGGTGCCGAAGACGACGTAGTGGAAGTGCGCGACGACGAAGTACGAGTCGGAGACGTGGAAGTCCATCGGGGGCGAGGCCAGGATGACACCGGTCAGGCCGCCGAAGGTGAAGGTGACCAGGAAGCCGATCGTCCAGAGCATCGGGGTCTCGAAGGACAGCGAGCCCTTCCACATGGTGCCGATCCAGTTGAAGAACTTCACACCGGTCGGAACCGCGATGAGGAACGTCATGAAGGAGAAGAACGGCAGCAGCACACCGCCGGTGACGTACATGTGGTGGGCCCACACGGTCACCGAAAGGCCGGCGATCGAGATCGTCGCGGCGATCAGGCCGATGTAACCGAACATCGGCTTGCGCGAGAAGACCGGAATGATTTCGGAAACGATTCCGAAGAACGGCAGCGCGATGATGTACACCTCTGGGTGCCCGAAGAACCAGAAGAGGTGTTGCCACAACAGGGCGCCGCCATTGGCCGCGTCGAAGATGTGCGAGCCGAACTTCCGGTCGGCCTCCAGCGCGAAGAGCGCGGCGGCCAGCACCGGGAAGGCGAGCAGGACCAGAACACCGGTCAGCAGCACGTTCCAGGTGAAGATCGGCATGCGGAACATCGTCATGCCGGGGGCGCGCATGCAGATGATCGTGGTGATGAAGTTGACCGAGCCGAGGATCGTGCCGAAGCCGGAGAAGGCCAGACCCATGATCCACATGTCGGCGCCGATGCCCGGCGAGCGGACGGCGTCCGACAGCGGGGAGTAGGCGAACCAGCCGAAGTCGGCGGCACCCGAGGGGGTGATGAAGCCGGCCACCGCGAGGGTCGAACCGAAGAGGTACAGCCAGTACGCGAACATGTTCAGCCGCGGGAACGCCACGTCGGGCGCGCCGATCTGCAGCGGCATGATCCAGTTCGCGAAGCCCGCGAACAGCGGGGTGGCGAACATCAGCAGCATGATCGTGCCATGCATGGTGAACGCCTGGTTGAACTGCTCGTTCGACATGATCTGCGTACCCGGACGGGCCAGCTCGGCGCGCATGAAGAGCGCCAGGAGGCCGCCGATGAGGAAGAACACGAACGACGTGAGCAGGTACATCGTGCCGATGGTCTTGTGGTCGGTAGTGGTCAACCACTTCACGACGACATTGCCCGGCTGCTTGGCCCGTACCGGCAACTCGTTCTCGTACGAGTCGGCCTCGGCACCCTGAGGCTGATTGAGGATGCTCACAGTTGGTTCACCTCAGCATTGCGGGCCGGGTCGGTCTGCTGGATGCCGGCCGGGAGGAAGCCGGTCTGACCCTTCTCCGCAAGCTCCTTCAGGTGCGCCTTGTACGCCTCCGGGGAGACGACCTTGACGTTGAAGAGCATTCGGGAGTGGTCGACACCGCAGAGTTCGGCGCACTTGCCCATGAAGACGCCCTCTTCGGTCGGGGTGACCTCGAAGACGTTGGTGTGCCCCGGAATGACGTCCTGCTTGAACAGGAAGGGGACCACCCAGAAAGAGTGGATGACGTCGTTGGACGACAGGATGAAGCGGACCTTCTCACCCTTCGGCAGCCAGAGCGTCGGGCCCGGGTTGCCGGTCTCCGCGTTCCGGTCGCTCGGGACGCCCTTGGTGTAGACGCCTTCGGCGCCCGCGGGGAAGTCCTTGGTGTAGCGGTCCGGAATGGCGGCGAGTTCCTTGGGAACCTCGCCCGCCTTCGGAGTCGCCGCATCGCCGTCGACGTCCTCGACGTAGTTGAAGCCCCAGCTCCACTGGAAGCCGACCACGTTGATCGTGTGCGCCGGCTTGGCGGAGAGGGCGAGCAGCTTCGACTCGTCACGCGCGGTGAAGTAGAAGAGCACCGAGACGATGATGAGCGGGACCACGGTGTACAGCGCCTCGATGGGCATGTTGTACCGGGTCTGCGGGGGAACCTCGACCTTGGTCCGGCTGCGCCGGTGGAAGATGACGCTCCACATGATCAGGCCCCACACGAGGATGCCGGTGATCAGAGCGGCCGCCCAGGACCCCTGCCACAGGGAGAGGATGCGAGGCGCCTCTTCAGTGACCGGGGTGGGCAATCCGAGGCGGGGGAAGTCTTTCCATGTATACGAGCAACCAGTGGCGGTCGCCAGGACCACGCCCGCAGTCAGCGCCTGCAGCAGCTTCCGCCGCATCGGGCGCCGCGGCGAGCGGTCGGAGCCGTAGGGACTCACGTAGCGCCTTCCCGAGAGTCTCGGCCCGCGCGGCCGGCCGCGGCCGCATTCGGGTCGGTCGCCGGCCCTGACGCAGGCAGGGGTTTGGATGTTTATGCGGACCAAACCCTACTGGACGCTATTTGGGGTCGCGCGGGGAGGGTGCCCAACGCGCCGTTACTGACCCCGAAGGGATGGATCCGCCGTACGGGGGACGGCCCAACGGGCCCCGAATGGCGGGGTCCCGACGACATCTGACGGGCCCTAGGGCCTGTCGCGGCGCCGGCGCGGCGGCCGGTTAGCGTGACCGGATGCCGTACTTCGACACCGCGTCCGCCGCCCCGCTGCACCCCGTGGCCCGGCAGGCACTCCAGGCCTCCCTTGACGAAGGCTGGGCCGACCCGGCCCGGCTGTACCGCGAAGGGCGCCGGGCCCGGCTGCTGCTGGACGCGGCGCGGGAGGCGGCGGCGGAGGCGGTGGGCTGCCGTCCCGACGAGCTCGTGTTCACTCCTTCGGGGACGCACGCGGTTCACTCGGGCATGGCCGGGGTCCTGGCGGGGCGTCGGCGCGTCGGCGGGCATCTGGTCGTATCAGCGGTGGAACACAGTTCCGTACTGCACGCGGCGGAGGTCCACGCGGCGGGCGGCGGGCGGGTCGAGGAGGTCCCGGTGGACCGGTTCGGCCGGGTCTCCGCCTCCTCCTACGGGGAACTCGTGGGGCCCTCCACCGCGCTGGCCTGCCTCCAGTCGGCCAACCACGAGGTCGGCACCGTCCAGCCCGTGGCGGAGGTCGCCGAGGTGTGCGCCGCCGCCGGGGTGCCGTTGCTGGTGGACGCCGCGCAGTCGCTGGGCTGGGGGCCGGTCCCCGGAGGCTGGTCCGTGCTGTGCGCGAGCGCCCACAAATGGGGCGGTCCGGCCGGGGTCGGCCTGCTGGCGGTCCGCAAGGGAGTGCGCTTCGCCCCCCAAGGCCCCGCCGACGAAAGGGAGTCGGGGCGCTCCCCCGGCTTCGTCAACCTCCCCGCGGCCGTCGCCGCGGCGGCCTCCCTGCGGGCGGTGCGCGCCGAGGCGGACGCGGAGGCGGCCCGCCTGCGGATCCTGGTGGACCGGCTGCGGCGGCGGGTGGCCCGCCTGGTGCCGGACGTGGAGGTGGTGGGCCATCCCGACCTCCGGCTCCCGCACCTGGTCACCTTCTCCTGCCTGTACGTGGACGGCGAGACCCTGCTCCACGGGCTGGACCGGGCGGGCTACTCCGTCTCCTCCGGCTCCTCGTGCACCAGCTCGACGCTGACGCCGTCCCATGTCCTGCGGGCGATGGGGGTGCTGTCGGAGGGGAACGTACGGGTGTCCCTGCCGGCCGGTACGACGGCGGCGGAGGTCAACGGCTTCCTGGAGGTCCTGCCGGGGCTGGTGGCTGGGGTCCGCGAGCAACTCGGCGTGGTGGAACCGGTGATGGGCTCCGATCCGGAGGCGGAATCCCTGGAGCTGGACACCCTCGGCCTGCGGTGTCCGCAGCCGGTGATCGAACTGGCCCGGGCCATTGTCCGGGTGCCGGTGGGTGGCACGGTGACCGTCCTGTCGGACGACGAGGTCGCGCGGCTGGACATTCCGGCGTGGTGCGCGATGCGGGGGCAGACCTACGTGGGCGAAGCCCCGCGTCCCCTTGGTACTGCGTACACGGTCCGCCGGGCGGTCTGACCCGGGTCGCGGCTGCGGAGCCGGCCTGCGGCGGCCGGGGGGGGCGGGGCGGCCCTGCGGGGCGGAGTCCCCTACCCGCCCTTCCACCGTTCCCCGGGCTCCGCCCGGACCCGGTCCTCAAACGCCGGACGGGCTGGATTTACCGCTGCGCGGCAAAATTCAGCCCCGCCGGCGTTTGAGGCGCGGGGTCTGGGGCGGAGCCCCAGGGGGTCCGGGCGGAGCCCGGGAAACGGGCGAAGGGCGGGTAGGGGACTTCCGCCCCGCAGGGCCGAACCACCCGCACCCGCCCACAGACGGTCGTGCCGCCCAGCGCCGCGAGGGGCTACGCCGGGAGGTGGGCCTGGACTTCGGCCGCCGCCTCGTCGCCGTAGGCCTTCGTGAAGCGCTCCATGAAGTGGGCGCGGCCCAGGGTGTACTCCTGGGTGCCCAGGGTCTCGATGACGAGCGTGGCCAGCATGCAGCCGACCTGCGCGGCCCGCTCCAGGCCGACGCCCCAGCCCAGACCGGTCAGAAAGCCCGCGCGGAACGCGTCGCCGACGCCCGTCGGGTCGACCTTCGCGTTCTCCTCCGGGCAGCCGACCACGATCGGGTCGTGGCCGACCCGGTCGATGCGGACGCCGTTCGAGCCGAGCGTGGTGACCCGGGTGCCGACCTTCGCCAGGATCTCCGCGTCGGTCCAGCCGGACTTCGCCTCGATGAGGCCCTTCTCGTACTCGTTCGAGAAGAGGTACGTCGCGCCCTCCATCAGGGTGCGGATGTTGTCGCCGTCCATCCGGGCGATCTGCTGCGAGAAGTCCGCGGCGAAGGGGATCGCCCGCGTACGGCACTCCTCCGTGTGGCGCAGCATCGCCTCGGGGTCGTCCGCGCCGATCAGGACGAGGTCCAGGCCGCCGACGCGGTCCGCGACCGACTTGAGCTCGATCAGGCGGGCCTCGCTCATCGCGCCCGTGTAGAAGGAGCCGATCTGGTTGTGGTCGGCGTCCGTCGTGCAGACGAAGCGCGCGGTGTGCAGGACCTCGGAGATCCGCACGGACTGGGTGTCGACGCCGTGCCGGTCGAGCCAGGCGCGGTACTCGTCGAAGTCGGAGCCGGCCGCTCCGACGAGGATCGGCCGGGCGCCGAGCTGCCCCATGCCGAAGCAGATGTTCGGGCCGACGCCGCCGCGCCGTACGTCGAGGTTGTCGACGAGGAAGGAGAGGGAGACCGTGTGCAGCTGGTCCGCGACGAACTGGTCGGCGAAGCGGCCGGGGAAGGTCATGAGGTGGTCGGTGGCGATGGAGCCGGTGACTGCGATACGCACGGCGTGGACGCTCCTGCGGGGGACGGCATGGGGACAATCAAAACTACCCGGTCGGCGGGCCCCTCGGCCGACCGGCAGAAACTACCCCGTAGTAGGTCTTTCTTCGCTCGCGGTACCGTGCCTACCGTGCCCGCATGACCTACACGGATGGCTTCGGGCACGCCCGGCCCGCCCAGAACGCGGCGGGCACCGAGTTCGAACAGCTGCTGGGCGACTGCGCCCGGATGGCCCCACATTGGCCGGTTCCCGCCGATCTCCGACCGGATCGAGTGAGCCCCTCCCAGATCAACGGGATCCGCGTCCCGGCGGCCTCGGCCCGGCTCATCGCCGCCACGGCGGTCTACGGCTACTAGGCCGTCTCTTTCGGATCTTGCAGGTCCGGCCCCGGCGGAACCGGATCCGCGTCTGTTCCGTCACACCCGCATCACCCCATGCGGGACGGGCAAAGGAGCGATGCGGTGACCAGCGAACAACCCGAGGCAACCGGGGCAGCCGAGGCACCCGGCACACCTGAGGCATCACGTGCCACCCGACGGCGGCCGGCCTGGGTCGTCGGTTCGATCGCGGCCGCCGTCCTGCTCACCGGCGGCGGCACCGCGTACTGGGCGTCGACCGCCCACGGCGAGGGCCGTACGGGTGACAGCGCGGCCTCCGCGCCCCGCGCGCTGCCCACTCCGCCCGGGCCCGGCATCGCCCCCGGCGAGCCCGACCCCTCCGGCGGCGGGGTCACGTACACCGCCGACGTCCGGCTCCCGGACGGCCCGGCCACGGCGCCGGCGTTCACGGCGAGCGGTGAGGTGACCGCCGCCGAGGTGGCGCGGCTCGCGACGGCGCTCGGGATCTCCGGCGCGCCCCGGCTCGCCGGGCAGACCTGGCAGGCCGGGGAGACCGCGGACGGCTCCGGGCCCCGACTCACGGTGAACCTCAAGGCCCCGGGGACCTGGAACTTCTCCCGCTTCCAGGTCGGCGGCACGGGGGACGACTGTGTGCGCGGCAAGGACACCTGCGGACCGGCCACCCTCCCCCAGGACCTGGGCGGGGAGCATGGCGCCGCCGCCGGGACGCCCGTCTCCGAGGAGGCCGCCAAGGCCGCCGCCGCGCCCGTGCTGGCGGCCGTGGGCCAGGGCGCGGCCGCGCTCGACGCCCGGATCGCCCAGGGCTCCGTACGCCTGGTGACGGCCGACCCGGTGATCGGGGGCCTGCCCACGCAGGGCTGGTCCACCCGGATCGGCGTCGGGACGGACTCCCGGGTGGTGTCGGGCAGCGGCGAGCTGAAGGTTCCGGTGCGGGCCGCCGAGCAGCCGGTGATCGGCGCCGTGGACGCGCTGGCCCGGCTGAACGACAAGGCCCGGGGCTCCGACGGTACGGGCCCGGACCCGAGCGGCTGCGCCACGAGCGTCCCGCTGACTCCGGACGCCCCGGACGGGGCCACGGACACGCTCCCGTGCAACCCGGAGCCCCGGCCGATGAAGCCGCCGCGGACGGAGTCGGTGCGGGGCGCCGAGCTCGGGCTGGTCCCGGGCACCGTCGACGGGGCCCGCGGCCTGGTGCCGGCCTGGCTGTTCGAGGTGGCGGGCAAGGGCGGCGGCCCCGGCCACACGGTGGCCCAGCCGGCGGCCCTGACGGAGGAGACTCCCCCGGTCGACCTGCCCACCCCGGTCGACCCGCCCGCGAAGGGACAGACCGTGCCCGGGTTCTCGTACTCCTCGGCCGACCGGACGCTGACCGTGAACTTCTGGGGCGGGGTGTGCAGCACGTACGCCCTGGAGGTCCGCGAGCAGCCGGAGTCGGTGATGGTGAAGATCACGGACACCCCGAACGCTCCGGGGCAGGCCTGCATCATGCTGGCGCAGGAGATGACGGTGACGGCCTCGCTCCAGCAGCCGCTCGGCGACCGCAAGGTGATCGACGCGACCACGGGCAAGGCGGTCCCCCGCCAGTAGGCGCCGGGACGTGACGAGAGGGGCCCGCCCCCCGAAGTCCCCCGGCCGGCCCCTCTCGTGGTCCTACGAGCTCAACCGGGCTGTGAACCAGCCGGGCAGCCCGGGCTTAGCTGAAGGAGTCGCCGCAGGCGCAGGAGCCCGTGGCGTTCGGGTTGTCGATCGTGAAGCCCTGCTTCTCGATGGTGTCGACGAAGTCGATGGACGCACCGTGCAGGTACGGGGAGCTCATCCGGTCGGTGACGACCTTCACACCGTCGAAGTCCTTCACGACGTCGCCGTCGAGGGAGCGCTCGTCGAAGAAGAGCTGGTAGCGCAGGCCGGAGCAGCCGCCGGGCTGGACGGCGACGCGCAGCGCCAGGTCATCGCGGCCTTCCTGCGTCAGCAGGGTCCTGACCTTCTCGGCGGCGGCGTCGGACAGGAGGATGCCGTCGCTCACGGTGGTCTTTTCGTCCTGTACGGACATCTGCATTCACTCCCGAAGTGGGCGGCTCCCCACCCAAGGCGGGGAAACGTCGGACTCTTGCCGTCGGTGGCAACGAGCGGGACCGCGGATTCATTCCGGGACCCGACGCGTCTTTCAGAAATTCCATGCTCGCACACACCCGCGCGGTGGTGGGTCCCCGTGAGGTCCCCGTGCCGGGCGGGCGAATTCGTCACATCGACACTATCGGCATCGTCAAAGTGACGTGAAGCAGTTATGATAGATAACGTCAAATAGACGAGAAGTCGAAGCGAAGGCTTCAGAGTGGCTTCAGAAGTCCCTTGTCGCAGAACAGAAAGGGTGCGTGTCGTGACCACCGCCCAGCCTTTGGACAACCAGCCTTTGGACGTCCAGCCGACGCCCCTCGCCTTGCTGCTGCTCGGCCGCGAGGCCGACCCCAAGAGCGAGCGCGGGGTGGAGTGCCCCGGCGACCTGCCCTCGCCGTCGGACCCGAACCTCGTGGCGCGCGCCCGCGCCGCCAAGGAGAAGCTCGGGGACAAGGTCTTCATCCTCGGCCACCACTACCAGCGTGACGAGGTCATCGAGTTCGCCGACGTCACCGGCGACTCCTTCAAGCTCGCCAAGGACGCGGCCGCCAGGCCGGAGGCCGAGTACATCGTCTTCTGCGGCGTCCACTTCATGGCCGAGTCCGCGGACATCCTCACCTCGGACGACCAGAAGGTGGTCCTGCCGGACCTGGCCGCGGGCTGCTCGATGGCCGACATGGCCACCGCCGAGCAGGTCGCGGAGTGCTGGGACGTGCTGACCGAGGCCGGTATCGCCGGAGCCACGGTCCCCGTCTCGTACATGAACTCCTCGGCCGACATCAAGGCCTTCACCGGCAAGCACGGCGGCACGATCTGTACCTCGTCCAACGCCAAGAAGGCCCTGGAGTGGGCGTTCGAGCAGGGGGAGAAGGTGCTGTTCCTCCCGGACCAGCACCTGGGCCGCAACACCGCCGTCCGCGACATGGGCATGTCCGTGGACGACTGCGTGTTGTACAACCCGCACAAGCCGAACGGCGGCCTGACCGTCGAGCAGCTCCGCAACGCCAAGATGATCCTGTGGCGCGGTCACTGCTCGGTGCACGGCCGGTTCTCGGTCGACTCGGTCAACGACGTGCGCGCCCGCATCCCCGGCGTGAACGTCCTGGTCCACCCCGAGTGCAAGCACGAGGTCGTGGCGGCCGCGGACTACGTCGGCTCCACCGAGTACATCATCAAGGCGCTGGAGGCGGCCCCGGCCGGCTCCAAGTGGGCCATCGGCACCGAGCTGAACCTCGTCCAGCGTCTGGCGAACCGTTTCGCCACGGAGGACAAGGAGGTCGTCTTCCTCGACAAGACGGTCTGCTTCTGCTCGACCATGAACCGCATCGACCTCCCCCACCTGGTGTGGACCCTGGAGTCCCTGGCCGAGGGCAACCTCGTCAACCAGATCCAGGTCGACAAGGAGACCGCGGACTTCGCCAAGCTCGCCCTGGAGCGGATGCTCGCGCTTCCGTAGCCCGGCCGGCAGCAGCAACGGCCGAAGGGCCGCTCCTCCTGTGAGGAGCGGCCCTTCGGCGTGTGCGCCCGTACGGGTCTCAGACCTTGACCGGGCTCTCCTCGTCCGCCGGGGCGGCCGGGGCCGGGACCACGGTCAGGCGGGCCGTCTTCTTCGCGCTGCGGCGCTCCTTGCGGAGCTCCAGCATCGTGTAGAGGGTCGGCACCAGGAGGAGGGTGAGCAGGGTGGAGCTGATCAGGCCGCCGATGACGACCACCGCGAGCGGCTGCGAGATGAAGCCGCCCTCGCCGGTGACGCCCAGCGCCATCGGGAGCAGCGCGAAGATCGTCGCCAGTGCCGTCATGAGGATCGGGCGCAGCCGGTGGCGGCCGCCCTCGACGACCGCCTCGATCACGCCGTAGCCCTGGGCCCGGTACTGGTTGACCAGGTCGATCAGGACGATCGCGTTGGTCACGACGATGCCGATGAGCATCAGCATGCCGATCAGTGCCGGGACGCCGAGCGGGGTGCCGGTGACCAGGAGCAGGCCGAGCGCGCCGGTCGCGGCGAACGGGATGGAGACCAGCAGGATCAGCGGCTGGACCAGCGAGCGGAACGTCGCGACCAGCAGCATGAACACGAGCGCGATGGCCGCGAGCATGGCCAGGCCCAGCTGGGCGAAGGCCTCGCTCTGGTCCTCCCCGACGCCGCCGATGGAGGCCGTGGCGCCCGCGGGCAGGTCCAGGGCCTTGATCTTCGACTGCAGGGTGGAGCTGACGGCGCCGGTGTTGTCGCCGATCGGCTTCGCACTGATGGTCGCGGCGCGGGCGCCGTCGATCCGGGTCATCGCGACGGGCCCGGGGACCTCCTTGACCTCGGCGATGTCGCCGAGCCTGACCGGGCCGACCGGCAGCGCCTGCAGCTCGGCCAGGGTGGCGGCCGGCTGCGCGGACTTGATGACGATGTCCCGCTCGGTGTCGTCCAGTACGGCCTTGCCCGCCGGGTTGCCGCGTACGGCCTGGCCGACGATGGCGCCGAGCGCGGCCTGGTTCAGGCCGAACTCCGCCGCCTTGGGGGTGGCGGTGACCGAGATCCGGGGCACGGACTGGGACAGGTCGCTCTGGACGTCGGTGACGTCCTCGATCTTCGCCACCTCGGCGCGGACCTGCTCGGCGGCCTGGGCGAGGACGGCCCCGTCACCGGCCTTGACGACGACGCTGAGGTTCTGGCTGCCGAAGCCGTCGCCGGCCGCGATGGTGGTCTCGCCGATGCCCTCGATCCCCTTGAGGGCGGTCTCGATGTCCTTCTTGGCGGACTCGGTCTTGTCCGAGCTCTCCAGCGTGACCTGGTACGAGGCCTGGTTGGAGCCCGTACCGCCGCCGAAGGCGGCCATGAAGCCGGAGGAGCCGACGGTGACCTGGTAGTCCTTGACCCCGTCGGTCTCGGAGAGGACCTTCTCGACCTTGCGGCTCGCCTCGTCGGCGGCGACCAGCGAGGTGCCGGGCGCCAACTGCTGCTTGATGCTCAGGACTTCCTGCTCACCCTGGTCGAAGAAGTTCGTCTTGAGCAGCGGGGTCATGCCCAGCGTCGCGACGAGCACCACGACGGCGACGGCCACGGTGGCGAGCCGGCGGCGGGTGACGAGGTCCAGCGCCCGTACATAGAACTGCTGGAGCTTGCTGCGGGACTCCTTCTCCTCGGCCTCGCGGCGGGCCTTCTCGATGCTCGCGGCGTCCCCCTCCACGACGCCCTTCGGCGCGCGCAGGAACCAGTACGAGAGCACCGGCACGACCGTCAGGGAGACGAGCAGCGAGGCCAGCAGGGCCGCGGTGACGGTGATGGAGAACGGGCCGAAGAACTGGCCGACCATGCCGCCGACGAAGGCGATCGGCAGGAAGACGGCGACGGTGGTGAGCGTGGAGGAGGTGACCGCGCCGGCCACCTCCTTGACCGCGGTGATGATCGCGTGCCGGCGCTCCTCGCCGTAGCCGAGGTGGCGCTTGATGTTCTCCAGGACCACGATCGAGTCGTCGACGACCCGGCCGATGGCGATGGTGAGCGCGCCCAGCGTCAGCATGTTGAGGGAGAGGTCGCGGGTCCACAGCACGATCAGCGCGAGGACGACGGACAGCGGGATGGAGACCGCGGTGACCAGCGTCGAGCGCAGCGAGCCGAGGAAGACCAGGATCACGACGACCGCGAAGACCAGGCCGAGCAGGCCCTCGGTGGTCAGGCCCGAGATGGACTTGGCGACGGCCGGGCCCTGGTCGCTGACCACGGTCAGGTCGGCGCCGGAGCCGAGGGTGGAGCGGAGCTCGGGCAGCTTGTCCTTGACCGCGTCCGAGATGGCGACGGCGCTGCCGTCCTTGTCCATGGTGAGGACCAGGGCGAGGCTGGGCTTGCCGTTGGTGCGGGTGAGGGAGTCGGCCTTGGCGGGCTCCTGCTTCACGCTCGCCACGTCGCCGAGGCGGACGGCGGGCTTGCCCGGTCCGGCGGTGAGGCGCAGGTCCTCCAGCTGGGCGAGCGAGGTGTAGCCCGAACCGACGCGCACGGTGCGGTTCTTGCCCCCCTCGTCGAAGGAGCCGGCGGGGATGGTGGCGCCGCCCGCCTGGAGGCCCTGGGCCAGGGCCGCTCCGTCGAGGCCGGCGGCGGCGAGCTTGGCGTTGTCGGGGGTGACGGTGACCTGGACGTCCTGGACCCCGTCGACGGTGACCTGGCCGACGCCCGCGATGTCCTCCAGCGCGGGGACCACCGACTTGTTCAGCTGGTCGGCCAGCGCCTGCTGGTCCTTGTCGGAGGTGACGGCGAGGACCACGGTCGGCATGTCGTCGGTGGAACCGGCGATCACCTGCGGGTCCACCTCGGCGGGCAGCCGTACGCGGGCCCGGTTGACGGCCTGCTGGACGTCGGCGACGAGCTGCTTGGTGCCGTCGTCGCCGTAGTCGAAGGTCGCCATGATGAGGGCGTTGCCCTCGCTGGCGGTGGAGGTGATGCCGGTGATGCCGTCGACGCCCTTGAGCATGGCTTCGATCGGTTCGACGACCTGCTTCTCCACCACGTCGGGCGAGGCGCCCTGGTACGGCGCGAGCACGGACACCATCGGCAGGTCGATGGAGGGCAGCAGCTGCTGCTTGAGCTGCGGGATGGCAATGGCGCCGAAGAGGAGCGCGACGAGCGACACGAGGCCGATCAGCGCCCTTTGGGCGAGGCTGAAGCGGGACAGCCGGAACATGGCTATGGGGATCTCTCTGCAGGGACGCGGTGACGTCTACGAGGCATGACGGGGCCGTGCCGTCGGGCACGCGCGGGCTCCCTCAGCCTCTCCCGCACAGGGGCACGGCCACGTCGGCCCCAGGTCCCGTCCTTATCCGGGGCATACCGCGTCCGCAGTAGGCGGGGCTACTCCGAACTGCTCCGAACTCCTCCGAAACGCCTCCGAACTAGTCGGCCCTGGGCCGGACTAGTCCCGATTCGTAGGCGATGACCACCAATTGCGCCCGGTCGCGGGCGCCGAGCTTGGACATGGCGCGGTTCACGTGGGTCTTGACGGTGAGCGGGCTGACTTCCAGCCGGCGGGCGATCTCGTCGTTGGACAGGCCCGCCGCCACGAGTACGAGGACCTCGCGCTCGCGGACGGTCAGCGCGGCGAGGCGCTGTACGTGGTCGGCGCCCGCGGCGGGGGTGTCGCCGGCGCCGCCGCCCTGCGCGAGGAAGGTGGCGATGAGCCCCTTGGTGGCGGCCGGGGAGAGCAGCGCGTCGCCGGCCGCCGCGACGCGGATGGCGTTGAGCAGTTCCTCGGGCTCGGCGCCCTTGCCGAGGAACCCGGAGGCGCCCGCCCGCAGGGCCGCCGCCACGTACTCGTCCACCTCGAAGGTCGTCAGCATCACCACGCGCACCGCGGCCAGTTCGGGGTCGGCGCTGATCAGCCGGGTGGCGGCGAGGCCGTCGGTGCCGGGCATCCGGATGTCCATGAGCACGACGTCGGGCCGCTCCGTGCGCGCCAGCTCGAAGGCCTGCGCCCCGTCGGAGGCCTCCCCGACCACGCACATGTCGGCCTCGGAGTCGACGAGCACCTTGAACGCGCTGCGCAGCAGGGCCTGGTCGTCGGCGAGGAGCACCCGGATGGGCGTCGGGGCCTGGTTCGGGGTCGTTTCCACGCCCTGACCCTACGTCGTCCCAGGCCCTAGCCCAGGGCCAGTACCACCAGGGCCGTCGTCGCCGAGACCTCGGCCAGGGCTCCGAACACGTCGCCCGTGACCCCGTCGAAGCGGCGTACGCAGCGGCGGAGCAGGGCCTCCGCCGCCAGTAGGGCGGCCAGGACCGCCGCCGCGTGCTGCGCGGCGGCCGGCAGGCCCAGCGGCAGCGCGGCGGCGGCGGACAGGACCACCACCAGCGCGGCGACCGCGGCGGCGGCGCCGCCGGGGACCACTCCGGCGACCGCCGCGCCCAGCCCCTCGGGGCGGGCCGGAGGGACGCCGTCGCGGGAGGCCAGGGTCATGGCGAGCCGGGCGGCGACGGCGGCGACCACGGCGGCCAGCGCACCCCGGGTCCAGCTGTCGGCGTACACGTTCGCCAGCGCCGCGACCTGGACCAGCAGCACGAACACCAGCGCCACCACCCCGAAGGGGCCGATGTCGGACTGCTTCATGATGCGCAGCGCGGCGTCGGCCGGCTTGGCGCTGCCCAGTCCGTCCACCGTGTCGGCGAGGCCGTCCAGGTGCAGGGCGCGGGTCAGGGCCGCCGGTACGGCGACGGTGACGGCCGCGGCGAGCAGCGGGCCGCCGCCGCACAGCAGCAGGAGCACCCCGGGCACGGCCGAGAGGAGCCCCACGACGAGCCCGGCGAGCGGGGCGCAGGCCATGCCGGTGCGGGCGGCGGGACGGTCCCAGCGGGTGATGCGCGCGGGCAGCACGGTGAGCGTGCCGAAGGCGAAGCGGACCCCGTCGAGCAGCGAGGCCCGGTCCGGGGGCGGGGTCAGGGGCGGGCCGTCGTACGAATCTGTCATCGGCGCGAACGCTACCCGCTCGACGGGACCGGTAAGTTACCCATAACGCCCCAAACCGGAAGGTGGTGGCATGGGTCACTGGTGGTATCGCAACATTGTGGAGCCGGGGAAGCTCCCGCTGCTCCTCGCGCTGGTCGCCTTCGTGCTGTCCTTCCTGGTCACCCGCGTGATCACCCGGATGATCCGGGCGGGGCGCGGGCCCTTCAAGAACGTCACGCCGGGCGGGATGCACATCCACCACGTGGTCCCGGGCGTGATCCTCGTGATCATCGGCGGCTTCGGTGCGATCGGCAGCGCCCGGCACAGCTTCGGGGCGGGGCTGTCGGCCGTGATCTTCGGGCTGGGCGCGGGGCTGGTGCTGGACGAGTTCGCGCTGATCCTGCACCTGGACGACGTCTACTGGAGCGAGCAGGGGCGCAAGAGCGTGGAGATCGTGGTCCTGACGGCGGCGGTCGTGGCGCTGGTGCTGGGCGGTTTCCTGCCGTTCGGGGTCAACGACCTCACCGAGGACGAGCGGCACAACCGCGGCCTGGTCGCCATGAACACGGCGACCAACTTCTTCCTCGCCCTGATCGCCCTGTGGAAGGGCAAACCGCGCACCGCGTTCTTCGGCACGGTCATCCCCTTCGTCGCGCTGATCGGCTCGGTCCGCCTCGCCCGGCCCGGTTCTCCGTACGCGAAGAAGTTCTACGCGAACCGCCCGAAGGCCCGCGCCAAGGCCCAGCTGCGCGCCTTCCACCACGACCGCCGGTGGGCCTCGCCGCGGCGCCGGTTCGAGAACTTCATCGGCGGTACTCCCGACCCGGAGCGGCAGACCTCC
Organism: Streptomyces sp. CA189; assembly: GCF_056428985.1. Classification (NCBI taxonomy): domain Bacteria; kingdom Bacillati; phylum Actinomycetota; class Actinomycetes; order Kitasatosporales; family Streptomycetaceae; genus Streptomyces; species Streptomyces sp. CA189. Next base: position 189 of record NZ_JBWJVM010000076.1, on the reverse strand, counting down.
GAGAAGGAGCCGCACTGACCCGGCGGCCCGGTGCGGAGACGGCGCGAGGGCCCGTCCCCATCCTTGGGTTCTAGTGGTTGTCGCAACACCCCAGTTCAGGGGATGCGATGGACTTCCGGATCCGTGAGGTGCGGAGCCCCCAGGGGCCCAGGAAGCTCTCTGCGGAGCGGGCTGGATACTTCCAGCTCA